>NZ_DAIQAT010000074.1:0-16299 GCF_036781545.1 Tabrizicola sp.
ACATCACGTTCAGATGCCCGATGGGCCGCACCATCAGCCCCATCGCCTCGGCCGCGTCGCTGATGCGCTTCGACTCGTTCACCCCATCCGGCAGCGGCTCCTTGGTCAGCTTCGAGGCCACATTCTCCACGCAGACCATCAGCCGCCGCCCGCGCACCTGCCCCACCAGCGGCAGCGCTTCCAGCCCTTTCAGCCGGTCCAGGAAATAATCCCCGACCGTGGCAGCATTCTCCAGCAGCCCCTCGCCCTCGATGATCTCCATCGACTTCAGCGCCGCCGCGCAGCTGACGGGATGGCCGGAATAGGTGAAGCCGCTGGTGAACCACCGCTCACCCTTCGCCGCCATCGCCTCCCAGATCCGGTCGCTGAAGATCAGCGCCCCCAAGGGCAGGTAGCCCGAGGTCAGCCCCTTGGCGCAGGTGATCATGTCCGGCACCACGCCGAACTCGGCCTCGGACGCGAACCAGTGCCCAAGGCGACCGAAGGCCGTCACCACCTCGTCGGCGATGAACAGGATGTCGTGGCGCTGGCAGACCTCCCACATCCGGCGCAGGTAGCCCTCTGGCGGTACGATCACCCCGCCCGAGGCCTGGATCGGTTCGGCGATGAACCCGCCGATCCGGTCGGCCCCGACCCGCGCGATCAGCGCCTCGAACTCGGCCACGAGCCAGTCGCAGAAGGCCGCCTCGCTCATCCCCTCCGGGCGGCGATAGGGGTTCGGCGGGGTCAGGTGGTGGATGCCGTCTTCCTTGTAGCGGAATTCGGCCACCCGATCGCCGGGCCGCTTGCCCACCGATTGCGACAGGTAGGTGGAGCCGTGATAGGAATGATCCCGCGCCACGATGTCGGTCTTGCCCGGACGCCCCATGCAGGTCTGATAGTACCAGACCATGCGGACAGCGGTATCCACCGCCGTCGAGCCGCCGGTGGTCAGATGCACCCGGTTCAGGTCACCCGGCGCCAGCGCCGCCAGCCGGGCCGAAAGCTGCGACGAGGGTGCGTTCGTCACGTCGACGAAGCTGTTGGCAAAGGCCAGCCGCTCCACCTGATCCGCAATCGCCTGCGCCATGTCCTTGCGCCCCAGGCCGACGTTGGTGCACCACATGCCGCCGACCGCATCCAGATAGCGCCGCCCCTCGGCGTCCCAGAGATAGCAGCCCTCACCCCGCGCGATGACCAGAGAGCCCTCGCGCTCGAACGGGCCGAAGTTGGTCCAGGGATGCAGGGAATGCGCCCGGTCCATCTCCCACAGATCGGCGGGTGACGGGGTGTTCGGCAGGTCGAGGGTCATGGCGGTCTCCGGGCACTGACTGTTCAGTCAATGTAGCAGTTTGATCAAAACCCGGCCAGCCCCCGCTTTGGTCCAAAGGTAGCGGTGGGGCAAGATATGGTGTCCAAAGGTTGATCCGGCCCCCATCAGCGGCCCCGCCCGGGCGCAGCTCGGGACAAATCCGATTCGCGCCTTTCATCCTTGCCGAAATATCCCCGCCGGAGGCATCCACCGCCTGCCCCGCCCGCAAGCGTCAGAACAGCTTCTGCTTGGCCTTCGCCACGTTGAAGCCGTGGCCTTCCGCATTGGTGCAGGTCATCCCGGTCTTGGCCGAGACGCAGGAGATGCCTCCCAGCGAGACCGCCTCGCCATAGGGCAGCACCGGGTTGCCGGGGTCCTGCACCGTGTCGCCCACGCAGAGGAGTTCCCCCTTGCCGGACGCGCCCACGCCGAAGGCCATGCCCCAGTCCTGTTCGCAGCCCGCCGGTCTCTTGGTGTAGCTGGGCGTATAGGACCGCAGGTCGCAGCGCGCCTCGGTCCGGCCATTGAAGGTGTACATCGCGCAATGGATGTTGCCGGTGGGCGAGCGGAAGCCGAAATACTCATCGGCCAGCGCCGGGGTCGTCGCCAGCAGCGACAGGGAAATTGCAAGGGCCTTCACGCCAGAATCCTCTTCCTGAAAAGGGTCGATGGCAGCACTCTAGCTGCCCCGCTCCCGTCCGGCCAGTATGACATCCCCGATGCTGAAGCCCGCCTTCGCCTATGTCCTTCCGGTCTTCGCCGTGGCCTTCGCGCTCGGTCTTGCGGGCAGATCGGCTTCGGTCTGATCCCGTGGATCCGTCAGGCCAAGGGCTGAGCCCGCTCTACCAGGCGGGCGAAGAAGCTGGCGCCGACCGGCGCCGCCTCGTCGTTGAAGTCGAAGGCTGGATGGTGCAGCCCGGCCCCCGGCCCGGTGCCGAGGAAAAGATAAGCCCCCGGCCGCGCCTCCAGCATGTAGCTGAAATCCTCCGACCCCATTTCGCGCCCTGCCCGCGCATCCACCGCGTCGGCGCCCGAGACCTCGCGCGCGACCTCGGCGGCGAAATCCGCCTCTTCCTCGTGGTTGATCGTCGCGGGATAGCCCCAGTCATAGTCGATGCTCGCCGTCACCCCATAGGCCGCCGCATGGCCCTCGACGATCTCGAAGAACCGCTTCTTCAGCAGCGCCCGCACATCCGGCTTGAAGCAGCGGATGGTGGCGGCGAAGCTTCCGTTCTCGGGGATGATGTTCGAGGCCGACCCGGTATGGATCATCGTGACCGAGATCACCGCCTCGTCCAGCGCATAGACGTTGCGCGGGATGATCGTCTGCAGGGCCTGCACCATCCCGACGATGGCCACCACCGGATCGACGCATTCATGCGGCGTGGCCCCGTGCCCGCCGCGCCCGGTGACCTTGACCACCGCGGTATCGACCGAGGCCATCAACGGCCCCGGCGTGGTCTGGAAATGTCCAAAAGGCACGTTCGGCGCATTGTGGATGCCGTAGACCTGGCCGATCCCGAACCGGTCCATGATGCCCTCCTGCACCATGACCTGCCCGCCACCGCCATCCTCTTCCGCCGGCTGGAAGATCAGCGCTACGGTGCCCGAGAAGTTCCGCGTCTCGGCCAGATACTTCGCCGCGCCCAGAAGCATCGTCACATGCCCGTCATGGCCGCAGGCGTGCATCTTGCCCTTCACCGTGCTGGCATAGGCCGCCCCGGTCAGTTCCTCGATCGGCAGCGCGTCCATATCGGCGCGCAGCCCGATGACCGGCCCGTCGCCGCGCCCGCGGATCAGCGCCACGATCCCGGTCTTCGCGATGCCGGGATGGATCTCGTCCACCCCGATCTCGCGCAGCCGATCCGCGATCCAGGCCGCCGTGTCATGGCAGTCGAAGGCCAGCTCCGGATGCTGGTGCAGATACCGCCGCCATCCCTTCATTTCCTCGGCGTAAGAGGCGATACGGTTCAGAACGGGCATGGCGGCGGTCCTCGAAGGCGTTGCGGTCAGCCTTTGATCAAATCCGAAAACCGGACAGACCGCAATCACCGAAGCGCGCAGGCCCGCGGATGTGAAGAGCGCGGACCCTTAGCCGTCGAAGTCCACCGTCTCCATGATCTTCAGCGCGGCGGCGCGGGCCTTGGCGATGTCGGCCAGAGGCGTCGCATCGGGGGTGAACTCGCCCCAGCTCTTCACCAGTTCGGACCGCTCGACGCCGACTTTGACCGGGAATTCATAGTTCGTCTCGGCGTAGATTTTCTGCGCATGATCGCCCGAGAGCCATTCCATGAATTTCAGCGCGTTTTCCTTGTTCGGTGCGGATTTGGTCATCGCAACGCCCGAGATGTTCAGGTGCGTGCCGCCGCCCTCGAAGGTCGGGAAGACGATGTTCACGGTTTCGGCCCAGGCCTTCTGTTCCGGGTCGGCGAGCATCTGGCCCATGTAATAGGTGTTCCCCAGCGCGATATCACATTCACCGGCGGCGATGGCCTTGACCTGGTCGCGGTCGCCGCCATCCGGCTTCTTCGCCAGGTTGGCCTTCAGCCCCTCGGCCCATTTGGTCGCGGCTTCCTCGCCATGGTGGACGATCATCGCGCCAAGGAGGGCGACGTTGTAGTCGTGCAGGCCCGAGCGGGTGCAGAGCCGGCCCTTCCATTTGTCCGAGGCGAGATCCTCATAAGTGGTGACATCGCCGGGGGCGACGCGGTCCTTCGAGGCATAGACGACGCGGGCGCGCGAGGTGAGACCGAACCAGTGATCGGCGGGATCGCGCAGTTCGGCGGGGATGTTGGCTTCCAGCACGTCGGACTGGACGGCTTGCGTTACATCCGCATCGACGATCTGCATCAGACGGGCAATGTCGACCGTGAGGACAAGGTCGGCGGGGGAACGGCTGCCCTCGGCCTGGAGGCGCTCGGCCATGCCCTTGTCGACGAAGGCCACGTTGACGGTGATGCCGGTTTCGGCGGTGAAGGCATCGACGAGGGGCTGGATCAGCTCGGGCTGGCGGTGGGAATAGACGTTGATTTCCTGGGCGAAGGCGGGAACGGAAGCGGCGAGGAGAGCGAGGGTCGAGAGACGCAGCATTGACTGACTCCTTTTGTCGGGTTTATCCGACGGTTTAGGTGTCGGGGGGATAGGGGTCAAGGCACGATGGCAAACCGTCGGCACTTTGTCGCGGACGGGGGGAATGCTGGACCGGCCCGTCCCCGAAGGTGCGGAGGGGACGTATCCTCGGCGGAGCGGCCCTGCCCCATCGCCACACGTCCCCCTTCTGGACCCCGACCGGAGTGCATTTCCGCCCTTCCCAAGTGCGGAAAGGCGACGCGACCCGGTAGGGGTCTTCTTAGCGCCCTGCCGGGCGATCAGAAGATGCGCGGATTGGGGCCGGGCTCGCGCCAGATCGGGTTCGACCAGGCACGTTTGCCTGCCGCGTCGATCACCGAGACGCGGACCCAAGGGCTGCCGAGCAGGCGGTCGAGCGGCACTTCGCAGCGGGTCATCGAATGCCCGTGCACGCCTTGCGCGCCCGTCCCCCAGCCCATCGCCACCACCGAGACGGCGGCGGTGCATTCGACCACGATCCTGTTGCCGTCCAGATGGACATCGTGGATCTGCGGACCCTGCGATGAATAGAAATCCCCGCGTTTCAGGGCGGCGAGCAGCGCCTCGGGCGTGTTCTCGGTGGCCTTCACCATGACCCAGCCGCCGAAGTGGTCGGGCTCATGGAAATGCGCATCATCGGTGGCGATGAGGCTGATCTTGCGACCCTCGGTCAGCAGAAGATCGGCGATCCCGGCCCCGTCCGGGCGGTCGCAGCCTGTGGCGCAGCCGTGGTTGTAGATCTCGACCGCATGAGCGGCCTCGATGGTGCGGGCGTCAGCCAGCGTCAGGCCGGACCATTGCGGATGGGCGACGGCGACAAAGGCCCCGGCGGCCGCCGCGCGGGCGGCAATGTCAGGACCGCTCTCCTGCCCCGGTTCAGCGATGAAGCTGGTGGTCGAGGGCGGGGGGAAATCATCGGGCAGGCCCACGGCGAGGATATGCCACAGCTCGCCATTCGACTGCGCGCCGGAGTGGAGTTCGGCCCCGATCAGCGTGGTGAAGCTCTCGCTGCGGAAGGGGCGGCTATCGACGATGGGATAGTCGTAGATGCCGATGAAATGGTCGGTGATCGCGAGGAAATCATAGCCTTCGGCCCGGTAGCGGCGGCAGACTTCCTCGGGCGAGAGAACGCCGTCGGAGCGGGTGGAATGGGTGTGCAGGTTGCCGCGCCAGAAGCGGCCGGGGGCGGTGAAGGCGGAGGGGCGCATGGGGGATCCTTCGGCAAGGGGCGCGGGACGGCCCCGCGCTTCGGCGGAACCTTGCCCGGCGGCGACCGGCCAGGCAAGGGACTGTCGTGGGCGGCGACGGCACATGCTATCGGTTTGCAATGTGAGGTTGTGTGGGTGGTGCAATGAAGATGGAACCCGTCGAAGCCGCGGCGGATGGTTCCGCAGACCAGGACGTCGTCTGGTGGATGACGGACCGGGCCGACCGGGTGGCGGCTTTCCTGAAGGCGCTGAGCCACAAGGGGCGGCTGATGATCCTGTGCCATCTGGCGGGGGGCGAGAAATCGGTCACGGAGCTGGAGGAACTTCTCGGCCAGCGCCAGGCGGCGGTCAGCCAGCAGCTGGCCCGACTGCGGCTGGAGGGGCTGGTAAGCACCCGGCGCGAAGGCAAGGCGATATTCTACGCGCTGCGGGACCCGCGGGTGAAGCGGCTCTTGCGCGAGATTCCGGGGCAGTTCGGCTAACCCCGCCCGATATAGGGCATGTCGCGGGCCATGATGGTCACGAAGGGGGTGTTCACCTCCAGGGGCAGGCTGGCCATGTGCAGGACCATCGCCGCGACATGCTCGACGTCCATCACAGGCTCCACGCGGGTCTCGCCATTGGCCTGGGGGACGCCGGTGGTGAAGGCGGCGGCCATGTCGGTCAGCGCATTGCCGATGTCGATCTGGGCACAGGCGATGTCATAGGCGCGACCGTCCAGGCCGAGGGTGCGGGTGAGGCCCGTCACCGCATGTTTCGACATGGTATAGGGGGTGCTGCCCGGCCGCGGGACATGGGCTGAGATCGAGCCATTGTTGATGATGCGTCCGCCGCGCGGGAACTGGCGGCGCATCAGGCCGAAGGCGGCGCGGGCGCAGAGGAACATGCCCGTGATGTTGGTGCGGCTGACCTCCAGCCAGGTCTCGACCGGAATCTCGTCGATGGGCGCGGCCGGGGCGGAGATCCCCGCGTTGTTGAAGAGGACGTCAAGGCGGGACAACTGGGCGAAGGCGGCGTCGATCTGGGCCGGATCGCCCACGTCGGCGGTCAGGATGCGGGCGTTGTACCCGGCGGCAGTCTCCTCCAGCGCGGCGCGGCGGCGGCCGAGGAGCGCGACCTCCCAGCCCTCGGCCAAGAAGAGACGTGCGGTGGCGCGGCCGATGCCGGCCCCGGCACCGGTGATCAGGATCGAGCGGGTCATGCGGGAACCTCTTGCAGAAAGTGGTATTTGAGCAGCCACAGCGAGAGCCGTGCGACCATGGCGGCGGGCAGTCGGGTGGCGGCGGCGACCTCGGCCTCGGTCGCGCCGCCCGGGCCGGTCGCCTCATAGGCGGCGAGGACGGTCTGGATGCGGGCGGGGTCCTCCAGCAGGCGGCGGCGGAGGGCGTAGTTGCGCAGTCCGAAGGTCTCGGCGACCAAGGGGCGATGGGCAGACCCGGTCGCGGCGAGGCGGCGGGCCTCGGATGCAAAGCCGGTCGGATAGGCGGCGAACATCTCCTCGACCGCCGGCCCGACCGGGATCAGGCCCGGCTGGCGCGGGGCCACGTCCGGACCGCCCTGCGCGCGGGCATGGGCAAGCATCGCGGCCTGCTCGCCCCAGAGCGCCTGCATCTGCGGGATCACCGCCGACCAGTCATAAAGCCGCTGCGCCCGCTCGCGCGCCTTGGCGCCCATCCGTGCCCGAAGGTCGGGGTCGCGGGCCAGCGTCACCAGCGCACGAGCCAGGGCGGCGACGTCGACCGGGGTCATCGCGGAGAGCTGGCTGAGGTATTGCAGGTAGCTGTCGGTGCCGCCAAGGAAGCGCGCGGAGACATAGGCCGAAAGCCCGGCGCGGGGCAGCTCGGTCGGGATGCGGAAGCCCACTTCCGCCGTCACGGTATCCTTCATCCCATCCCAATCCGAGACGATCACCGGCAGGCCCGCCGCCATCGCCTCGATCGGTGCGAGGCCGAATGTTTCCTGCAGGTTGTCGACGGGGAAGACGAAGACATCACCGCCCGAGAGCGTGGCCTTGCGTTCAGTCGCATCGCCGCCGTCGAGCACGTGATAGCCGCAGGAGGGCATCAGCCGGGCGGCGGCAGTGGCGAAGGTCTCGGCCCAGGGAGCCTCGGAGAATTGGCCGCAGAGGACGAGGTGGAGCTTGGTTCCGGGGCTACGAAGCTCGGCGGCGGCAAGCTCCAGCGCCAGGAAAAGGGGAAGCGGATCGAATTTCTCGTCCGGAGTCAGCCGAGCGATGGAGACGGCGACCATATCTCCGGGCGCGGCGCCGATCCGGGCGCGAAGGCCCTGGCCAAGCACCGGGTCGGGCCGGAGCACGGCGCAGTCGATCCCGAGGGGGATGACGGGCAGAAGCGGGCGCGCGGGCAGGACGGCGCCTGGGAAACGCTGTGCAAGATGCGCCTCGGCCAATTCCATCAACCGGCGGACCGAGGCCTGCACCGCGGCGGAGGTGCAGATCACCGCGTCCCAGGGCATCTGCGGGGCGGAGCGGAGGTCGAAGAGCGTCTGCATCACATTACGCGTCGCGGTGGTATGGGTAATGCCGCAGAGCGCCCAGGCGGCGGCGCCATGCGGGGCGCGGCGCCAGGCCTCGGTCGGAGAGATCGGGGCGGGATAGTAGACGACATCGACCGGGCTCAAATCCTTCGGTGCATCGAGCCGGACCGCGCGCAGGGGCCGGGTCACGCCGGTCGCGCGGGCAAGGTCGGCGAAGGTGGCATGGTCGGACTGGGCATGAGCGATGGAGACGAATTCCTGCACCTGACCGTGGGCGAAGAAACCGCGCAGGAAGCTTTCCCCGGCGACGCGGCGGCCGTTGATGCCTTTCTTTGCCGGGTCGTAGCCATCGGCCACATACCAGATCGCGGCATTCGCCATCGGCGGGGTCGAGGATGCGGGCATCAGCGGCGTTCCATCCAGAGCCAGGGGGTGGGCGAAGCGCGCCATTCCCACAGCAGCAGCAGGCGGTCGAGGTCGGACAGCGTCTCGGCCCAGGCGGGCAGGAGATCGGGCCGGAGCGCGCGGTCAATCCGGGTGACATGGTGGCTGGGGGCGAAGCGGCCCTCAAGGCTGGCAATGAGGCCGGGGCGCAGGCCTTCGTGGACTTCGACCAGGATGTCGGCCTGCGTCAGCGCGGGAGCTTTGGCGGGGTCGAGAAGTGCGGCCTCGGCACCTTCGATGTCGCAGAGGATGAAGGTCGGGGCCTTTGTGCAGAGCGCGAAGTCGGCATGCGAAACCTCGGGGCCTATCTGCAGCCGCTCGGCGACGCCGTTGGCCACGGCGAGGGCAGCGCACAGCGCACGGGCCCCGGGATCGCTGTCGCGGGCGTGGACGGTGGCGCCTGGCATCCGGAGGGCGAGACCCACGGCATAGTAACCCTCGGCGCAGCCGATATCGAGGATCTGCGGATAGCCGCGGGAGATCACCGTCTCGATCACCGGATGCAGGCTGGCCTCATAGGCGCCGAGAAGGCGGGGCGCACGGCCCCCTTCGGACACCTCGACAGCATAGGCCATGCCCGCGAAGGGACCCGAGAGAACCGTGCCGCCGCCGCGCGCGCCCAGCGTGTTGGCGAGGAGGATCGAGCGCCACTTCGCCAGAAGGCGCAGCTGGCGTTCCAGCCGCGCAGGCGTCGGCGGTTCGGCCTGCAGACGGGCCAGCCCATCTTCGACCGAGCGGGTCAGTGCGGTGGGAAGAGCGGTCATGCGGCATCCCATGGATTGCCCGGTCATGGGTAAGGGCTTGCGCCACCGCCGTAAAGCCGGATCAGGCGGCGGGACCCTGGGCGCGGCGGATCAGGATCGCCCGACGCAGGAAGGCCACAAGGAAAAGGCTGGTCAGGACCAGGATGATGGTCGGCGCGGGGGCGCTGTCGAGGTGGAAGCTGACCCAGAGCCCGGTGGTCATGGCGAGAAGGCAGACAAGGGTCGCCGCGATCAGCATCGCGCCGAAGCTGCGGGTGATCAGGAAGGCGATGGCTCCCGGCGCGATCAGAAGGCCGATGGCCAGGATCAGCCCGACGGAGGAGAGCGTGGCGACGATGGTCAGGGCCAGGATGGCGAGGAGGCCGTAGTGCAGAAGCTTCACCGGCAGGCCCGAAACCTGGGCCTGTGCCGGGTCGAAGGCGTGGAGCATCAGGTCGCGCCATTTCAGCACCAGGACAAGGGCCACGGGGGCGGCGATGGCTGCGGCGGCGATCAGGTCGCCCTGCCCCACCCCCAGCATGTTGCCGAAGAGGATATGGTCGAGGTGGACATCGGTCGGGAAGGCGGTGATCAGCACCACTCCGCTGGCGAACATGGCGGAAAAGACCACGCCCATCACCGTGTCGCGCTTGATCCGGCTGTTGTCGGCCAGCCAGCCCGTCAGCAGCGCCGAGCCGAGGCCCGCGACGAAAGCCCCGATCAGAAGCGGAAGGCCCGCCATATAGGCCAGCACGATGCCGGGAAGGACGGCATGGCTGACCGCATCGCCCATCAGCGCCCAGCCCTTGAGGACCAGGAAGCAAGAGAGCAGCGCGCAAGGCGGGGCGACGATCAGCGCGATCAGGAAGGCGTTCCGCATGAACGGGAACTGGAAGGGTTGCATCAGGAGGTCGATCATGCGCTTGCCCTCCGCTTCGCGGCGAGAAGGCCGTGCTTCGGGGCAAAGACGAAGGCCAGCGCGAAAAGCGCGGTTTGCAGGAGGACGATGATGCCGCCCGTGGCGCCGTCGAGGAAGTAGGAAAGATAGGCTCCGCCGAAACCGGTCGCGGCGCCGATGCTGGCGGCAAGCGCCAGAAGCCGGGGAAAGCGGTCGGTCAGAAGATAGGCTGTGGCGCCGGGGGTGACGACCATGGCGACGACGAGGAAGGCGCCCACGGTCTGCATCGCGGCGACGGTCGAGGCGGAAAGGAGGGTGAAGAAAATCCCCTTCAGCAGGTCTGGGCGCAGGCCGATGGTGCGGGCATGGGCCTCGTCAAAGAAGGTGACCATCAGGTCCTTCCAGAGGACCAGCAGGATGGCGGCGGAAACCCCGCCGATGATGACCAGTTGCAACGTGTCGCCGGGCGAGATGGCGAGGATATTGCCCATGGTGATGGTCTGGATCGAGACCGAGGTCGGGTAGATCGAGATCAGGAACAGGCCAAGGCCGAAGAAGGAGGTGAAGATGAGGCCGATCACGGTATCGGTCTTGAGCCCGGTTCGGTTGCTGAGAAACAGCATGGCGGCCGCGGCAAGCCCCCCGGAGAGGAAGGCGCCCAAGGCGAAGGGAAGGCCGAGGATATAGGCCCCGGCGACCCCCGGAACGACGGAATGCGAAAGCGCATCGCCGATCAGCGACCAGCCTTTCAGCATGAGATAGGCGGAGAGGAAGCCGCAGACCCCGCCGACGAGGGCGGAGACCCACATGGCATTGGTCATGTAGCCGTAGGCGAAGGGTTCAAGCATGGACAGCCTCCCGCGCGTCGGGGCGGTTGTCAAAACGAGCGGCTGCGCCGCGCGCCTCTTGTCTCGCCTCTGCGCGCGAAGGGCGCGCAACCGGCTCGGGCGAAGGGCCTCCGGCGGGGATATTTGCGCAAATGTGAAAGGCAGGACCGGTCATCTGTCGCCCTTCCGGCCGTATTGCACGAAGGGGCGTTCGTCGTCGGTGAGGATGCTGATCTCGCGGGTGTCGTCGTCGTCATGCAGGTCGGTGCCACCGAGGGTGAAGTGGCGGAGCACGCCGCCGAAGGCATGTTCCAGATTCTCGCGGGTGAAGGTGGTCTCGGTCGGGCCATAGGCGAGGACCGTGCCCTTCACCAGCACGGTGCGGTCGCAGAAATCGGGGACCGAGCCGAGGTTGTGGGTCGAGACCAGCATGACATGGCCCTCGTCGCGGAGCGTGCGGAGAAGGGCGATGATCTGCTCCTCGGTCTTCACGTCGACCCCGGTGAAGGGTTCGTCGAGAAGGATGATCCGCCCCTCTTGCGCAAGCGCCCGGGCGAGGAAGACGCGCTTCTTCTGGCCGCCGGAAAGCTCTCCGATCTGGCGGTGGCGGAGGTCGGTCAGGCCCACGCGCGCCAGCGCCTGATCCACCTTGGCGCGGTCGGTCGCAGAGGGGCGGCGGAGCATCCCCATATGGCCGTAGCGGCCCATCATCACCACATCCTCGACCAGGACCGGGAAGGACCAGTCGACCTCCTCGGCCTGGGGAACATAGGCGACGAGGTTCCGGCGCAGGGCCTCGCGCACGGGCATTCCCAGAAGGCGGATCGTGCCGCGGGCTACCGGGACGAAGCCCATGATCGCCTTGAAAAGGGTGGATTTCCCGGCGCCGTTCACGCCCACGAGGGCGGTGATCGTGCCTTGGGGAATGGCGAAGCTCGCATCGGTCAGTGCGGTCAGGCCGTTCCGGTAGGTGACGGTGACGCCTTTGGCGAAGATGCCTTCGCTTGCGCCAATCTCTGCCGTCTCGTCGCGCATCATGTCCTCGGTCCGGTGGGTCAGTTCGCCGGGGCCAGGCCCCGGGCGATGGTTTCGGTGGTGACTTTCAGAAGGTCGAGATAGGTCGGGACAGGGCCGTCGGGCTCGGACAGGCTGTCGACATAAAGCACGCCGCCGAAAGCCGCGCCGGTTTCGCGGGCGACCTGTTCGGCGGGGTCGGAGGAGACGGTGCTTTCGCAGAAGACCGCCGGAATCCGGTGTTCGCGCACCCCGTCGATCACTGCACGGACCTGGCGGGGGCTGCCCTGCTGGTCGGCGTTGATCGGCCAGAGATACAATTCGTGCAGGCCGAGGTCACGGGCGAGGTAGGAGAAGGCGCCCTCGCAGGTGGTAAGCCAGCGGCGGTCCTCCGGCAAAGCGGCGATCTCGGCCTTCAGCGGGTCGAGCGCGGCGGCGAGGCTGGCCTTGTAGGCGGTCGCATTGGCGGCATAGGTCGCGGCATTGGCGGGATCGGCGGCGGACAGCGCCTTCTGGATGTTGTCGACATAGATCGCGGCGTTCGACAGGCTCATCCAGGCGTGGGGATTGGGCTTGCCGTCATAATCGCCGCCGGTGATCGAGATCGGCGCGATTCCATCGGTCAGGGTCGCCGACGGCACCTCGCCGAGGTTCCCCAGGAACTGCTCGAACCAGCGTTCCAGGCCGAGACCGTTGCGCAGGATCAGGTCGGCATCCGAAGCGGCGACGATGTCCTTCGGCGTGGGCTCATAGCCGTGGATCTCGGCGCCGGGCTTGGTGACGGAGACGACATCGACCCCCTCCCCCGCCACGTTGCGGGCCATGTCGGCGATGACGGTGAAGGTGGTGACGACCTTCAGCCGGTCCTGGGACAGCGCGGGCCATGCGGCAAGGATGAAGCTGGAAAGAAGAAGCGAACGGCGGAAGGGGGACATCGGGCACCTGTCTGGTCGGATGGATTAGAATGTAAATGAGAACTATTTGCAAGTAGGCAAGTGGCAGTGCCCCGATGTGTGCGGGAATCCGTTCCGCGGGCTACTTTCCGGGTCCGAGCCGCCGTGACAGGATCGGCGCGACCACGATGATCACCAGGATGCGCACCACATGATGCAGGGCCACGAAGGCAACATCGGCGTGGATCGCAAGGGCGATGAGCCCCATCTCGGTCAAGCCGCCGGGGGCGAGCGCCAGGATGCCCTGATCCAGGCCGACACCGGTCACGGCCCGCATGGCAAGGGCGGCGGCCAGGGCAAGGCATAGCGTCAGGATGGTCGCGCCAAGGCTGAGGAGCCCCGCCCGCAGAACCAGGGTCGGGCTGATCCCGCGGAAACGGCAGCCGAGGATGGTGCCCAGCACCACCTGCGCCAGATTGACCAGAAGGCCGGGCGGCGCGCTTTCGGTGATCCCGGCCATGTGAACACCCGCCGACAGGATCAGCGGGCCGAGGAACGACGGGGCCGGCAGACGCAGGCGCAGCCCGAGCGCCGCGCCCAGGATCGCGCAGACTGCCATCAATGCAGCGTCGGCAAGGCCGGGCATCGCCTTCGCCCCAGCCGCACTGCCCGCCCCGCCCACATCATAGCCAAGCACCAGCCGGAACAGCACCGCCATCACCCCGATGGTCAGCACGATCCTCAGCGAATGAGCCAGCACCACCGCCGAGACATCCGCGCCCCGCGCCTCGCCCAGTTCCACCATTTCGGACAGTCCGCCCGGCATGCCCGCGAAATAGGCAGTGGTCCAGTCCTGCCGCCCGACCAGCCGGTAATAGGGCACGACCAGCGCCGCAACCGCCGCCAGATAGACCAGCAGGATCGACAGCGTGATGACCGCCTCGCCCGCCTGCTGCACCACATCGGATGTGAAACGCGAACCGAGGAGAACGCCGATGACCGCCACGATCGCCGGGCGCAGCCGCGCGGGCCCCAGAACCGGCCAACCCGCGACCGAGGCCACCATGGTCACGAACAACGCGCCCAGCATCCAGGGCAAGGGCAGTGACAGGGCATAGAAGGCCAAGCCGCCCAGGCTTCCCAGGGCAAGACCGGCGGCGATGCGGGCCAGTGGCGGCAAGGTTCCGTCCAGGGTCAGGCAGGCCCGGTCCGGACGGGTCCGGGAAGGGCGGAGGGGGGTGGACACCCGGCAGGGTCCGAGCACGAACCAGGTGTTCAGCTTCGGCTTGGGGTCTAATCCGGGCTTCGGGCCGGTTCAAGAGGTCCGGGGTTTGGATCGAGGATCAACTGCGATCTCCCGTCACGTCGTGATCGTAGAGCCAGTCGAAGCGGCTGACCATGGTACCGGGGGAGAAGCGGCCAAAGAGCCGAAGGCCGGTGTGGCCGATCATCCGCGGCAGGCCGGACAGGTGGTAGGCCCGGGCATTGGCATTGGCAGCGGCGACGATGCGGGTGGTGCGGGGCTTTCGCGCGGATTGGTAGGCCGCCAGCGCGGCGGCGGGGGTGTCATGGGTGGCGAGCATCCGGGCCAGAACCCAGGCATCCTCCAGCCCCATGCTGGCGCCTTGCGCGAGGAAGGGCAGCGTCGGATGGGCGGCATCGCCGAGGATCGCCACCCCGCCCTGCCCCATCGGTTTCACCCAAGCCCCGGCGACCTGGTGGCGGAAAAGACCCCAGAGCCAGGGGTCCTCCACCCGGTCGAGCCAGCCGCGGACGCGGGGCGAGAAACCCTCGAAGGCGATACGCAGGGTGATGGCGTCATCCCGCAAAGTCCAGCTTTCCTCGGCCCATTTCTCGCGTTTCTCGACCGCGACGATGTTGCGGAGCGTGCCATTGCGCAGCGGGTAGCTGACCAGATGGCGGCCGGGGCCCATATGGACTTCGGCCACCGGGGACGCGCCGGGGTCGCAGGGGATCACCGCGCGCCAGGCGACCTGACGGGTGAAGAACGGCGTTTCCGGCCCGTTCAGCGCAGCGCGGGTCTGGGAATGCAAGCCATCCGCCCCGATCAGCAGCGGCGTCTCGATGCGCTCGCCGGTTTCAAGCGTGATCACCGGACGCGCGCCGGAAACATCTACCGCGGTCGTCCGGGAGAGGAGGCGGAGCGTGACGCCCGCTTCGGTGGCACCCTTCAACAGAAGTTCGATCAGATCGGCGCGATGCAGGAAGTGATATCCCTGTCCGGGGCGCAGGCGGCCGAGGTCGAGGCGCGTCACGCCCTCGCCGGTCGGCCCGTCGATCAGCTGCACCGCCTCGGCACGCATCGAGGCGGCATCCAGCGCCTCTTGCAGGCCAAGCCCGCGCAGGACCGCCGCCCCGTTGGGCGAGATTTGCAGGCCTGCGCCGACCTCGCGGATAGCATCCGCCTGTTCCAGCACGGTGACGGCGGCCCCGCGCAGGGCCAGCGCGCGCGCCGCGGCAAGCCCCGCAACACCGGCGCCGATGATGGTGACGGGCTGGCCGATCAGGCTCATGTCGGAAACTCCTGATACTGCGGCAGGTCATCGGTGATGTCATGCCACGCCGCCTTGGACCCGACGAAAATATGCGCGGCGGGCCGGATCGAGGGCGTGTCGATCAGCGTTCCCATCGCGACATGCAGCCAGCGACCCTCGCGGACCACCGAATAGAGGAGAGAGCCGCAGGTCGCGCAATGGGTGTTGTTGGTGAGGTCGTCGCCATGGACCATCAGCCGGTCGGCACCGTGGGTCAGGGCCAGCCTGTCGCGCTGAATGCCCGCAAAGGGTTTGAAGGCGGCGCCGGTGGTGCGGCGGCAATTGCCGCAATGGCAGTTCAGCGCGTAGTCGAAGGCATCTTCGACCGTGTAGCCCACCGCGCCGCAATAGCAGCCACCGGTCAGGCGTTTGTCAGACGGGCTGGACACCTCCGGCCCCCTTCCTGGGTCTCAGTCGTCGCGATGCACCTTCTCGCGGCGTTCGTGCTTTTCCTGCGCTTCCAGCGTCATCGTGGCGATGGGCCGCGCATCCAGCCGTTTCAGGCTGATCGGTTCGCCCGAGACCTCGCAATAGCCGAACTCGCCGCTGTCGATCCGGCGCAGCGCCGCGTCGATCTTGGCAACGAGCTTGCGCTGGCGGTCGCGGGTGCGAAGTTCCAAGGCGCGGTCGGTCTCCTCTGACGCGCGGTCGGCGATGTCGGGGACGTTGCGGGCGCTGTCCTGCAGGCTGTCGATGGTCTCGGCGGACTGATCCAGCAGCTCCTGCTTCCAGATGAGGAGTTTCCGCCGGAAGTATTCGAGCTGCCTGTCGTTCATGAACGGCTCGTCTTCGGCGGGGCGGTAATCGTCGGGCAGGAAAACT
>NZ_DAIQAT010000075.1:0-6967 GCF_036781545.1 Tabrizicola sp.
TTGAAGATCAGGATGATGTCGAGGAAGCTCTGGTGCTTGGCGGCGATCAGCGCCTCGCCGACGGGCGGCGTGCCGCGGACTTCAGATTTCAGGCCGGTCAGGACGCGAAGCGAGAAGATCACCCAGCGGCAGAATGTCTTGCAGGCAACCCGCGCACCGTGGCGCGAGACCAGCGCCCAGGGGGCGAAGACCACCGCGATCACCGCCATCGCCAGATACATCTGGATGATGAACACCAGCGACAGAAACCAGCGGATCGGGGTCATGTCAGCTCTCGCAGTTTCTGGAAGGCGGCGCGGCGGGTGGCGAGGAAGGCCACGATAGCAGCCAGCGGTGGCAGGGCAAAGGGCCAGAGCCAGCCGGTGCCGGAAAAGCCAAGCCCGGTCAGGAACCCTCCGGCGGCATCGGCGGCGGGCAGGGCGGCGACACCGACCAGGCCTGCGGCGGCGCCCACGGCGGCCCCGGCCAGGGTGCGCAGCGTGAAGCGGCGGACGAAGGCGCGGGCGATATAGCTGTCCTTGGCGCCGACCAGGCGGAGAACGCGGATCTCTTCCGCGTTGGTGGCAAGGGCGGCGCGGGCGGCCAGGGTGATCATCGCGGCCATCGCGGCCCCGATCAGCACGATCGAGAGCACGCCGAGGAGGCGGATGCGGGAGGCGGCCTCGGCCAGCGGGCGGCGCCAGCGGGTGTGGTCGTCCAGCACCGCGCCGGGGGCCTCGGCGGTCAGGCGCTGGCGCAGGCCCTCGGAATCATAGGGCTGGTCGGCCTCGACCACCTCGATCAGCCGGGGGATCGGCAGGGCCTCGACCGGCAGGCCGGGACCGAACCAGGGTTCCAGCAGCTTCTTCGTCTCGGCATCGTCGATAACGCGGTAGCTGGCGACACCGGGAGTGATGGCAAGGGTGGCGAGGATCGCATCGGTCTGGATCTGCACCTGCTCTACCGGGGCGGACAGCCGGATGGTCGCGGTTTTCGCCAGCGCCTCGGACCAGCGGGTGGCCAGCCGGCCGGAGGCGAGCGAGAGCGCGAGGGCGAAGACGCAGAGGAAGGTCATCGCCCCGGCGGTGAAGGTGGTGAGCCAGGCGGTGGGGCCGGAGGGCGGGACGACTTCCAGCGCGCGGGTGGCGGGGCTGGCGGGCTTGGCCTTGGGGAGTTTCACAGGTCGGCCCCCGCTAGCTGGACACGGTGCTTCGCGATGCGCAGCACCCGGGCCTGGATCTGCGCCTTGGCCTGACGGATCAGGTTCAGGTCGTGGGTGGCGACGAGGATGGTCTTGCCCATCTTGTTCAGTTCGACCAGTAGCGTCAGGATGCGCAGCGACATCTCCCAGTCGACGTTGCCGGTGGGTTCGTCCGCAAGGATCACGTCGGGGTCGACGATGACCGCGCGGGCCAGGGCGGCGCGCTGGCGTTCGCCGCCGGACATCTGCGGGGGCAGGGCATCTGCCAGGTGCTTGAGGCCGACCCAGCCCAGAAGCTCGTCCATGTCCTGCGCGTCGCTTTCGCGGTCGGAGACGGTGAACGGCAGCGCCATGTTGGCGGCAAGCGTCATGTGGTCCAGGAACTTGCAGTCCTGATGCACGATGCCGATCCGGCGGCGGGCCCGGGCAACATCGTCGCGGGAAAGCTTCGTCACGTCGTTGTCGAACAGCGTGACGCGCCCCGAGGTCGGCCGCAGCTCGGCATAGGCGAGTTTCAGGAAAGTGGATTTGCCCGCGCCCGAGGGCCCGGTCAGGAAGTGGAACGATCCCGGCGCCAGCTTGAGCGAGACATCCGACAGAAGCTCGCCCCCGCCATAGCTGTAGGCCACGTTTTCGAAGCTGATCACGCTGTTTCCTCGCTGCCCCGGCCCGACGGTTGGGTCGGCGCACTGCCGCCGACACTGCGCTTTCCATCGCACAGGGCGAAACGATTGCACAAGGGCACGCGACAAACCCTTGGAACGACTGGAATTAGGGATTACAACTTTGACGGAGCAGCCGGAAAACAGGCGTTGAGGGACGAAAATGCGTTTGGTTTGCCCGAACTGTGAGGCGAAGTACGAGGTCCCCGAGGACGCGATCCCGGAAACCGGCCGCGACGTGCAATGCGCGAACTGCGGCCATGCCTGGTTCCAGATGCGCCCGCGTGCCGCGGGGGCAGAGACCGTGGCCGCGCCTGTCGCGCCGCCGGCACCCGAGCCGGTCGCACCCCAGCCCATCGTGGAACCGGCCACTGTAGCCCCGGTCGAGGATATCGCTCCGGTTGTGGAGTCGCCCCCCGCGCCTGAAGACCCCGCGCCTGCCGAAGCTTCGCCGGTCGATCCGGAGCCCGAAGCTGCACCGGTCGTGGAAGTGGTTGCGGCGGAGGACAGCGTCGTTGCCGTCGCCGAAGGTGAAGAGACCCTTGCCGGTGATGAGGTCGAGGTGGCCTTTGCCGAAATCGCTCCGGCGGACGATGTGATTGAGGCCGCCGAAACTGTGGCCGCCGATCCCGTGGTGGAAGCCTCTGCGGTGGTCGAGGACATTATGCCGGTCACGGCGGTCGGCGCGGTTCCGGCGGTCGAGGCCATGGTTGCGGATGCCGTGCTCGCCGAGGATGCGCAGGCGGCGGACGAGGCCGGGGATGCGTCGGACGCCGACGCGCCCGCAGCGGCTCCGGCGGCCTATGCGGTGGACGAATCCGTGCTGGCCATCCTGCGCGAGGAGGCCGAGCGCGAGGCCGTGGCCCGGCGCGCCGAGGCGGCAAGGCCGCTGGAGACCCAGACCGATCTCGGGATCGAGGCCGCGATTCCGGCCGCGAAGAAGCCGGTCGAGACCATCCCGGCGGCAGAGCCCGAGGTCGACGACACGCTGTCGGCCCGGCGCACCCGGCTTCCGGATGTCGAGGAAATCAACTCTACCCTGCGCCCGGCAGAGATGTCTCAGGATGAGAGCATGGCGGCGGAGGCCGCGTCGCAGCCCGCCGAAGGGCGCAGCAGCTTCCGCAGCGGTTTCCTTCTGGTGCTGACGGTCGCGATCCTGGGCTCGGCGATCTATGGCAGTGCCGACGCTTTGGCCCAGGCGGTGCCCGCGCTGGCCGGGCCGCTGAAGGCCTATGTCGGCTTCGTCGACAGCCTTCGGCTGCAGCTTGATGGGCTGATGCAGAGCGCCACCGTCGCGATCAACGGCAACTGACGGTCCCAAATCGGCTTGCCCCTGACCGGGCGGGCCTTTATCCCTTGCGGCCAAGCCAATTCCCGCGAGGAGCCGCCATGACCAACCAGCGTTTCGACAAGTCGAAGCTTCCCAGCCGCCATGTGACCGAAGGCCCGGCGCGCGCTCCGCATCGCAGCTATTTCTACGCGATGGGGATCACCGAGGAAGAAATCCACCAGCCCTGGGTGGGCGTGGCGACCTGCTGGAACGAGGCGGCCCCCTGCAACATCGCGCTGAACCGTCAGGCACAGATCGTGAAGCAGGGCGTGAAGAAAGGCGGCGGCACCCCGCGTGAGTTCACCACCATCACCGTGACCGACGGCATCGCCATGGGGCATGAGGGGATGCGGTCCTCGCTCGCCAGCCGCGATGCCATCGCCGACACGGTGGAACTGACGATGCGCGGCCATTGCTACGACGCCATCGTCGGGCTGGCGGGCTGCGACAAGTCGCTGCCGGGGATGATGATGGCGATGGTTCGGCTGAACGTGCCGAGCGTCTTCATCTATGGCGGGTCCATCTTGCCGGGCCGCTACAACGGCCAGGACCTGACCGTGCAGGACATGTTCGAGGCGGTGGGCAAGCACCAGGCCGGAAACCTGTCGGACGCGGAACTGGAGATCATGGAGCGGGTGGCCTGCCCGTCCTCGGGTGCCTGCGGGGCGCAGTACACGGCGAACACCATGGCCTGCGTGTCGGAAGCCATCGGCCTTGCGCTGCTGAACTCCTCCTCGGCCCCCGCGCCTTACGAATCCCGCGACCAGTATGGCGAGGCTTCGGGCGTGGCGGTGATGCACCTGATCGAGAAGAACATCCGCGCGCGGGATATCGTGACGCTGAAGGCGCTGGAAAACGCCGCCCGCGTGGTGGGCTGCACTGGCGGGTCGACCAACGCGGCGCTGCACCTGCCCGCGCTGGCGAACGAGGCGGGGCTGGACTTCGACCTGTTCGACGTCGCCAAGATCATGAAGGACACGCCCTATTTCGTCGACCTGCGGCCCGGCGGGAAATACGTCGCCAAGGACCTGCACGAAGTGGGTGGCGTCGCGGTGGTGATGAAGGAACTGGCGCGCGAGGGGCTGCTGCACCTCGACTGCATCACCGCCAGCGGCAAGACCCTGGGCGAGAGCCTTGAGGAAATCCGGGGCGAGGCGGACGGCCGGGTGATCTATCACATCAACTCGCCCATCACCAAGACCGGCGGCGTCGTCAGCCTGAAGGGCAACCTCGCGCCCGACGGGGCCATCGTGAAGGTCGCGGGCATGACCGAGGCCGAGCAGGTGTTCAAAGGCCCGGCGCGGGTCTTCGAATGCGAGGAAGACGCCTTCGAGGCGGTGAAGCAACGCGGCTACAAGGAAGGCGAGGTCATCGTCATCCGCAACGAAGGCCCGGCGGGCGGCCCGGGAATGCGCGAGATGCTGGCGACCACCGCCGCGCTGTCTGGTCAGGGCATGGGCAAGAAGGTGGC
Organism: Tabrizicola sp.; assembly: GCF_036781545.1. Lineage (GTDB taxonomy): Bacteria > Pseudomonadota > Alphaproteobacteria > Rhodobacterales > Rhodobacteraceae > Tabrizicola. Next base: position 4,644 of record NZ_DAIQAT010000075.1, read on the forward strand.
GCTGATCACCGACGGCCGGTTCAGCGGCGCGACGCGGGGCTTCTGCGTCGGCCATGTCGGGCCGGAAGCGGCGCATGGCGGGCCGATCGCGCTGTTGAAGAATGGCGACATGATCAGCCTGAACGCCCTGACCGGCGAGCTGTCGGTGGATCTGTCGGACGAAGAACTGGCGAAACGCAAGGCCGAGTGGAAAGGCCCGCGCAAGACGCAATACACCTCCGGCGCGGTGCACAAGTTCGCCAAGCTGGTCGGCGGCGCGCGCTGGGGGGCGGTCACGCATCCGGGCGCGAAGGCCGAAAGCCACGTCTACATGGACCAGTAAGGCACCATGGCCGGCCGCATCGCCCGGGCTCTTGCAGGCTGGCATCAACGCCGGACCGAAGAGCGCTGGGTGCGGCTGGCCGAGACGACGCCCGATCTGGAAAGCCATGAGCTGCGCGCCCTGCGGAGCGAGGCGCGGGGACTGCGGGCGCAGTTCGACCGGGTGATGCAGGCCGCGGATGCGCGGCTGGCGGTGCCGTCTTTGGGCGCAAGCCTGCCGCAGATGCCGCTTGGCACTGACTGGTCCTGGCGCCCCGACCTGTGGCGCGGGGCACTGGCGAACCCCGGCGCGGTGGCCTCTGCTGACCGGACCGCGCTGGGCGAGGGTGTAGCGCTCTACCACGACTGCCCGCTGGGCGAGGTGGTGGTGCGGCAGGTCCGCAACGCCAAGGCCGAGGACCGTGCGCCCTATGGGTTGGCCATAGACGTCTTCGGCTTCCGGGGCAGCTTCCTGTCGCTGGCGCTGAACCTGCCCGTCGCGGCGGTCGAAGGGTTGAAGGCGCGGCATCTGGTGCGCGCCGAGCTTCTGGTCGACTGCGACCGCCCGGTGAAGGCCTTCGCCCGGCTGAACATCAAGCATGGTCCCAACCTGGCCCAGCCGGTCAGTGCCTTGCCCGAGGCAGGCCGCGAGAAGCTGGCGGAATTCGACCTCGCCTATGCCGGGCTGAACGACAAGCGGATCGAGCGCGCCTGGCTCGACCTGATCCTGAACGATGCCGGCATGAGCCGGATCGTGATCCGTGACCTGGTGGTCAGCCGCCGCCCGCGCGCCGAACTCTAAGGGAAAGATGATGACCGCAGGGCTAATGATCGAGCAGGGCCGGATCGCGGGCGGGGTCTGGGAAGCGATGGTGACCGGCTCCGACAAGGCCCCGGTGATCGAGGTGCTGCACGAGGGCCGCACGGTCGAGGGGGTGGAGGTTCGGCCCGTGACCGGCAAGGCGGGGCGCTTCGCCCTGCGGGTGCCCATCCCGGCCTGGGCGCTGAACGAAGGGGTTCAGACCTTCCTCGTCCAGTCCGGCGGGGTGGCGTTGGCGCAATTCACCCTGGTCGCAGGTCAGCCGCTGGACGAGGATATCCGTGCCGAGCTGAGCCTGCTGCGGGCCGAGCTGGACCTCTTGAAGCGCGCCTTCCAGCGCCACGTGCGCGAGGGGTGAGGCCTCGTCGTGCGCCTTCGGCTTCTCCTCGGGTGGGTCCAGCGAGAAGCGGCGAAGGCGACGACGAGCGGTGGGTCAGAGCTGCGACAGCAGGTGTTCGCCCGCCGAAATCTCGCAGCCCGGCCCGGCTTCCGGGTTGAACTGGGTCACGACACCGTCCTCGGCCAGCAGCGAATAGCGCTTCGACCGGGCGAAGAAGCCGAACTGCGGCAGATCGAAGGTCAGGTCCAGGGCCTTGGTGAAGCTGGCATCGGCATCGGCCAGCATGGTGATCCCGGCGGCGGTGGCACCCGTCGCCTCGCCCCAGGCCTTCATCACGAAGGGGTCGTTGACCGAGACGCAGATGATCTCGTCCACGCCCTTGTCGGCGAAGGCCTTGGCGGTACGCATGAAGCTGGGGACATGCGCGGTGGAGCAGGTGCCGGTATAGGCGCCGGGCAGGCCGAAGATCACCACCTTGCGACCCTTGAGCCGGTCGGCGAGCGTCACCGCCTCGGCGCCGTTCTCGCCCATCTTCAGAAGGGTGGCCTCGGGCAGGGGGGAACCGATTGCGATCGTCATTGACGGATTTCCTTCCTCATCGCGTTGCGCCTTGCTTTGATTGGGTTATAGGCTCCCCGGCGGAACATGCCAGAGGGGGTGCGCAATGCGGGTGGTGATCGTCGGGGCCGGACAGGCGGGTGCGGCACTGGCCGCGAAGCTGCGGACGCTCGGGCATCAGGGCGAGATCGTGATGCTGGGCGACGAGCCCGCGCCGCCCTATCAGCGCCCGCCGCTGTCGAAGGCCTATCTGCTGGGCGAGATGGAGGAGGACCGGCTCTGGCTGCGCGCGCCGGAGTTCTGGGC
>NZ_DAIQAT010000075.1:7067-16239 GCF_036781545.1 Tabrizicola sp.
CTGGAGGCGGCGGCGGTGGCGGCGAAGCTGGGGCTGGACGTGACGGTGCTGGAGATGGCGCCGCGCATCCTGCAACGGGTGGCTTCGCCCGAGACCTCGGATTACGTCCGCGCGCTGCATAAGGCGCATGGGGTGAAGGTGCTGGAAGAGACCGGCCTCGACCGGCTGGTTGGTGACGACCGGGTGGAAGGCGCGCTCCTGAAGGACGGGCGCATGTTGCCCGCGGATTTCGTGATCGTCGGGGTCGGGATCACGCCCAACACTCATCTGGCCGATGCGGCGGGGCTGGTCCTGGACAACGGCATCGCCACTGACGAACTGGGCCGCACCTCGGACCCCGCGATCTGGTCGGCGGGGGATTGCGCGTCCTTCCCCTGGAAGGGGGCGCGCATCCGGCTGGAATCGGTCGGCAATGCTATCGACCAGGCCGAGGCGGTGGCGGCGAACATCCTGGGGGCGGGCGAGCCCTATCGGGCGAAGCCCTGGTTCTGGTCGGACCAGTATGACCTGAAGCTGCAGATCGCGGGCCTGAACAGCGGCTACGACCGGATCGTCACCCGCAAGGGCGAGGGCGATGCGGCAAGCTTCTGGTATTACCGGGGTGCCGATCTGCTGGCGGTGGATGCGATGAACGACAGCCGTGCCTATATGGTCGGCAAGCGGCTGATCGAGATGGGCAGGTCCCCCGCGCCCGAGGTGATCGAGACCGCGGCGGACCTGAAGGCGCTCTTGAAGGGATGAGGATCATCGGCGGCGCACGCCGGGGCCTGAAGCTGGCGGAGGTGGGCGAGGGCGATGCAGCCGCGCATCTGCGGCCCACCTCGGACCGGGTGCGCGAGGCGATCTTCAACCTGTTGATCAATGCCCATGGCAACCCGGTCGCAGGGGCGCGGGTGCTGGACCTGTTCGCCGGGACCGGGGCGCTGGGGCTGGAAAGCCTGAGCCGGGGGGCGGTGCAGGCGACATTCGTCGATGACGGCGCCAAGGCGCTGGCGCTGATTCGGGCCAATATCGCGAAAATGCGGGTCGAGGGCGAGACGCAGGTGATCCGGCAGGATGCAACCCGGCTGGGGGTGAGCCCGGGCGAAGGCTATGGTCTTGTTTTCCTTGATCCTCCCTACGGGAAGGGGTTCGGCGAAGCGGCCCTTGGGGCAGCGCTGAAGGGCGGATGGATTGCGCCGGGCGCGATGGTGGTCTGGGAGGAAGGCGTGGCCCCACGCGTGCCAGAGGGGTTTGCACTGCTCGACCAGAGAAAGTATGGCGACACCGTCGTGACCTTGTTGAGAGCCCCGGAATGACCCGCCCCGAAGCCGTGCTCTTCGACTGCGACGGGGTCGTGGTTGACAGCGAGGGGCCGACATTTGCCCTGTTCCTGCAAGACCTTGCGGCTCACGGCCTGCCGATGTCGCTGGACCGGTTCGAGGCGGAGTTCCTGGGCGGCACGGTCGAGATGGTGGCGGCGCGGGCGCGGGCGGCGGGGGCCCGGTTGCCGGAGGGTTGGGTCGCGGATTTCTATCGGCGGATGTATGCGATGCTGGCCGAGGGCGTGCCCTTGGTGCCAGATGTCACTGGGGTGCTGGACCGGCTGGATCAGGCCGGGATTCCCTATGCGATGGGGTCGAACGGGTCGCTGGAGAAGATGGAGATCACCCTTGGCCAGCATGGGATGTTCGGCCGGTTCAGGGCGGTGTTGTCGGGGCAAGGGATGGGCGCGCCGAAGCCTGCGCCGGATGTTTATCTTGCAGCGGCAAGGGCTTGCGGGGCGCGGCCCGAGGGGTGCGTGGTGATCGAGGACAGCGCCTCGGGCGCGCAGGCGGGGCTGGCGGCGGGGATGCGGGTGCTGGGCTTTGCGGCGCATGGGGCGGAGACCGTGACCGCCCGGCAACTGACGGCGCTGGGGGTGCCGCTGTTTCACCGGATGGCGGAGTTGCCGGGGCTTCTGGGATTGGAACCTGCAAGCCTTTGAGAGCGCTTGCTTAACCGGAGACCGTTGGGCCGGATTGGCCGTCTGGTTCCGGTATGGATTGCGTATGGCTTCCATACATACGCGCGTCGGGAGGGTGGGGCGTTAACCCTCCGGCGCGAATCGCCTACGCTGGCTCCTCGTGCGACTGCGTCTTCTCGTCGAGGTCGAGGCGGTGGGTCACAGCCTGCGCCTTGCCCGCAGCGCCGCGCCGATGGTGCCGTCGTCGAGATAGTCCAGCTCGCCGCCGATGGGGACGCCCTGTGCCAGCGTGGTGATCTGCGCCGCGGTGCCGGACAGGGCGTCGGCGATGTAATGCGCGGTGGTCTGGCCGTCGACAGTGGCGTTCAGCGCCAGAATGACCTCGCGCGCGGATTCCTCGGCCACGCGGGCCACAAGGCGGGGAATGCCCAGCTCCTCGGGGCCGACGGCGTCCAGCGCAGAGAGCGTGCCGCCCAGCACATGATACCGGCCCCGGAAGACCTGGCCGCGTTCCATGGCCCAGAGGTCGGCGACATCCTCAACCACGCAGATTTCCCCCGTCGCCCGGGCCGGATCGGCACAGATGGCGCAGACTTCCGCCGTGGAGATGTTGCCGCAGACCCGACATTCCTTCGCGGCCAGCGCCACCTCGGCCAGTGCCTGCGCCAAAGGGGCCATCAGCTGCGCGCGTTTCTTCAGGAGCACCAGCACCGCGCGACGGGCGGACCTTGGCCCGAGGCCGGGAAGCCGCGCCATCAGTTCGATCAGCGCCTCGATGCCGGTCTCGTCCGCCATGGCCGCCGGGTCAGAACGGCAGCTTCATGCCGGGCGGCAGGCCCAGCGATTCGGCCAGCTTCGACATTTCCTGCTCGCTGCGCTGGCGCGCCCGGTCCTGGGCATCGTGGATGGCGGCAAGGATCAGGTCCTCGACCACTTCCTTCTCGCTGGCGACCAGGATCGAGGGGTCGATGTCCAGGCCGGTGACCTCGCCCTTCGCCGTCGCCCGGGCCTTGACCAGCCCGGCCCCGGCCTCGCCCATGACGACCGTGCGGCCCAGCTCCTCTTGCAGCCCGGCCAGCTTGCCCTGCATTTCGGTGGCGGCCTTCATCATCTTGGCCATGTCGCCAAGCCCGCCCAAGCCGCCCAGACCCTTCAGCATCTCGTTCTCCGTCCGTTTCCCTTGAGATATGGGTTGGCGGGGCAGGGCGCAAGCTCAGGGCGTGGCGCGGAACAGCATTCTGCGCGGGGAAAAGCCTGCGGCGCGGAAGAAGGCATGTGCGTCGCGGTTCGCCTCCCAGGTGTCGAGCAGGATTTCGTCGACCCACAAGTCGCGGGCAAGCTGGCGGGCGGCCTCCAGAAGCGCGCGGCCCTGGCCCCGGCGGCGGGCCTCGGGGACGACGGCGATATGGTCGATCATCAGGCGGCGGATGGCGGGCGAGAAGATCGACGCCTCCCGCGTCTGGAGCTGGCAGAGGGCATAGCCGGTGGCAGGCTCGCCGGTCAGGAAGGCGGTGCAGCCGGGGTCCGACAGGCGGTCGGCGAACCAGGCGGTCAGGGCGTCCGGGTCGGGGGTCGGGAAGAAGGCCTCGGGGTAGCGCGCGGCATGCCAGCCCTGCACATGGGCATTGAGCCGCGCGAGGGTGGCGGCATCCGCCCGCGTGGCGCGGCGGGGGATCATTCCTCGAACGGGTCCCAGTCGTCGTCGAGCTCGGGGTCGGCCTGCGGCAGGGCGGCTTCGGCGGCCTCCGCGGTGATCGCCTCGGGCGAGCGGACCTCGGAAATCTTTGCGCCGGGGAAGGCGGTGAGGATCGCCTGCACGAGAGGGTTCTCGGCCGCCTGGGCGCGGACTTCCGACAGTTCGGCGTCGCGCGCCTCGGCGATGCTGGGCTGGCCGCCGGAGGCGACGACCGAGACCCCCCAGCGCGCGCCGGTCCAGCCCTGCAGGCGCTGGCCGAGGCGGGCGGCGAGGTCGGGCTTGGCGCCGGGGGCGGGTTCGAACTCGATCCGGCCGGGGGCGTAGCGGACAAGGCGGAGGCCTGTCTCGACCTCGTTCAAGAGCAGCATGTCGCGTTTCGCGCGGATCAGTTCGATCACCTGCGCGAAGCTGGCGTAGACCTGCAGCTGGCCTTCGGCCAGCGCCGGGGCGGCGGCGGTCATCACCGGGCCGCGTGCCGGGGCGGCGTGGACGGGCGCAAGACGCGGGGCGTGGAGGCTGCCGCCGCCAGCGGGTGCACCACCGGGAATGCCGCCGCCGGAGGGGCCAGCGGGCGGACGCGGACTGTCCTGCAATTTCCTCACCAGAGTTTCCGGGTCGGGCAGGTCGGCGACATGGGTCAGCCGGATCACCGCCATCTCGGCGGCCATCATGGCGTTCGGGGCCAACGCCACCTCTTCGATCGCCTTCAGCAGCATCTGCCACATCCGGGTGAGGGCGCGCATCGGCAGGCGCGCCGCCATGTCCTGCCCGCGCGTCTGTTCGTCGGGCGGCGTGGTCGGGTCCTCGGCGGCCGAGGGGTTGATCTTGATGACGGAAATCCAGTGGGTGATCTCGGCCAGATCGCGCAGCACGGCCATCGGGTCGGCGCCATCGGCATATTGCGCCGAAAGCTCGGACAGCGCGGTGGCGGCGTCGCCCCGCATGATCAGGTCGAAGAGGTCGAGCGTGCGGCCCCGGTCGGCCAGGCCCAGCATGGCGCGGACCTGATCGCCCGTCGTTTCGCCCGCGCCATGGGCGATGGCCTGGTCCATCAGGCTCATCGCATCGCGGACCGAGCCTTCTGCGGCGCGGGTGATCAGCGCAAACGCGTCGGGGGCAAGCTTCGCGCCCTCCAGATCGGCCACCTTGGCAAGGTGCGCCATCATCACCTCGGGCTCGATCCGCTTCAGGTCGAAGCGCTGGCAGCGCGACAACACGGTGACGGGGACCTTGCGGATCTCTGTGGTGGCGAAGATGAACTTCACATGCGCCGGGGGTTCCTCAAGCGTCTTCAACAATGCGTTGAAGGCGGCGGTCGACAGCATGTGGACTTCGTCGATGATGTAGACCTTGAAGCGCGCCGAGGCAGCCCGGTAATGGACTGAGTCGATGATCTCGCGGATGTCGCCCACGCCGGTACGGCTGGCCGCGTCCATCTCCAGCACGTCGACATGGCGGCCCTCGGCGATGGCGCGGCAGGGCTCGCAGATCCCGCAGGGTTCGGTCGTCGGCCCGCCGGTCCCGTCCGGCCCGACGCAGTTCAGCCCCTTGGCGATGATCCGGGCGGTGGTGGTCTTGCCCACCCCGCGGACGCCGGTCATCACGAAGGCATGCGCGATGCGGTCGGCGGCGAAGGCGTTCTTCAGGGTGCGAACCATCGCCTCCTGCCCGATGAGGTCGGCGAAGGTTTGCGGGCGGTACTTGCGGGCAAGGACCTGGTAGGCGGGCTGGTCGGACATGGAACCCTCGTGACTCGGGCGAAAGACTAGGGCGCGGGGGGCGGAAGGTCCACCGGGAAGCGCCGCCCGGATTAGCGCATCAACTCGGCCTCGGACCAGCCGAGCCGCGCCATGTCCTCGGCCCGGGCGGCTGCATCGTCGCCCACGATGAACTCGTCCAGCTGCGGCGGCGCGACCGATGTGGCGGACAGGAGGCCATGCACCTGACCCCGGTGATGCGTCTGGTGCTGGAAGATATGCGACAGCACATCGTCGCGGCGGTCGCTTTGCACCCGCTCGCCCCGGTCGATGGCGACGATCCCGGTCAGCGCCTCGGGCGACAGGCCTTCGACATGGGCGATGAGGGCCGCGTCACTGTCTGCCTGCCAGGCGGCAAGGGTGGACAGGTCGGGGCAGAAGCTCGCCTCGTCCAGCGCCGCGCGGTCAAGCGGGCGGCCGAGAAGCGCGTTCAGGTAGAAGCGGTCGACCATCAGGATGTGGTTCAGCGTCTTTTGGATCGACCCGAAGAAGGCCGGGCGCGGGGCCGACAGCTCGACCGGGTCCAGCGCGGCACAGGCGCGATGCAGCCGGGCATTGGCCAGCCGGTTCGCCTGGGCCAGCTTGCGATAGACGCGCAGGGGATCGGTCATTGCAAAGCTCCCTCAGATCACCATCTGCTGGCCAAGCTCGATCACCCGGTTCGCAGGCAGGCGGTAGAAGCTGGTCGCATCCGCCGCGCTGCGGGTCAGCGCCAAGAACACGCGCTCCTGCCAGAGCGGCAGGCCCTGCTTTTTCCCCGACTTGAACGACCGACGGTTCAGGAAGAACGAGGTCGCCATGATATCGTATTTCACCCCCGCCCGCCGGGCCAGTGCCAGTGCCTTCGGCACGTTGGTCTCTTCCATATAGCCGAAGATCAGGTTGATCCGGGTGAAGCGGTCGTTGATCGGCGTGATTTCCAGCCGATCCTCCTCCTCGACATAGGGTGTGTTGGCCATGTTCACGCCCACGATCAGGTTCTGGGCATGGACCACCTGGTTGTGCTTGATGTTGTGCAGCAGTGCCGCAGGGGCGACCTCGGGGTCGGCGGTCAGGAAGACCGCGGTGCCCGCCACCTCCTTGATCCGCTTCGATTTCTGGATCGTCATCATCAGCGTGTCGATGCTGACCGCATCCCGCCGGGCCTGCGCCAGCACATGGGCCGAGCCACGCATCCAGGTCCACATCAGCAGGCAGAGCGCGGTCGCGATCAGGATCGGCACATAGCCGCCGTCGACGATCTTGGTGGCATTGGCGATCAGGAACATCACCTCGATCGCCAGAAGCGGCCCGATGACGACGTTGGTCAGGAACGGCGACCAGCCCCAGACCCGGCGGAACAGCACCGCCGCCAGGATTGAGGTGATCACCATGTCGCCCGTCACCGCGATGCCATAGGCCGAGGCGAGGTTGGACGAGGACTGGAACTGCAGGACCAGGAAGACCACGCCCACCGCCAGGATCGTGTTGACCTTGGGCAGGTAGATCTGGCCGAACTGGCTTTCCGAGGTATGCAGGATCTCCATCCGCGGCAGCAGGCCCATGCGGACCGCCTGCTTGACCATCGAAAAGGCGCCCGAGATCACCGCCTGGCTGGCGATCACCGTGGCGCAGGTCGCCAGCAGCACCAGCGGCAGCAGCGCCCAGTCCGGGGCCATCAGGAAGAACGGGTTGCCCGCCTTTTCGGGATGCGCCAACACCAGCGCGCCCTGACCCAGATAGCTCAGCACCAGAGCGGGGAAGACCAGCGCGGACCAGGCGATGCGGATCGGGCGGCGGCCGAAATGCCCCATGTCGGCATAAAGCGCTTCGCCCCCGGTGACGGCCAGAAAGACCGAGCCCATCACGATCAGCGAGGCATGGCCGTTCTCGATCAGGAACAGCACGCCGTGCCAGGGGTTCACCGCGCTGAAGATCGCCCAGTCGTCACCGATATGCCGCAGGCCAAGGATGCCGATGGTCAGGAACCAGACCAGCATGATCGGCCCGAACAGCACCGAGACGACCGCCGTCCCGAAGCGCTGCACGAAGAACAGGATCAGGATGATGCCCAGTGTCACGGGCACGACGAAGGGGGCAAAGTCCGGCGCCACCAATTCCATCCCCTCGACTGCCGACAGCACGGACATCGCGGGTGTGATCATCGCATCCCCGAAGAACAGCGAGATCCCGACCATCCCGATCCCGATCAACCAGCCGGGCCGGGTCTGAAACGATTGCTGGATCAGCGCGACCAGTGACAGGGTCCCGCCCTCGCCGTGGTTGTCGGCGCGCATGACCAGGATCACATATTTGACGGTCACGATCAGGATCAGCGTCCAGATCAGCAGCGAGACGATGCCCAGCACCTCGTGCCGCATCAGGCCGTTCTGGCTGGCGGTGCGGATCGATTCGCGCATCGCGTAAAGCGGGCTGGTGCCGATATCGCCGTAGACCACCCCGATGCAGCCAAGGGTCAGGAGGGCAAGGCTTCCCTTCGCGCCGTGCCCGCTGGCCGTCGGCTCGAGGTCCTCGCTGGATCGGTCTGACATGAGGCACCCCCCGGCGGCCCATCATTTACCGGAACCCGGAGAGGGCGACAAGGTTGCTGCAACGGGGCAGATATCTCCCTGTGAAGCGACGAATTGCGTCCGTCAGGTGCGGGTCGCCGCGGCGGGCGGAAAGCTGCGGCGCATCCCGGGGGTGATCCCCGCCCCGAAGGCCCGCGGGGGCAGCGGCACCGTCGTCCCGCTGCGCGCCGCCTCGTCTATGGCCAGCAGGACCTGCAGGTCGGCAAGGCCCTCCTCGCCATCGGCCTCGGGGGGGGTGCCGCTGGCGATGCAGTCCGAGAAATAGGCGATCTGCCCGGCGAAATGGTCGACCTGGGGGAAGGTCCGGGTCGTCTCGCCGCTTGCGTCCCGAAGGCGCATCCGCATCGCCGATTCGAAACGGAACGCCGGGTCCAGCATTACCTCTCCTGTCGTGCCGATGACATTAAGGCTCTCCGACAGCGCCGAGCCGAAGGAGCAGAAGAACTGTGCCAGCCGCCCGCCCGGGAAGAGCAGGGTCACGGCAAGGCTCGCGTCGATCTCGGCGAAGCGCGGGTCTGCGGGCGGGCGGACCGCCATGGCCTGCACCGCCACCGGTTCGGCGGCCAGGATGTGACGCGCCGCGTTCAGGCAATAGACGCCGACATCCGGAAGCGGCCCGCCCCAGTGCCCGGCCTTCAGCCGATGGTTGCCCGCCTGGGTCTGGAACCCGAAGCTCGCCGCGACATGGACCGGTTCCCCGATCCGGCCCGACCGCACCGCCTCCAGCATCGCATGGGTGCCGGGTTCGTTATGCAGCCGGTAGGCGGTCATCAGGAAGGCCCCGCTTTCGGCCGCGGCCGCGTTCATCGCCTCGCCCTCCGCCAGGCTGGTGGCGAGCGGCTTCTCGACCATCACATGCTTGCCCGCCTTCAGCGCGCGGATGGTGAAATCGGCGTGCAGGTCGTTCGGCAGCGCGATGTAGACTGCGTCGATGCGGTCGCTTCCCACCAGGGCGTCATAGCCGTCATAGCCCATGACCTCCGGCACGCCATGGCGTGCCGCCAGCTCCCGGGCGATCTCCGGGCTGCCCGAGACGATGGCCGCGACCCGCGAATTTCCGGTGACGGCAACCCCCGGCAGGAATGCCTCCTGCGAGATCCATCCTGCTCCGATGACGGCGTAACGGATCATGGTCAAGCTTCCCTGTTTGGTTTTTTGCCCATGATGATCATGGCGAGGATATCGTCGTCTGAGACGTCGTTGA
>NZ_DAIQAT010000076.1:0-1251 GCF_036781545.1 Tabrizicola sp.
GCGGGGCGGCTGGCGCTGGCGCAGCGGCCTTCTTTCCCTTGGCCGGAATAGGATTGCCGTTCGCATCGCGCAGCGGGACGAGCTGGCCATAGGCGTCACGGCCATAGAGCAGGCCGTCCACCTCGTATTCGCCATAGATGCGGGTTTTCGCCGCTGCCGGGGTGGAGCGGCGCGAACCTCTACTGCGACCGGAGGAAGCCTTTGGAGCGGCGCCTTTCACCATCGTCGCGGCAATGCTTTTGAGGTAATCCGGGGCGTCGGGGTCGTTCAACACGTCCAGCGCGGCGCGGGTCTTGGGAGACGACGCGATGGGGCCAAGCAATGCCTCGGTCTGGCTCGTCGCTTCTGCTGCCCTTGCATCCTCATACTGCTTGGTTGCGCGGGCGCCGATAGCGGCCCCAGCCATGGGGGCAAGGAAGGCCAGAAGCGGGCTGTTCGCGCCTTGCGACTGCGCCATGGCGTTCTGGACCATCTGCATGGTCATGTCATACCGCTGCTGCGACCCGGGTGCGCCGAAGAAGCCCCCGGCACCCTGCCCCGTTGTCGCCCCCGTCGAAGCACCCTGCCCCGCACCGAACCCGAACTTTGCCATCAATGCACCGCCTCGCCGCCCATGCGGCGCTCAAGGACAGCCACTCGGGTCAGAGCGTCCTTCAACGCCCCGAACACCACCCCGAAGGCATCAATGACGGAAATGGTCTTGGCATCACCAATTCCGGTCAGGCGGTGGAAATCCTCCGCCATCGGCCCGATATGCGTCACCTCTCCATCGCCAGCCGGGGCGTGATCCGGGCGGTAGGCCCAGACATGCAGCGGCATGTGGCACACCGCATCCGACAGGTCGGCAATCGAAATGACAGGGCCGTCGGCGCCTTCGGTGATTTCCGGCCCGACATTCTTGAAGTCGCGCGAGCATTTCATCAGAAGACCGGCGCCGATGCTGCCAATCGTCCCTGCTGTCTGGGCACGCTGCTGCTGCTGGGCATTATACTGCGCCAGCTCGTTCTGGTATTGCTGGCCCACAAGGCCGGAATAGTTCACGCCCGCAGCATTGCCGCTGGCGCTGGCATTGGGCGGGTTGTAGCTGCCACCCATCGCCGCCACGATTTCGGAAATCGAGTTTTGCCGCGCCGCGCTGTCCAGTGCGAACTGGCGGCTTTGCTCCCCGGCGGCCTGCTCTTGGGCGCCAAGCGTGAGCTGCTGCATCGCATCATTGACCTGCTGCTGCTGCGCCGCACTTGCCTCGCTGAA
>NZ_DAIQAT010000076.1:1351-13026 GCF_036781545.1 Tabrizicola sp.
TTCAGGCTGATGAGTTCGGACCATGCCGATGTGACCTCGATGATGATTTGAAACCGCGAGCCTTCGGCATCGGTCACGATCTCGTCCGAGAGGGTGACGATTCCGCCATCATCCTCTTCGGGTTCGAGGGTGACGGTTTGCTCTGCCTCTGCGATGTCGGCGGCGCTGTCGCGCGTGTCCGACAGGAGCGTGACCCTGACCGTAAGCGGACCTTGGGCGCGGATGGTCGGGACCAGATAGGCCACGCCGGAAACTCCCGGCGCCTCGAACCAACTGCTGACCCAGCGAGACGTGATCACCTCGCCGGAATCGCGGCTGGCAATGGTGCCAAGACGGCCATCAAACCCGGTGATGAAGGGCTTGCCGTTGAAGGCGTGCCAGTCGCGGGCCGGAAGGTCCGCCGTGGCCCACGACTTGCTCTTGGTGTAAAAAACCCACTGGCGCGCCTCAAGGCCAACCGCCCGGCTGATCAGGACCATGGCGCCATCTGGCGAGGTGAACATGCGCCACACGCCCGTTCCTTCGTCAACCGCAGCGGTGATCTCATCCGAAATCGGGGCGGTGATGTCAGATACCAGCGCCAGAACCGAACTGCGGATCGACTCCCCGATGGAGACCACGCCCTGCGCCGTCATCATCCAGGCGTCGGAGCCAACCTCCGCGAAGGCAAGCGGGCCGATAGGCGCCGCAGCCCTGACGCGCCCCGTCAGGCGCCAGTCCGAGGCATCTCCCGGGTCAAGGCCCTCATAGAGGACGAGGTGGCCCGTGGTCGTGACGATACACAGCATGTCGTTCATGCCGTGCCCCGCGTCCACGGTCAGACTGACCATGGCCGCGATGGAGCCCGTTATATTGCCCAGCCGGTCGAGCGGGAAGCGCGCCAATCCGCCCCCCACCGCGCCCACATCGCCATAGTAGAACTCCAGCGCATCGCCGGAGCGCCAGAAATAGAGCCGGTCGTGATGGCTGATCACGCCATCGAAGCGCGCCGGGTTTGCGCCCGTCACGGTCGAGAAGGTGGATTCCTGAAACTCTGTGCCATTGAAGCGGACCGGCGCGCCGAAGCCATCCGCCAAGATGATGTTGGAACTGATCTCGGCCACCATCGCGTTGCCGCCGAACAGGCGCGTGATCTCCGCCGCACCACAAGACGCACCAGAAGCCGTGATCTCAATCCAGCGCGGGTTGCGCCCGAACTCATAGGGCACGCGCTGGATCACCCCGCTCGGCTCGCCCTGCCACACAACACCGGGCCGGGGAACGAGCGAAACCCCGTTGGACCGCCAATTGTGCAGCTCTGCGGCAAAGAGGTTCGAGACCTGCGCCGATTTTGCCTCCACGAACAGGCCGCGCAGCGGCAGCGGAAGGGTGATTTCGCGCGATGACCGGCTTCCTGCCGTCGCCCGCCGCCGCGCCCTGTCTTTTTGCCGCTTCATGTCCGCACCAACCAGTTTACCGCGATGACGGGCGGCAGAATGCTGACGGGCGATCCAGCGCCCGCGCTTTGCACCACGATTCCGGTTGCAGATGTCGCGTTGGTCCCGCCCGCCGTCGCCGCATCGACCGTGACGCCGGTCATCTCGCTGGACGTGCTGCCCGTCGTGGCGCCGTCAGCGGATGGGCCAGAGGTTGCGGTGCCAGCGGCGACAACCGCCGCGGTGTGGGTGTGGCCCGGGTCGGTGACACCATGCGTGTGCGGCGCGCCGGTGAAGTTGTGGGTGTGGCCCGGATCGGTCAGATCATGGGCATGGGGCGGCATCTGGTCTTGGGTCAGCACAATCTGATGGGCGCCGCCGGCGGCCTTGAGCGTGAGCCCGGCGCTGCCACCGGCGCCAATCGGAAGCCTGCCACGGAAGTCAGGCAGGGCAAAGGTATCTGCCGTTTCGCCCCACGTCCCGCCGATAGCGGAGAAAAGGTCGGGGTATTCGAACTTCAGGAGCGATTGACCGTTGCAGAGCTTCCAGCCATCGCCGGGCTCGGATTCGGAAAGGGTCGGAACAAGGGAGCCGGTCGGAGCCACAAGCTGCAGAAGCGCTGCAATGACGGTAGCGGGGTCTGCCTTCACGTCATAGGTGCGGGTCTTGGTGCGGCTCGGGCTGTAGCTTGGCAGGGAGATTTGCGGCATTACGACACCATCCAGCGACCGCCGCCCAGCGGCACGGTTTGCGCCACATCGTCACAAGCCCCGAGGCGCAGCGTCCGGGCGCCGCCCGCATCCGACCCCAGCTTCATCTCAAGCTGCTCTTCATACTCTCCCGCGACCTCCGCATAGTCCTTGCCTATGGCTCGGCGCAGCCTGAACGTCATGCCAAGCGAAAGCAGGTGATCATCATCGAAGGCTGGCAGGTCCGTATCTGCGGTAAAGGTGGGCCGGCGCACCTGCGGCAATGGCGCTGCGGCCGAAACCGGGCTGAGGCGGCGCAGAGCCTCGAAGGTTTCCTCCCCGAATATGGCGATGTCCCAGCCGGGCGCCCCATCATACTCGCCCTCGCCCTCCACCAGATCGGCCACATCAAGGGTTGCCAGATCAAGGTGACCATCGCGCGGCACGAAGGGCGCGTAGCAGGACGGCGGGGATTGGGTGAAGTCATAGTCACCCTCTGCGATGTTGGACACCACGGGGAAACGCGACACATAGTCGATGGTGATCAGCTCATAGGCCTGCGGCGTGGGTTCGATCCACAGCACGTTGTTCCTGATCCGCCAACCCATCTGGACCGGGGTTGCGGCGCCCCCGAAAAGCCAGTGCGCCCACGACTGCGGCGAGGCCGGACCCACCATTCCCATGGGCCAGCCGCCGCGGTGTTCCGTGTTTGGAACAAGGCGCAGGAAGTCAGGCGGCAGCGGATAGGCGTAGCGGCCCGGGCGGGTCGAGAAGGCCCATGTCGAATGCAGTTCCGACAGGCCGATCCAGTCGGTCTTGGCCATGACCTCGCGCATGGTGTCGAAGGCGGCGGTGCGCAGGATCTTCGACACGCGGTTGTTGGTGCCGAACAGGGTTGTTGGGGCGGGCGCCGTGGCGTCCCGCTCCGCTGCCTCTACGGCGATCTCAAGGATGGTCCGCGCCATCCCGTTCAGCCCCGCTTGGCGCGCGGCTTGAGGCCCAGCGGGTTTTCCGGGGACGGGCTGTCGATCAGATCATCATTGCCATCAACCATGCCGCCGCTGAACAGGTTGCTTTCGCGCGACATCGCGTCGGGCAGATCATCAACCGGGTCGGCGTCACGCGCGGCCTGCACCTGATACGGGGCCACATCGCCCGTAAGCATGGCTGCGGGCTGTGCCGCGCCCTGCTGGGGGGCAAGGCGGTTGAGGACCGTGAGCTGCGCTTCCAGTTCGGCATTGCGCCGCTCGATCGCTGCCAGCTTTTCGCGCATCGCTTGGTTCTCGACCGACATGGTTGCATCGGTCTGCGCGGCGCTGAGCATGGCGCCAGCGTCGGTCTTGGCGGCCATCCAGCGCTTTGCCACGGCATAGGCCTGCACCACTTCCATACCCATGCCATTGATCTGCTCGGGCTGCATGGAGAGGAGGTCTTCGATGGAGCGCAGGTTGTGGATCGTCAGATAGGCGATCTGGGATTGCGAGATGCCGGGCAGGTCATGCAGCGGCGTGCCGGAGGTGGGCACCGCGTCATACTGCTTGAACATGGCGAACTCGCGCGGGAACTGGCGCATCGCCTCGTCTTCCGAAATGTAGCGGCAGGCGATGGTCAGGCGGTCGCCGCGCGGAATCTTCGCCACGCAAAGCCGGGTGGACCATTTGCCGTTGAGGGCAGGATTGGTCGAGGCGATCCGCACCTTGGAATAGAAGAACTGGACATGAAGGCCACCGGACCCGGCCACCGGCCCCAGATGGCTGGACAGGTCGCTGTCGGTCAGGTTGCGGGAAATCGCGGGGTTACCCGGCGCCTGCTGCATGTTGGGATACATCTGATGATTGCTCCTTGGCGGTTTCAGGATGGAGAGCGGGCCGGGCGTTGAACCCGGCCCGACCCGATCACTCGGTCAGCACGCCGTTGAGCATCCGGTTGTCGATGGTCCAGTTGCCCATCCCGGCGATGATCACAGTGTCGCTGTCTTCGGTCAGGGGGCGGCGCGGGCCGCCCAGAACCACGTTGTTGCGCTTGGCGTGCATGTTGATCTCGATGGTATCGAGGTTCAGGAAGCGCATTCCCTCGGGCGCATAGCCGCCCATGCCGCCGTCCGGCGTGACGGGGGTGGACTGGAACATCACGTTGTCGAACCCGGCCCCGGCCAGCTTGCGGTCCATGAACCGTTGCTGGGCCTGCAACGAGTTGACGAACACCGAATACCAGGTGTTGTCCGACACGATCAGGTTCACCTTGTCGGCGCCGCGCGAGGTTTCCAGCCACAGGGCCAGCATTTCACCGAAGATGGTGTCCTTGTCGGGCGCGGCGCCGGTTGCGCGGCGCTGGTTGTCCCACCAGGTCGCAACGCCGGAGTTGATCCCGGCAACGGTCGCGCCGGCGGTTTCGGAGACGAGCAGCGCGAGACCGCCGAACTCCTTGCCACCGTTGGCCGTGCCGTCACCATGCGCGGAGCGGTGAAGCTGGTTGGTGATGGTCTTCTCGGCGTGGGCGATCCGCGCCTTCATCATGTTGTGGATTTGCTCCGGCCCGTCGTTCATCAGCATCTCAAGGCCGCTGATCGACACGCCGCAGGCGTATTGCTTCCACGGGAACTCCGCCGAGGTCAGGACTTCCTGACCCGCGATGTTGAGCCCTTCACGGCCCACATACCACTGGAAGTTCACGTTTTCCTCACCGACCATGATCGGCGCGGTGATGGTGCGACCGCCGGGGACCGTCTTGTCACGGCCACGGCGGCGCATCTCGTAGTAGAGGACGTTGTTCTTCGAGATGGCGTCGGCCATCTTCTTGCGACGGTGCGCGAGGGTCGCCGTCACCACTTCACCCCAGTTCGGGTTCGCCATGATGTTGCCTCATCAGCGGTCCCGCGCACCGTCAGAGCCTTTCCCTGCTTCAGCCGCCCATGAAATGGCGCAGCGTGGCATCAAGATCAGCATCCGCAGACAGCGCGGGGCGACGACTGGCTCCATGGCCCGATCCGTCGAGATTCTTGCTGGCGGCCTTGGCGCGTTCCACGCTGCCCGGTGCCGCCGCTTTCTGAACCCCACCTGTCACAGCGGGTTGCGCCTGTGCGGCGGGAACCACTTGCGGCGCAGGCGTCTGTGCGGACGGCGGCTGTTGCTGCCCCCCGAGGCGCGCGGTCAGGGCGGTGTAGAACCCGTCCAGATCGGCGAAGGTGACGGCCCTGCCGGTCTTGGTGCGATGCTCCTGCGCCATGCGGGAAATACCCGCTTCAAGGTCGCGGAACAGCGGGCGCTTGAGCGAACCATCCGGCGCCTTCTCCTCGACCCATGCCGCAAGGTCCGTGGCGGTGGGCGGTGCGGCCTCAAACGGGCTGAACCCCAGATTGCGGCTCTGCGCCTTGAGCGCGCGGTTCTCTTCGCGCAGTTTCTTGACACCCTCATCCTCGAAGGGGTCGCCATCATCGTCGCGCGTGACCTTGAGACCAAGCAGCTCGGCGGCCTTGGTGATCAGGTCTTCGGCCTTGTCCTTGCCGATCTCGGTCGCGGCCCATGCCAGATACTTCTCGGGGTTCTTGCGGGCGAACTGGTCGATCTGGGCCAGACTGCGCATGTGCTGAACCGGCGTGATGCCGTGCGCCTGCATCTCGGCCTCATGCCCGGCGAAGATCGACAGCATGTCGTCGGCTTGCCGCAGGCGGCCCGTAAGGGTCTCGCGCCGGTCACCGTCGATCCCGGCCAGAAGCTCGGCATAGGGGTCGGCGGCGTCGGATTGTGCCGCACCATCGGCGGGCTGTGCCTCCGCTTCGGCGTCATCCTCCGCCTTCGGGTCAACGCCGGTTTCGCCCGGTTTCTTGCCTTCCGCGTCCGGGTCATCGCCCTTCGGCTTGCGCTGCGCCGGAACGGCGGCCTTGTCGATCAGCTCCAACCCCTTTTCAAGGGTGACCATCTCGTCGCGGCCATCCTCGTCCAGTTCGGGGAAGGCGCGACCGACAGGGGCGGAATCGTCGGCGCCCTCTTCCAGCGCCTTGCGGATGACCTCAAGGACTGCGGAATCGTCCTCATCCTCTTCGATCAGGTCGGTGCGGTCGATGTCGGCGTCATTGTCGATGTCGGCGGGCATGGGGGATTACTCCTCGGTCTGTTTCTTTTCGGCGGCGGTCAGTGTGAGGGCGTGCATCGCCTTCAGGCTGAAATCGACCAGATGGCCGCGCGCCAGATGGCGGGCACGCTGCGCTTCATGCGGGGCGGTGCGAAACTTGATGGCGGCATCCAGAGCGGCCAGCGCCTGACCGCACAGCCGGTTGATGGCCTCGCGCAGGCGCTGCTCTTCGTCGGCTTCATGGGGTCGCGCAGGGATCAGGGTCGGCAACGGCTCGGACTTCACTTGAAAACCTCCATGTCGGTCGTGTCGATTTCGGCTGCGCCATCCAGATCGGTGCGCCCCACCACATCGACGGGCGGGCGGTTCAGCGGGTCAATCTCGGCCTCGCGCTTCAGGTCCATGGCGAGGTCGCGCTCCCATTCCCGTTCGGTCGGTTCCCGATCCGGCTTCACGCCAGCGTCCCACTCCACCAAGCCGTTGCGCTCCATGTATTCGCGCTTGGCCGACGGATCACCGATCGGGACCGGGTTGAACACATCACCCGCGACGAACTCCTGAAACTTCGGGGCCAGCATCGGGGCGGGCAGAACGGATCGCGGCGGCGCGGGCGGGCGGCAGTTGTGCGGCCAAGGCTTATCCAGCCGGTGCCAGTCACCACAGGTCTTGCACAGGCGGGACCGGCCCGGGGCGGCAGGTTCACGCGAGCCGAAGATGCGGGCGTGTTCGGATGCGGTCATGCCGCGACCTGCTTTTCGCAGCGCCACCCCACATCAACGCCGGGATTAGCCTGCGACAGCACGGCCCCCATGCCGAAACCGGCAATATTGCAGGCCCGCCGGTCGATCATCAGGCCCACCGGCGCCTCGGTTCGTGCGCCATCAGCGACGAGGACGATGATGAGGAGCCAGCTCATTCCGCTGCCTCATAGGTCGCGTCGAAGATGTCTGGCTTGCAGGGGTAAAACTCGCCTTTCACGCCCCTGATGATCCAGTCGCCCGGATCGGCGCGCATCTGGCCTTTCAGCGTGTCGATCAGGATGGACGGGCCAAGGGCGTCACAGGTGAACTGGCCGCCACACCATGCCGCAATGCCTCTCGCGGAATCTACCACGCGAGAAAGGCCGGGAGGCATTTGCCCGCGGGAAATATCCTGAAGCTCACCCAATAGCGCAAACCACGCGGCCGCTTCCGGCATCTGCCGCGCCTCGATCACCACCGGCTTTTTACGGAAGAATGGCATCACCGCACCTCCTTGCGCAGATAGTGCTGCAAGACCTGCGTGCAGACCTCGCGCAGATCGGCCGGGGCCGCGATACCGCGCTGTGCCATGACGTGCTGGCTGGCGGATTCGATCACGTCCACCGGGCTTTGATCCGGGGGAGGTTCGCGGTTTTCAAGCTGGGCAAGATAGGCCTGCACCGCTTCAGAGATCACCGTGAGGGCGGCGCGGGAAAGAACGGCGGGTGCTGACGGTGCGGGAGCAGCCTTCGGCGCGTCCTCGACCAAACCCCAGTCCTCGGCCAGCATATCTGTTTGGGATGCGAGCCAGCCCATGAGGATTTCGCCGGTGGCGGTCTTCATGGTGATGCAGGGGAGAACATGCGCCGTGCCGCCCTGAGCCTCGGCGTAGTCACGGTTCGGGCCAGCCCAGAACTTTTCGGCAGATAGGTTCACATGCCCGGGCGACAATGCCAGCCACATGCCCTTGCCGTTCCAGCCCGCACGGGCCACGCGCCTGCCCTGCTTCAGGGCGCGGATTGCATCGCCGAAATCCATCGGTCAGCCCTCCGCCTGCCGAAGACGCTCGCGCAAAAGATACCCCTCCAGCGCCCAGAGCTGCCGGATGGCATCGTCATGCGCAAAAGTCCGCCCCGCCTCTGCGTCAAAGTTGGCCGGATCGGCCGGGGCCGACTTGCCAACCAGCGTGAAGCCGTTCTCGGTCTGGAGAACCGCGACGGTCACATGCGGGGCAAAGCTGGGATGGAAGAAATCGGCGGCCACGATCTTGGCCTTGAGGCTGTCCAGCGTCACGCGGTGCGGTGTTTTCTGGACGGCGGCGGCGAGGGCATCGCCGGATTCGAGACTGGTCATCTGGGGCAGCTCCTTGGCTGTTTAGCGTGCTGCCCCAGCTATCACGCGCGCCCGATCGGTTGCGGCGAGGCTGGTTTTGCGGCTGTATCTGCCGCCTTGGCCAACAGATCGGCGCCCTTCATCCGCATGTCGTGCTGCCGGTCCTTCTCCTTGTCGGCCATCTCCATCTCGGCCACGAGCTTGTCGGTCTCGGCCCTGATCTTGGCGACAATGACTTGGGTATCTTCCTTCGGCTCGCCCTGCGGCTCATCCGGCATCTGCGAAATCATGCCTTCCAGCGTGCGGCTCTTCGGGAAGGCCCGCACGCCGAACAACAGCAACTCCTTGACCGTCTTCATATCGAACTGGCCCGAGGCCATGAGCGGGGCGAGCTGCTGCACGAAGGTTGAGAAGGCACCCAGGAACTCGATGCGGGCCTCCTTGTCGGCCTGCTCATCGGCAAGGACCGTGCTGTCCGTCTCGATCTGAATCGTGATCTTGCGCGACATATCGCGGCGCAGGCGGGCGTGGACCAACTCCCAAGAGGTTTCCGGCACCCGGTCAAACTTCGGCTCTTGGGGCGGCGGCGGGAGTTGTGGCACGGGCTGGCCCTGCTGCTGCATGACCTGCACCGCCTGTTGCAGCGCCTGATACTGCGCCACGGCTTGCGCGAACTGCTGCTTTCCGGCTTCGATCTCGGCCAGCTTCATTTGCCGTTCCGCCTCGGTCGCCGGGATGTTCAGCCCGACCAGATCGAACAGGCGGGCAGCGTCGAACAGCTCAAGCGCAATCTCGACCATGATCCGCAGACTGTCACGGGCAAAGACCGCCATCTGACGTTGCTTTGCCGCAAGGCGCAGACCGGCGTAGCGGCCCTTGATCTGCTGCGCCGTCGCCGTCTCGTTCGGGTTGCCCTGAGCCCGCATGATGTCGGAGACGCCGGAGGCCTCGAACATGGCCTGCTTTGCTGCCTCGCGCATCATCTGCAGCGCGTTGAGGCAGGTGATGATGGCCTCCAGAGGAAGCCACTGGATGATGTTCGATGATCCGCCCTTCTCCATGAGGCTGATCCAGCTTTGCACCGGTATGAGCTGGTTCTTGCCCTCCATCAGCGCCTTGACCTGATCGGCCATGGCACCGGGGAACAGGCCCGCGACGGCCAGCACCTTCAGAAGCTCGTGCATCTTGCGCGTGGCCAGGTCGATTTCCTTGGCCCGCTCGGCGTAATAGGCGATATCGGGGCGCGGATTCATGCTGTCGCCCCGGGTCGTGGCCAAAAGCGGCTTGGGCATGGGGAAGAAATACTCCAGCCCCAGCGGATCGTCCTGCTTGTCCAGCACCACGTCCTTGCAGTCCGGGGACACCCAGATCACGGCTCGGGTTTCCCGGTTCCAGACCTCCCAGACCGTGGCGGTGTCAAACGGACTGATGACCGGCTCTCCGGTGCGGTCGATCTGGCTGGACAGGGCCCGGTCCTCGCGGTCCTCGTCGCCAAAGGCGCGCGCCCTGCCCCTCATGCCCTTATTGACGTAGGCAAACCTGTCCTTGTGTTCCGGGAACCGCTTCTCGATCTTGGCCCGCGTCATGGGCACCTCGAACGCGATCCACGGCATCTGGTCCCAGCCCGCGGCGGGGGCCAGCACAAGGCGGCGCCACTCGTTGCCCCGGATCAGCACTTCCTCATTGAGCTTCACATCCTCAACGATGGGTTCGCCCGTCAGGGGGTTGGTGGCCTGCTCTTGCCCGAACTCGGCGCGGTAGAGGACACGGGCCGCCCCGCGACCGGCAATGAGCCAGTCATCGCGGGCCCGCTCCATCGCGCCGTTGAAATCGGTGGTGGTGAGCATCCATGTGGCGATGCGCTGCCCCGCCTCGGCCGCCATCAGGTCGGTTTCGTCGGCCTGGCCATCGCCACGCCAGCGCCGCTGCACGATAGGGGTGGGGGTTTCACTGAACACCAGAGGCTTCAACACCTCGATATTGGAATGGATCAGACCGGTTTCGTCGGTGATCCGGTTTTCCTTCGGCGCCCCACTACTTTCGCCCGTGCCGCTGTCCTCGTCCGGGCCGAAATACAGGCCCTCGGCGTGCAGCGCCTCCTTGCGCCAGCGCCGTTCGTGCATCAGGGCTGTGGTGATTTGCTCCTGCCAGAAGCGCCAGTTTTCATCCGGGCCCTTGCCTTCGGCCTCGGAATCGCTCTCCGGCACGTCGGGGGCAAGCTCCGAGACGGGTTGCCATGGCATGGCGTCGTCGCCGTCCCGACCCAGCGCCCCGGGCTGGATGATGTCTGAAATGCCCATGCCTGGCCCTTATCTGCCGCCCTCGTTCCTCTCCCATAGGTCATCAAGGGTATCGCCGTGCGGCGAGCGGGCCTTGCCGGGATGCTGGCCCGCGATGATCCGGTCCAGCCCGCGGGCAAAGAGCGTGGCGGCATCCACGGTGTCGTCCTTCTTGCCGGCAGGGAATTGCTTCAGCTCCAGCTCGAAAGCGTCGAGGTGGGGGAGCCATGAAGCCGGAACTGTGTCGCGCCGGGGCAGGAACATCTTGCCCATGGCGGCCCAGCCCAGAAGGGATTGCGCCCGGCTTGGCTTGTCGGTCGTGCTGGACATCTGCACCCGGTCCACAAAGGCGCGCTCCTGTCGCATCATGGCGCGGATGATCGGGCCGACCGACTTGATGATCTGACCGTTTTCCTCAAAGGCGCGCAGCGGGTTCCACTTCTTCACCAGCCTGATCCAGTGCCTGACCCATTCGTCGGGCTGGGTGCGCCCGCGCCACATATCCAGCAAGAAGATGTTCTGGTCGTGATCCACGCCCCATACCTGATGCACGGTCCAATCTGGATCACCGCCGCCGCCCTCTTCGGTCACGGCATAGTCGCTGGAGATGTAGATTTGCAGGCGGGTCAGGTCGATTGCGCCCAGATCGAAGCGCATGACGTGCGCGTCGGTGAACATCAGCCCTTCCTGCGGGCTGGGGCGCTGCTGATAGAGCGCGGACCATATCCAGCCCCCGCGCTTGCGCTTCGGCCCCATGAAGGCTTCACCGAACTGTTCCGGCCACAGGCACTCGCCAAGATCACGGCCCAACGGATCATCCTCATGCTCGGCCATGGCGGGCAGGCTGAGGACATACCATTTCTCGCCCGTCTCACGGTCGGCATACCAGCCCGTGCGGCCATCGTAATTGTCGGGCAGGATGCGCCCGGCAGGATCATCCTCGTGCCAGCGCGTGAAGACCATGAGCTGCTTGCGCCGCCCCTGCAGGCGGGACGTGAGGTCGGCCTTGTAGGTCTCCCAGACCTCTTCGCGCATATGGGGCGACATGGCGATCTGCCGCCCCTTCACGATGTCATCCATGAACAGCCACTCGGCGGGGTTGCCGTGCTGATTGCCCCCGATGATGCCGAAGGCGTTGTATTCGCCCCC
>NZ_DAIQAT010000076.1:13126-14814 GCF_036781545.1 Tabrizicola sp.
TCCCGGGCCCGGAGGCGGTCCAGCTCTTCGAGAAGCTGAAGCTCTTCCAGAATGATCGGGTCCATCTTCATCAGATCGTGCCCAACACCCTTGCCATCTTCTCGACCCGCTCCAGCGCCAGCACGTCATCCGCATAGGACGAGGCATAAGGGCCCGGCCCGGTCGCCCGGCCCGAACGGTCATGCGGCGCAAGGCGGTCCCGCATGGCGCGATAGAACTCCAGATGCGCAGCCAGCTTTGCGACAGGATAGCTTTCTGACCATGCGCCCTTGCTGTGGGTCACTGTGCCGCCATCAGCGGAAAGGGTGGCGCGGGCGCTCATGTTTTACACACGCGGCGACCCTTGCGCCCCTTCGGCTTCTGGAGCCGCTTTTTCTCGCGGTAGAACCTGACCTGCTCATGGGTCAGGACCGTTATGGGGCGCATGATTAGGCGCGATACGACGGCATAGAACACCTCCCCGCTTGCGATGCGGAAGCGCCATATCGCGCGGATCGGGCGGCCATCAGGGGCCGCTGGGCCGGGCACGTCAAAGCAATGCTCGATCACATCATGCCGTTGCTGCTCAAGCGCGCGGCACAGGGCCAGAAGCAGCGCCTCAGGGTCTTCGACCCCGGCCCGCTCCCGGGCGCGCTGGCAGAAATGGGAGTTGGTCGGGATTGTGTTCATGCCCCGCCCTCCTCTTCCCGGCGCCGCCGCAGCGCCTCCAGCCGGGCCAGAATGTCGGCCTCTGTCGCTGGTGTACCGGTCAGTGGATTGATCATGGGGGCCTGTCCGGGTTGGGTCAGGCCTTCGGTTCCGACCGCATCCGGCGTCTGGAGCCACGCGAACAGATCGACCGGCTCCCGGCCATACAGCTCGGGAAACCGCCGTGCGATGAGGTTGTAGAGCCCCGGCTTGGAGTCAGGGTTGGTGCGGTTTTTGGCAATGTCGCGGGTCCAGAAGGACTGCAGCAGGTGCCGCGCGATGATGATGGCCTCGCGGAACTCCTCATGCTCCTGCACCCAGCGCCGCATGGTGGAAATCGTGATTCCGATCTCTGCTGCCCAGGACTCGGGGAAATCACCCTTCTGCGCCAGATCGCGCACCATCTGGCAGTGCAGATCGGCATCATACTTGAGGGCTCGGCCCCGTTCTCCCGGGGGCTGGCCGATCAGCGCGAGGAATGATGCTTTGTTGTTTGACATCAGACCGCCCAATCACGTCAGCATTCGCAGCCCTGTCGGGCTGAGGCACCACCCCTTGCCGGGGGCGTCGATCACCCACCCCTCGGAATACAGGGCGCACAGAATATCTGCGGCGATGCCATCGGGGCAGGACAGGGTGTCGCGGATGGATCGCTGCGCCGACATCCAGCTATCGCGGTGATGCACGGCATTGAGGGCTCTCCACGTCTGGGCTGTGAGGCGGCGGTGGAGGATGGATTGAGGCGCCCAACCCCTGCCGGTTCGGGTCGCGGCGTAGGAAGCCCCGGCGATTCCGGCCAAATGGATCGGATATTGGGTGCCCATCACGAAGCCCGCCTCGGACAGCAAGAGAACCGTGTCGGCCAGCTCATGCAGCGCGGCGTTGCCGATGCGGTCCTTGCCCAGATTGCCGATGTGATACACCACGAAGTCGCCGGGCGGAGCCGCAGCGGCCCACTGGCAGAAATGGGCGGTGTCAGCGACGGTTTTGCGGAACGCGGC
>NZ_DAIQAT010000076.1:14914-16203 GCF_036781545.1 Tabrizicola sp.
CCGGAAAATCTTTGCCGAAACAGATCGTTGCGACGGAACTTGATGGGCCGGTTTGTCGATTTTCCCGCTGGATCAGGCCGCAATCGGTGAGGCGGTCGAGGAATCTGCGGGTCTTGGCACGGGTCCAGCCGAATTGGGCCGCGAGTTTGCGGGACGAAACCTCTGCCCTGCCCTGCCCATCGGCCAGCCCTGTGATCCAGAGCCATGCGGCGGCGCGCGACCAGCACCGGCCCGGGACCAGATCAAGGGCCTTGGTGATCCCTGCCTTGTTGCTCATGCCGCCCCCCCAGCCTCACGCTCGGCCATCCGGGCCAGCGCAGCGGCCTGAGCCTTGCGAGCCTCGATCACATGCGGGTTCGCATCACGGGCCCGGCGCAGGGCGGCCATTTCCGGCCCGTCAGGGTCTGCGGTCTCGGTCCAGTGCTGGGCGGGCGGCTCGTCCGAAATCCTCTCCGCATCGGCAAAGGTCAGCGCCATCGGGGCGCGGGCCACAGCCGCCACGCGGGCCGGCGTGAACCCGGCCCGCTCCATGATCCGCGCCGCAGCCTCCTTGCTGACCACGGCGTCCCGGCGCTGCCGCTCCGCCTCGTCCCGCTCGCGCTGATCCCGCTCGCGCCGGGCCAGCTCGTCCGTCATGGGCCGCAATTCGCGGTCGGCCAAGATGCCGATCTCACCCGGAGATGGCCGCCGCTGCATGGTCTTGACCCAAGCGTCAAAGGCCCGCGTCACGGCCCAGAGGGGGCGGTCGCACAGGGCCACGACGAAGGCTTGCCGAATGCCAGCCTTGGTTTCCGGGTCAAGGTCAGGGTCGAAATACAGGGCCAGCGTCGTGTTCGCCATCCGCAGGATTTCCGCCTTCGAGGCGGCGTCTTGCGTATTCCCACGGATCGCGGCTGCGAGTGTCGATGTCGATTGTTCCCGCAGCGAGGCCGTCGGCAAGCTGGTTGATGGCGGAATCGAAAGCGCGCCGCTCCGATGATCGGTCATTTTTCCCTCCGGGGTTCGGTGTCGATGGATCAAGCCGGGGCGCTTGGAGCGCAGCGGCATAGGCCTGCATGGCCGGGACAAGGATCTTCGGCCCCCTGGCCGGTTCGCTGTGCTGGACCGCGTTGAGGCGGGAAACCTCAACGATCTGGTCATCCGTCAATCCCAGATCGTCGCGCCATCGCTGGACGATGAGCGGGGCATCCGGGGCGGTCCAGTATTTCGGGATGATCTGCCCCCGGTCGAACCCGATGACGTGCAGGATGCGCCAGATCAGGTCATCGGCCTGCGGCGGATCGGCCTCG
>NZ_DAIQAT010000077.1:0-15940 GCF_036781545.1 Tabrizicola sp.
CAAGTCGACGGGCAATTTCCTGAACGTGGACGCGGGCAATGCCGTGTCCTTCACGCGCTAGGGGGCGGGGATGCAGGTTTCCGAAGATCTGGTCGGATCGCTGAACGAAGCCGCACGCGTGGCGCATGAGGATGAGTTCGGGGCGTTGGGGCGGAAGCTTCAACGCCGGGGCGTGGACATCGAGGCGCTGGTCGCCCGGGCGATGGCCTGGTCGGTCGCGGTGCCGACTTGGGGCGTGGGTACCGGCGGCACCCGCTTCGCCCGCTTTCCGGGCAGGGGAGAGCCGCGCAATATCCACGACAAGCTGGCCGATTGCGGGGTGATCCAGCAGCTGACGCGGGGGACGCGGACCGTCAGCCCGCATATCCCCTGGGACAAGGTAAGCGATTACAACGCCTTGCGGCAGGAAGCGGCGCAGTATGGGCTGGGGTTCGACGCGGTGAACTCCAACACCTTTCAGGACCAGGCGGATCAGGGGTTGAGCTACCGCTACGGGTCGCTGGCCAATGCCAGGGCGGACATCCGGGCGCAGGCGGTAGCGCATAACCTGGAATGCATCGAGATCGGCAAGGCCCTTGGTGCCACGGCACTGACGGTCTGGATCGGGGACGGGACCAACTTTGCCGGTCAGCAAAGCCTGAGCGGCATGTTCGAGAACTACCTTGCGGCGATGGAAGAGATTTATGCGGCGCTGCCCGCGAACATGGCGCTGTTCATCGAGCACAAGATGTACGAGCCAGCCTTCTATTCGACGGTGATTTCGGACTGGGGCTCGTCGCTGATGGCGGCTCAAGCCTTGGGGCCGAAGGCGAAATGCCTGGTCGATCTTGGCCACCATGCGCCCAACGTGAACATCGAGCAGATCGTGGCCCGGCTGGTCCATGTCGGCCGGCTGGCCGGGTTCCACTTCAACGATTCGAAGTATGGGGATGACGATCTGGACAGCGGTTCGGTCGATCCGTTCCGGCTGTTCCTGGTGTTCAACGAACTGGTCGAGGCGGAACTGCGCGGGGCCAAGGGCTTCGCCCCCAGCTACATGATCGACCAGAGTCACAATGTGACCGATCCGATCGAAAGCCTGATGGGGTCGGCGGTGGAAATCGCGCGGGCCTATGTGCAGGCCTCGCTGGTGGACCGGAAGGCGCTGGCAGAGGCGCAGGAGGCCAATGACGTGATGGCCGCGCATCGCACGCTGAAGGCCGGGTTCCTGACCGATGTATCGCCGATCCTGGCCGAGGCGCGGATGCGGCAGGGCGGGGCCTTCGACCCGATCGCCGCCTATCGCGCCTCGGGCTATCGCGACCGGGTGGCGCAGGAGCGGCCGGAGGTGAAGGGCTCGTCTTCCGGCATCGTATGACTCCGCACCGGAGGGGAGGCCGGTTGGATGACAAAGCACTCGATCATCGACGAAAGCCGCGCCTTCTGGGACGAGGTGGTGCATCCGTTCCTGGCGGGGCGCTTCCCGAATGAGACGGCGCAGATGGCGGCGGGGGTCTTCGGCTACGGGTCGGAGGTGTTGCGGCTGGATGACGACTATTCCACCGACCATCACTTCGGCCTGCGGGTGAACATTCTGCTGCCCGAGGCGGTGATGGCCTCGCACGGGGCGATGATCGAGGAAGCGCTGGCCGAGGGCCTGCCTTCCGCATGGCGGGGCCGCGAGCTGCGCGAGGGGTATACGCGAACGAAGGGCGTGGCGTTGGCGTCGCTGGAACATCATCTGCGGTCGACCATCGGGCTGGACCATCCGCCCGCCACCCATGCGGAATGGCTTTCGATCCCCGAGGAAGACGTGATGCACGTCACCGCCGGAGAGGTCTGGCACGACCCCTCACGCCGGTTCTCGGCGGTGCGGGCGGCCCTGACGGGCTACTACCCCGAGGAGGTGCGGCTGCGGCGGCTCGCCCATTGGTGCCGGTATTTCAGCGGTATGGGGGTCTATGCGCTGAAGCGCGCACTGCTGCGCGAGAACGAGCTTTACGCCAGCACCACCTTTGCGCGGTCCTTGCGCTGGGGGGTGCAGATGGCCTTCCTGCTGGACCGCCAGTATTACCCCTACGACAAGTGGCTGACCACGATGTTCCACCGACTGCCCCGGATGGGCGCGCGGCTGGCCCCCATCGTGGAGGAGGCGCCGAAGCTTTCCACGCCCTGGGAGCGGAAGCTGGACCTGTTGCACCAGATGTCCGACGTGCTGGACGCCGCGATGGTCGAGGACGGGCTGATCGCGCCGCATGCGCGTTACAAGGTCTCGGCAACCTCCGGCTACCGGCTGCTGGAATCGGCCTATGCGGAACTGATCCGCAAATGCCCGGCAGAGATCCGGGGCATCGTTCCGCAATGGGAACAGGTGCATTGGGAGGGGTTCCATTCCGAATTCGTCGCCGGGGTGGGGCTGGAGGACTGGCGGCGGATGCTGCTTCTGGAGGAATGCGAATGAACGGTTATGAACGGGTGATGGCCACGATCAACCACCAGCCGGTGGACCGCACGCCCATCGACTGCTGGCTCTATCAGAAGCAGTTCCTGGAGCGGCTGGAAGCCGATTACGGCCCGCGCGAGAAGTTCATCGAGGAATTCGGCATCGACGTCTTTGTCGGCCTGATGCCCTTCCCCAACCAGCACGGCCGCAGGTTCGATATCCATGAACTGGCCGACGTGCCGCTGGAAGACCCGCGCGACCCGAAATGGCTGAACTTCACCGACTGGAACTACGATTTCGGCGGCACGAACATCGCCACCGCGATCCGCGACCACAAGGGCAAGCGCTGCGTGCTGGCGCATTGCTGGGGGATGGTGGAGGGGACGTCTTCGTTCCTGGGAATCGAGAACTGCTGGATGAACCTGGGCGGCAATCCCGACCTGATGGCTGCCTTCTTCGACCGCTACGCCGACTGGCTGTGCGTCCAGGTCGACCAGATGATCGAGGCGGGCGTGGACATGATGACGCTGTCGGACGACTGGGGGTCGAACGGGACGATGCTGTTCAGCCCGAAGTCCTGGCGGGCTCTGATCAAGCCCTATGCGATGCGGGTGGTGCAGCATGCCCGCAGCCGGGGAATGCCGGTCAACCTGCATTCGGATGGCTACATCCTGCAGGTCGTCGATGACATCATCGAGATGGGCTACACCTCTTGGCATCCGGTGCAGGAAAGCGCCGGGATCGACCCGCGCGAGGTGAAGGCCAAGTGGGGCGACAAGATCGTCATCTACGGCTCCCTCGACGTGGTCGACGGGCTGCTGAAATATGACGGCGAGGAACTGGACGAATACATCACCGAACGCTTCGGCATCTATGCGCCGGGCGGTGGGTTCATCTTCAACGGCGGGCATTTCATCCAGCCGGATATTCCGCCGATGCGGTTGGTCAGGGCCTATCGGCTGGTGAACAAACTGGCGGCGCAATACGGGACGCTGAATTGACCGAGGGGATGGCCGTTCCGGAGGGGGTGGCCTGGATCGGCGGGGCACATCCGTTCGATCTGCACGAGGTATATCTGAATTTTCGTTCGGATATCGTGCTGGATGCGATGCCAAAAAGGGCGGTCCTTCGCCTCAGCGCGGACAGCCGGTATCGGCTTTGGATCAACGGTGCGTTCTTGGGGAGGGGGCCGGAGCGATCCTGGCCGTCCTCCATGGCAGTAGATGAACGAGAGATCACAAATCTTCTGAAGCCCGGCGTGAACCGGATCGTGGTGCAGGTCTATTCACCGGGCTATTCCCACTTCGCCTATGTTCATCGCGGTGCCTGTGGAATGATCGGCTGGCTGGAGGTGGATGAAAAGGTGGTTCTGTCTACCGGCCCCGGCTGGAAAGTGCGGCGCGATCTTTCATGGGCGCCGCGGGTGGACCGGGTCTCGATCTACGGCACCGGAGTCGAGGATCGCGACCTCGGGTCGGAGGAGGATTGGATCCGGGCCGACGCTTCGGATTGGGACGCCGCACGGGTGGTGCAGGGGGTGGGGGGGCCGATCTGGCGGCGCCTGCGGCCCCGGGCGACCGCGCTGCCGGTGGAGGAACTTCGGGTGCTGGATGTGCCATGGCAGGTTCGGACCGGCGCGGCGGTTGCCCGATCGGAGGACCCGCATACCGATCTGCGAAAAATGTTTTCACTTTCCGCTCCGGGCGCGGCGCCCGCCCTTCTGCCGCGCGGGACGTCAGCAATCTGGATCTTCGACCTGGGCGAAAGCAGGGCCTGCCTTGGCAGTGTGGAAGTGACGGCCTCGGGAGGAGAGCACCTGCTGATCTCCTATGCCGAAAAGCTTCGGGGCGGCGAGCTCCTGCTCTCCGACCCCGCAACCTATTGCCGGATGCGCCCGACCGACCGCTTCACCCTGCGGCCCGGCCGGCAGGTGGTGGAGGGCTTCACCCCCCGCGGCGCGCGCTATCTGGTCTTTGCGCTGGAGGGGGGCGGGGTCTCGCCCGCGCCGAAATTCCAGGCCTGCCTGCAGGTGACTCCGGTGGTGGAGCGCCCGCTGCCGAGGCTGGATGGGGTAATGGCGGGGGTAGCGCAGATGTGCCGCCGCACGACCCTCGCTTGCCTTCAGGACGGGTTCGTTGACGGGGTCTGGCGGGAATCGAGCCTCTGGCTGGGCGATGCAGTGGCGCAGGATCGGGCGCTGCGGGGGATTTCGGATGACTCCCGGCCCCTGCTTTTCGCCATCGACATGGCGGCGGAAGGGGCGGATGCCGAAGGGCTGCTGCCAAGCGTCCTGCCGGGCGAGGTTCCGGCCTATGCGGTGACGGATTACAACTTCAGCTGGGTCGAACTGCTGGATGCCTGCGCGACGCATCCCGGTATCGCCGAGCCGGACGCGGTCTGGCAGCGGCATTGGGGAACCCTTACCCGGATGCTGGAGCGGATGGCGGCACAGGTGGGGCCCGACGGTCTGCTGCACAATCCGCCGGGGCGCAGGCTGTTCCTCGACTGGTCGCCGATGAGCCGGGCGGAGCCGAACCTGACCTTGAACCTGCGCTATCTGCATGCCCTTCGGCTGGCGGCCGGGATGGCGGAGCGGGTGGGGCGGACGGCGGATTGGGCCGAACAGGCGGGTCGGCTGACGCAAGCGGTGCGGGGGCATCGGGCGGCGGACGGCTGGCGCGAAAGCCCGGGCGGAGAGGCGGCAAGCCAACTCGCGCTGGCGCTGCTGATCCTGACGGAAGTGGTGGAGGCGGCGGAAGCCGAGACCCTGGCCGACCGGATCACCGCCCGCTCGCTGACCCTCGACGACGGGCCGCTACCTGGCCAGCCGGCCCTCGCGAGCCCGTTCATGCACCACTATCTTTTCCTTGCACTGCAACAGCTTGGCCGTCGCGACGAGATTCACGCGATCATCGGCGCCCGCTGGGGCCGCTGGCTGCGCGAAGGCCGACCGACCACGCCGGAGAACTGGTCAATCGACTTCCCCGACGGCTCGGCCTGCCACGGGTTCTCGGCGCATCCGCTGGGCTGGCTCTAGAAATCCAGGTGCTCGACCGACAGCGCGTTCTGCTGGATGAAGTCGCGGCGGGGTTCCACCACATCGCCCATCAGCTTCGAGAAGATGTCGTCCGCTTCGGCCAGATCGTCGACCTTGACCTGCAACAACGTCCGCGCCTCGGGGTCGAGCGTGGTTTCCCACAACTGGTCGGGGTTCATCTCGCCCAGGCCCTTGTAGCGTTGCAGGGTCAGGCCCTTCTCGCCCTCGGCCAGAATGGATTTCAGCAGGTCGACGGGGCCGTGGATCGGCTGCTCACGGTCCTTGCGGACCAGACGCGCGGGGTCACGGTAGATGTCGCGGTATTGCCCGGCGATCTGGCTCAGCCTCCGCGCCTCGCCCGAGCGGAGCACCGCGCCGTCCAGTGTCCGCAACTCCTCGACGCCCCGCAGGATACGCGAAAGCCGGATGCCATGGTCCTGGGTGATGCGGCCATGCCAGCCACGCTCGAACTCCGGCGCGATCAGGTTCAGGCGCCGGGCCACCGTATCGGCGACGGCCTGCAGGTCGTCATCGGCGCGACCCGGATCAAAGGCCCCGGCCAGGGCCGCCTGCTCCAGGATCGCGCGAGGATAATGCGTCGGAAAGGCGTCCAGCACCCGGCGGAACTGCCGCGCGCCCTCGATGATACGGGCCAGGTCGTTCCCCGCGATCTCGGTGCCATCGGTCAGCCGCAGGACGGCGCCCTCGGTGCCCATCTCGACCAGATAATCGTCCAGCGCCGCCTGGTCCTTCAGATAGACCTCGGACTTGCCGCGCGCCACTTTGTAAAGCGGCGGCTGGGCGATGTAGAGATAGCCGCCCTCGATCAGGTCCGGCATCTGGCGGAAGAAGAAAGTGAGGAGCAGCGTACGGATATGCGCCCCGTCCACGTCGGCGTCGGTCATGATGACGACCTTGTGGTAGCGCAGCTTGCCGATGTCGAACTCGTCGCGCCCGATCCCGGTGCCGAGCGCGGTGATCAGGGTCCCGATCTCCTGGCTGGAGAGCATCCGGTCGAAGCGGGCGCGTTCCACGTTCAGGATCTTGCCGCGCAGCGGCAGGACGGCCTGGTTGGAGCGGCTGCGGCCCTGCTTGGCCGAACCCCCGGCGCTGTCACCCTCGACAAGAAACAGTTCCGACTTCGACGGATCGCGTTCCTGACAGTCGGCCAGCTTGCCGGGCAGCGAGGCGACGTCCAGCGCCGTCTTGCGGCGAGTCAGTTCGCGGGCCTTCCTCGCGGCTTCGCGGGCCAAAGCGGCCTCGACGATCTTGCCGACGATGACCTTCGCCGGGCCGGGGTTTTCCTCGAACCATTCGGCGAGCTTCTCGTTCACCAGGTTCTCGACCGCCGGGCGCACCTCGGAACTGACCAGCTTGTCCTTGGTCTGGGACGAGAATTTCGGGTCCGGCACCTTGACCGACAAGACGCAGGTCAGCCCTTCACGCGCGTCGTCGCCGGTGAAATCCACCTTCTCGCGCTTGGCGATGCCGGAGGATTGGGCATAGCCGGTGATCGTCCGGGTCAGCGCGCCGCGGAACCCGGCCAGATGGGTGCCGCCGTCGCGCTGGGGAATGTTGTTTGTGAACGGCAGTACGGTTTCATGGTAGCTGTCGTTCCACCACATCGCGACCTCGATCCCGATGCCGTTCTTTTCGCCGACCATGTAGATCGGCTCCGGCATGACCGAGGTCTTGGAGCGGTCAATGTATTTGACGAACTCCCGCACGCCGCCTTCGTAGAACAGCTCCACCTTTTGCGGCTCGGCATGGCGTTCGTCCTCCAGGATGATCCGCACGCCCGAGTTCAGGAAGGCCAGCTCGCGCAGGCGCGTCTCCAGCGTCTTGAAGCTGTAGTCGAGGTTGCTGAACGTCCCGTCCGGCCGGTTGGTCTTGGCGGACGCCAGGAAACGCACCTCGGTCCCCCGCTTGCCGGGGGCGGGGCCGACCTCGTGTACATGCACCACGCAATCGCCATCCTCGAACCGGGCGCGGTATTCGGTGTCGTTGCGCCAGACGGTCAGTTCCAGCCATTCCGACAGTGCGTTCACCACCGACACGCCCACGCCGTGCAACCCACCCGAGACCTTGTAGGCGTTGCCGCCGTCATCGGTGTTGTTGAATTTCCCGCCCGCGTGCAGCTGGGTCATGATGACCTCGGCCGCCGAAACGCCTTCCTCGGCATGCATGTCAACGGGGATGCCGCGGCCGTTATCGAAGACGGAAACCGAGTCATCGGCATGGATCTTGACCACCACTGCGGTCGCGTGACCGGCCAGCGCCTCGTCGATGCCGTTGTCGACGACCTCATAGACCATGTGGTGCAGGCCCGAACCGTCGTCGGTGTCGCCGATATACATGCCGGGCCGCTTGCGGACGGCTTCCAACCCTTTGAGAACCTTAATGGAATCGGCGCCGTATTCGGCGGGCTTCTTGGGCGCGTCGGCCATGCGTGGGGAACCCTTGTCGTTACGCGCGATTTATAGCGTTTCAGGGTGGGAATGTCACCCCTAACCCACCAGATTTGGTGGTCAGAGGAAGGGGATGACCAGCCCCACCACGATCAGCAGGATGCCCGAGCCGACGTTCAACCGGCGCACGCTTTCCGGGCTGGACAACAGCTGCCGCGCGCGGTCCAGGAACAGCGCGAGGCCCAGGTTTCCGGCCATCGGGACAAGGGCCGAGATCGCGATGATCGCCGCGATGTCGGGGGCGGTCAGGCGCTCCAGCGTGAAAAAGCCGGGCAGCGCACCCATGTAGAACAGGATCGCCTTCGGGTTGCCGATCACCGCCGCGACGCCGACGGAAAAGCCGGCCCACATGCCAGGGCGGGTCAGGCGGCTGTCGGCGTTCAGGGTGGCGGCGGGCTTGCGGATGAGGAGGACCCCCATGACCAGGAAGATCGCAGCGGCGACCCAGCGCAGAAGGGACAGGAAGTCGCCATAGGCGCTTTCGATCCAGCTGAGGCCCAGGATCGCGGTCAGCGGCCAGACAAGATCACCGATGGCAACGCCGATGGCCAGGGGCCAGGCGGCGGCGATCCCGCCGGACAGGGACCGGGCGGTCAGCGCCACCCAGACCGGGCCGGGCACCGCCCAGAGGCCCGCCATCCCGAGGGCGTAGAGGAGAAGCTGATGAACCGAAACGCTCATTCGTTTATTCCATGGTGATCTGTGAGCCGCTCGCGCTGTCGCGGACGGTGAAGCTCTGGCCGCGGTTGCCGAGAGCCGCGAAAAGATCGGACTCGGTGCCGGTCATCAGGGCCTGCGCACCGAGGGCGCAGATTTCGTCATACAGCGCAGCACGGCGCGCCTCGTCCAGATGCGCGGCGACCTCGTCCAGCAGCAGGATCGGCGCGCGGCCCAGATCCTGTGCAAGCGCCCGGGCATTGGCGAGGATCAGGCTGATCAGCAAGGCTTTCTGTTCGCCGGTGGAGCATTGGTCGGCGGGCACGTCCTTGGCGGTATAGCGCGCCAGCAGGTCGGCGCGGTGCGGGCCGACAAGGGTTCGCCCGGCGGCGATGTCGCGGCGGCGGCCTTCGGCGAGGGCAAGCGCGAGGTCCTTTGGTTCCTCGCCTCCATCGGGGCCGGTGAGGGTGAGGTCGGCGGAGGGAAAGGCACTGGCTGGGTCGGCAGCGGCGGCGATGCGGGCAATGGCACTGCGGCGATGAGTGGTGATCTGCTGCCCCGCTTCGGCCATCTGTGCCTCAAGCGCGGCATACCAATGCGCATCCGTCACCTGATCCCTGATCAGCCGGTTCCGGTCGCGCATCGCTTTTTCATATATGAGCGTTTGTTCGGCATGTTCGGGGAAGAAGCTCAGGGTCAGCCGGTCGAGGAAGCGGCGGCGGCCTTCTGTGGCCTCGATCCAGAGCCGGTCCATCGCCGGGACCAGCCAGAGGACGCGCAGCACCCGGCCAAGGCCCGCCTGCGGGACGGCCTTGCCGTCGATGCGGACCTGCCGCGCCTCGCCCGGTTCGGCCCAGGTCTCCAGCTCATGCGCGGCGGAGAGGCCCCGGATGGACGCGCTGATCTTCCAGCCGAGCGCCTCGGGGCGGCGGGCCAGATCCTCGGCGGCAGCGCGGCGCAAGCCCCGACCGGGGGACAGAAGCGATACCGCCTCCAGCACATTGGTCTTGCCCGCGCCATTGGGGCCGGTGATGGCGACGGGACGGCCGTCAAAGATCAGCCGCGTCGCCCGGTGGCTGCGGAAATGCGCGAGCGCGAGGGTTTCGATCGCCAGACCGCCCACCGGATTTCCCTTTCAGCCCAGGTTTTTAGGGGCGTCAGACCCGCATCGGCATGACGACATAGACCGCCGTCGTGTCATTGCCTTCGCGCATCAGGGTGGGGTCGGCGGCAGAGTTGAACAGGAACACCGCATTCTCGCGGTCGACCTGACTGGCGATTTCCAAAAGGTATTTCGCGTTGAAGCCGATCTCCAGCCGCTCGTCGCCATAGGCCACGGCAAGCTCTTCCTCGGCGGCGCCGCTATCGGGCGAATTGACCGACAGGATCAGCCGATCCTCCTCCAGCGACAGTTTCACTGCGCGGGAGCGTTCGGAAGACACGGTGGCTACCCGGTCCACGGCCTTGGCGAATTCGCTGGCGTCGACCTCCAGCTTCCGGGTGTTGCCGGTCGGGATCACGCGGGTGTAGTCCGGGAAAGTACCGTCGATGACCTTGGAGGTCAGGGTGATCGCCGGGGTCGCAAAGCGAACCTTCGTTTCAGAAACCGAGACGGCAATGCTGGCCTCATCGTCGTCCAGCAGCTTCCGCAGCTCGCCCACCGTCTTGCGCGGCACGATCACGCCCGGCATGTCGTCGGCGCCTTCGGGCAGGGCCGCGTCGATCCGCGCCAGGCGGTGGCCGTCGGTCGCGACGCAGCGCAGGACCTTGCCGCCCTCGCCCTGCGAGACGTGCATGTAGACGCCGTTCAGGTAATAGCGCGTCTCCTCGGTCGAGATCGCGAACTTCGCCTTGTCAAAGAGCCGCCGCAGGTCCGGCGCCTTGGCCGAGAAGTTGGAGGAATATTCGCTGGAGGCCATGACCGGGAAATCTTCCTTCGGCAGGGTCGCGAGGCTGAAGGTCGACCGGCCCGCGGTGATGGTCAGCCGGCCCGAGGCGGCATCCTCGGTCAGGTTCACCAGCGCGCCGTCGGGCAGTTTGCGGACGATCTCGTGCAGCATCACCGCCGAGACCGTCGTCGCTCCGGCGCGTTCCACCATGGCGGGGGCGCGGTCCACCACCTCGATGTCGAGGTCGGTGGCACGGAAGCTGACCTGGTTGCCCTCGGCCTCGATCAGCACGTTGGCCAGGATCGGGATCGTGTTGCGGCGTTCCACCACCGACTGCGCCTGGGCAAGCGCCTTCAGGAGCGTGGCGCGTTCGATGCTGAGCTTCATCTGACTTCCCCCTGCCGACCCGTAGGGACAGCGAATTTATCCGGTTTCCACCGGTTCACAAGTGTTGGATCGGACTGTGCGAAGGTTTCCGGGAGCCGTCAAGGCCACCCGGCATCAACCCTGAAGCAAGCGGCGCAGAAGCTGCAGATCGTCGGCCAGTTGGCTGTCGATGGTCATCAGCTCTTCGATCTTGCGCACGCCATGCATGATCGTGGTGTGGTCGCGCCCCCCGAAGCGGCGGCCGATCTCCGGCAGGCTACGGGGGGTCAGCTGTTTTGACAGATACATCGCCACCTGCCGCGGCCGCGCGATAGTGCGCAGCCGCTTCGGGCCGATCAGATCGGACAGGCGGACATTGTAATGTTCGGCGACCTTGCGCTGGATTT
Organism: Tabrizicola sp.; assembly: GCF_036781545.1. Taxonomy (GTDB): domain Bacteria; phylum Pseudomonadota; class Alphaproteobacteria; order Rhodobacterales; family Rhodobacteraceae; genus Tabrizicola. The sequence continues at coordinate 11,247 of NZ_DAIQAT010000077.1, forward strand.
CCTCGATGGAAAGCTTGCGGTCGGACGAGCGCAGGATGTCGGCCAGGCAATCCTGGGCGAGGTCCAGCGTGATCTCGCGCCCGACCAGCGAGGCGAAGGCGAACAGCCGGGTCAGCGCGCCTTCCAGCACGCGGACGTTGGTGGTGATCCGGTGCGCAAGGAACTCCAGCACGCCATCGGCCAGCGCCAGCCCCTTGTATTGCGCGCGGTAGAAATCGACCTTCTGCTGCAGGATGCCAAGCCGCAACTCGTAATCCGTCGGGTGCAGGTCGACGACCAGCCCGCATTGCAGGCGCGACTTGATGCGTTCCTCCAGATCCTTGATCTCGCCCGGGGCGCGGTCGGCCGAGATGACGATCTGCTTGTTGGCATCGACCAGGGCGTTGAAGGTGTGGAAGAATTCCTCCTGCGTCGAATCCTTGCCGGCGATGAACTGCACGTCGTCGACCATCAGCACGTCGACCGAGCGGAACAGCTCCTTGAAGTCCATCACCTGGCGGTCGCGCAAGGCCTGCACGAAGCGGTACATGAACTGTTCGGCAGACAGGTAAAGCACCCGCAGCTCGGGGCGGCGGGCCTGCAATTCATGCGCGATGGCATGCATCAGGTGGGTCTTGCCGAGACCGACGCCGCCATAAAGGAAGAGCGGGTTGAAGGTGACAGGCCCGCCCTCGGCCACCCGGCGGGCGGCGGCATGGGCCAGCTCGTTCGGCTTGCCGACGACGAAGCTGTCGAAGGTGAAGCGAGCGTCCAGCGGTGCGCCCGGCAGATCATCGTTCGAGGCGCGGGGATTGGCGGGCTTGCCGCCTGACCTGGCAGCGGCGGGCGCCGCAGTCGGAACAACCCCCACGGCGAATTCGACGCGGTCCACGGTGGCCCCGGCGCTGGCCAGTTGCGACCGGATATGATCGCCGTAATTGCGCTGTACCCAGTCGCCGAAGAAGATCGTCGGCACCTCGAAGCGCGCGACACCGTTCTTCAGTTGCGACAGCTTCAGCGGTTCGATCCAGGTGGCGTAATTGTGCTTGCCGACCCGTTTGATCAGCTCTTCCCGAACCTGCCCCCAGGTTTCATTCGTCATTCTTTGACCTGTCAAAATATGAACCGGCGCAACCCGGTCCTGCCCTGTTCCGTCGTCGAACGAACCACTCCGACCAGGCCGCCCTGATGGCCGTCTGCGGGCCACGGGAACACCGGCTTGTCCGCGGGACGGAACAACGCACACCAGAACTGCCGAATAGCCAGCAGCCTTGCCGCGCGTGGTGGGGCAGCTTGGATGCTGCCTCCAACTCTTTGACCGCAAAAGAAAAACTCAGATATTCTGGCGCGGCAGGCGCCCAATCCGTGCAGCAGCTTTCCCTTTGCGACCCGTTCTTGTCCCCCAAGACGAAGTGAATCGCAGGGTCACGCTAACAACCCCCGCGCGGGCTCTGCAACCGAACAACGCGCTTGACAGAGATTCCCGAAAATCGAATCCGGCGCCTCTGGTAAATCGGCAACGGGGGGCCGGGAACCGGCAGCCGGAAGGCATAAAGACGCCGAAGGGCGCAACCCCTGCGGGCGCGCCCTTCGCTGTTCCGGATTCGGTCCGCCGGGGATCAGGCCTTGGCAACGGCCTTCACGCGCGAGGCGAGGCGCGACATTTTGCGCGCGACGGTGTTCTTGTGCAGCACGCCCTTGGTCACGCCGCGGGCCAGTTCCGGCTGGGCGGCCTTCAGCGCGGCGGCTGCGGCTTCGCCGTTGCCCGAGGCGATGGCTTCCTCGACCTTGCGCAGGAAGGTGCGGATACGCGAGCGGCGCGCCTTGTTCACGGCGTAGCGGGCTTCCGACTGGCGGGCGCGTTTCTTGGACTGTTCAGTGTTTGCCATGGGTGGCTTCCTTGCGGTCTATCGGTTTCAATTCTGTCGCACGAAAGACCAGAAGGCCCCATCCCGAAGGAAGGGTCTGATTCTTGCCTAAGCGGGCCCACGCGCATGTGGCGCTGGCCTATAGGGCAAGTCGGCGGGAAAGGAAAGCCCCCGCGGGGGCGCTCGTCGTCTCCTTCGTCGCTCCTCGCCCGACGAGAAGCCGAAGGCGCACGAGGAGGCCCCCTCAGCGGTCGCGGAACTGTGGCTGGCGCTTTTCCAGGAAGGCGGCCATGCCTTCCTTCTGGTCCTCGGTCGCGAAGACGGCGTGGAACATGCGGCGCTCGAACAGTAGGCCCTCGGCCAGGCTGGTTTCCTGCGCGCGGTTCACGCATTCCTTGACCACCATCGCGGTGACGGCGGATTTCTCGACGATCTTCTGCGCGGCCTTCATCGCCTCTTCCATCAGCCGGGTCGCCGGAACGACGCGGCTGACCAGCCCGGAACGCTCCGCCTCGGCGGCATCCATGAAGCGGCCCGTCAGATGCATGTCCATCGACTTCGACTTGCCCACGGCGCGCGTGAGCCGCTGGGTGCCGCCCATCCCGGCGACGATGCCGAGGTTGATCTCGGGCTGGCCGAACTTGGCGCTGTCCGCCGCGATGATGAAGTCGCACAGCATCGCCAGTTCGCAGCCGCCGCCCAGGCAATAGCCGCCCACCGCCGCGATCATCGGCTTGCGGGCCGCCGCGATGGTGCGGGCTTCGGGGCCGAAAAGATCATCGAAATAGACATCGATGAAGCTTTTCTCGGCCATTTCCTTCACGTCCGCCCCGGCGGCGAAGGCCTTTTCCGATCCGGTGATCACGATGCAGCGCACCCGGTCGTTCGCTTCCGCTGCCGTCACCGCCGCCGCCAGCTCGCGCATCAGGGTGGAGTTCAGCGCATTCATCGCTTCGGGTCGGTTCAGCCGGATCACCGAGACATAGTCCTCAATCTCGACGATCAGCGTTTCATAGGCCATGGCGGCCTCCCTCGTGGCAGACAGGAGGGGACTCCTAGCACCAAACCGGCGCTTGGCAAGTCACCTCTGGCAGGCGGGGCACCAGAAGGAGGACCGGCCGGACTGCACCGTGCGGGTCACGATGCCGGTGCAGCCGGGGGTTTCACAGGGCTCGCCCTCGCGGTCGTAGACCTGAAAATGCTTGGAGAAATAGCCCAACTCGCCATTGGCCTGCCGAAAGTCGCGCAAGGACGATCCGCCCGCCTCGATTGCCTCGGCCAGCACCTCGCGGATGACCGGCACCAGACCCTGCGCCTCTGGTTCCGTCAGGTCCCCCGCCAGCCGCAGCGGGCTGATCCGCGCGCGATACAGCGTCTCGGCCACATAGATGTTGCCCAGCCCCGCCACGATGCGCTGGTCCAGGAGGGCCGCCTTGATCGGGGTCTTGCGACCCTTCAGCCGCCCGGCAAGGTAGGGACCGTTGAAATCATTCCCGAACGGCTCCGGTCCCAGCCCCCTGAGCAGCATGTGTTCGGCGGCCTGGCCGGTCGGCATCAGGTCCATCGCCCCGAAGCGGCGGGCATCGTTGAAGGTGATCCGCGCGCCATTGCCCATGTGCAGCACCACATGGTCATGCTTCTGCGGCGCCGGATGGTCGTGGTGGAACTGCCCCAGTGCGACGCCCGACACCAGCATCCGCCCCGACATCCCCAGATGCACCAGAAGCGTCTCGCCCGAATCGAGATCGGCCAGCAGATACTTCGACCGCCGCCGCAGCGCCGTGACCCTGCGCCCCGTCAGCCTTTCCGCCATCCGCTCCGGCAGGGGCCAGCGCAGGTCGGGCCGGTTGACCTCGGCCTGCGCGATGACCTCGCCTTCCAGAACCGGCAGCAGGCCCCGGCGCACGGTTTCGACCTCGGGCAGTTCGGGCATCATCGCCTCATGGACAGTTCAGCGCATTGCGGGCGCGGGGTGGCGGACTATAAGGAGGGGTCAAAGCCAAGGACCGCAAGCCCTCATGACGGACGAAAAGACCACGCATTTCGGCTTCCAGGACGTGCCCGAGGCCGAGAAGGCCGGGATGGTGCATGGCGTCTTCAGTCGCGTGGCCTCGAAATACGACGTGATGAACGACGCGATGTCGATGGGCATCCACCGGCTCTGGAAGGACGCGATGATGGACTGGCTGGCCCCGCGCCCCGGCCAGCGCCTTCTGGACGTGGCGGGCGGCACCGGCGACGTGGCCTTCCGCTTCCTGAAACGCGCAGCCGGCGCGACGGCGGTGGTCTGCGACATGACCGAGCCGATGCTGGTCGAAGGCCGCAAGCGCGCCGAGGCCGAGCAAATGGCGCAGAGCCTCGACTGGGTGGTCGGCGACGCGATGGCGCTGCCCTTCCCGGACAATTCTTTCGACACCTACACCATCTCCTTCGGCATCCGGAACGTGACCCGCATCCCCGACGCGCTGGCCGAGGCTTACCGCGTCCTCAGGCCCGGCGGGCGGCTCATGGTGCTGGAGTTCAGCCAGATTCCGAACGACCTGATGCAGAAGGCCTACGATCTTTACTCCTTCAACGTCATCCCGGTGATGGGCCAGGTCATCGCCGGCGACCGCGCCTCCTACCAATACCTCGTCGAATCGATCCGCAAGTTCCCCGATCAGGAGACGTTTGCGGGCTTGATCCGCGCCGCAGGCTTCGGCCAGGTGAAATACCGCAACCTGACCATGGGCATCGCGGCCCTGCATTCCGGCTGGAAACTGTGAAGGGTCCGCACAACATCATCCGCCTGGTCCGCACCGGCGCCACGCTGGAACGCACCGGCGCGATGGACGTGGTGCTGGAGGC
>NZ_DAIQAT010000078.1:0-15763 GCF_036781545.1 Tabrizicola sp.
GTGAAAGCAAGATCCTGACCGTGTCCTACGGGACCTTCAGCTGCACGCTGGAAGGCTTCGACAATCCCTTCGACACGATGAAGGCGATTGCCGAGTATTTCCGCGACCTTGCCGCCCAGGACCGCCATTTCGGCGCCGAACCGCCGCCGCCCGACGCCGCCATGCTGCACCGCCTGGCCGAGCGTGAGGTCTCGCGCCTGGCCACCAGCCGGGCCGAGGATGCGGCCAGGGCCGCCCCGGCCGAGGCGCCCGCTGCCGAATCGCCCGCCGCGCCGCTGGTGGCGCCGCGCATCCAGATCAACCCGGTGAACCGCCGCAGCGCGCCGCCGGTGGTCGAGGCCGCCGAGCCCGCCCTGGCCGAATCCGCCGCGCCCGAACCCTCGCTGCAGGACGTGATCCCCGATGGCGTCGCGGCCAAGCTGGCGCGCATCCGCCGCTCGGTGCAGCCCACCGTCGCCGAGGCTGCGCCGGTCGCGTCGTTCATGGCCGACCCGGAAATCTTCGCCCCCGCCGAGGTCGCCGAGGAAGATGAAGCCATCGCCGAGGACATCGAGGTCACGGCGGAACTGGCCGAGCCGACGCCTGCCGAGGCTTCCGAAGCGGTCGCCGCCCGTCTGGGCGCGCTGATCGCGACCGATGCGGGCTATGACGAGGAAGACGCGGAAACCTTCGCCGCCCCGGCCTGGGACGCCCCGGTCGACACCGTCGCCGAGAACGCTGGCACCGAAGACCTGGAAGCCGCGCCCTTCGTCGCGCTGGACGATGGGCCGGCCGAGCCGGAGATGGCCGAGGCGGAGTTGGCCGAGACTGTCGATCTGGACGACCTCGCCCTCCTGGCCGAGCTGGACGGTATCGCGCAGGAAGAGGCCGGGCTTGCCTCGGCGATCGACAGCCTGCCCGAGGATCAGCCGGAAGACCTCGCGCTGGCCGATGCCGAGATGCTGGACCCGCTGCCGGAAGCCTTCGTCGAAGCCGAGGCTGTCGAGGAAGTTGTCGCTACCGTCGCCGAAGAAGCGCCCGTCGAAGCCTTTGCCGAAGCGGCCGAAGCGCAAGCCGAAGAGCCGGTTCCCGTGGTCGAGGATTCTATCGCCGAGGAGGCTGCCGTCGAAGCCGCGCCCGAAGCGGCCGCGCCTGCCGCCGAAGAACCCGCCAATACCGCCGGCAAGCGCCGCAGCCGCCGTATCAGCTCGCGCGTCGTCCGGCTGCATCCCGACGAGACGCCGGATGCCGACTATGACTTCGGCGCGACCCGCGTTCTGGCCGCAGCGGACGAATCCGACGAGATCGCCCGCCTGATGCAGCAGGCCGAAGAGGTCATGGCCGAGGGCGAGAACCGTCGCCGTCAGGAAGCGCTGTCGCGGCTGAAGGCCGCCGTCGTCTCGACCGAGGCCGACCGTGCCGACATCGACTACGAGGCGCCGAAGGCCGAGGCCAATCTCGACCCCTACCGCGACGACCTGGCCGAGGCGATCCAGCCCGAGCCGCTGCCCGAGCCCGCGCCTGCCCCCGAGGTGAAGCCGACGCGCCGCAAGTCGGTGTCGATCCGCCCGACCGAGCCGCGCCCCGGCACCATCCGCCCGGGCATGATCAGCCCGCCGCCGCTGGTCCTGGTCTCGGAACAGCGCGTCGACCGGGTGGCCCCCGCCGTCGCGCCGCCTCCTGCCGCAGCCCCCTCCTTCGCGCCCGCCGCCCCCGGCATCTCGCCGTCGCTGCCCGAAGGCCAGCCGATGGTCGCGCTGCGCACCGGGCGGTTGTCGGGCGCCATCGGAGCGGGTGCCGCCGTCGCCGCCTCCAGCCTTCCGGCCCGCGGCATCGTGCTGGAGAAACCGTCCTACGGCACCGCCGCCGAGACCGAGGAAGACGAGGATCTTGCCGAGGATTCGAAGGAAATCAACGAATCCGGCTTCGCCTCTTTCGCCGAGCTGGTGGGGGCACGTTCGATGGCCGAGATGCTGGAAGCCGCCGCCGCCTATGCCACCTGCGTGGAAAACCGCGAGCAATTCACCCGCCCGCAGCTGATGCGGCGGATGATGGCCAGCGCCGGCGGCAAGTCGGTCAGCCGCGAGGACGGGCTGCGCAGCTTCGGCACGCTTCTGCGCACCGGCCGGATCGAGAAGGTCACGCGCGGCCATTACAGCCTCGCCGAAACCTCGCCCTACCTCGCCGAGGCCCGCCGCCTGTCCTGAGCTTTGGGTCAAGCCCTTTTCAGCAGCATCAGACGGAGGGGCCCTGCTCCTCCGTCTTTTTCGCTTCGGGGTCGGGCTGGCCGATCCCGCGGAAGATGAAGCGGAATGGCAGCGCCCAGGCGAAGCCGAGCCCGACGTAGATCGCCAGTTCCACCAGCACCGAGGGCCGCTCGATCAGCCCGACCAGTGTCACCGCCGCCACGACATAGACCGGCAGCCCGACCAGCAGGATCACCAGTGCCCAGCGCCTGCGGGCCGTGTAGCTCAGCGCCACGGCTTCCCCCTCAATCCGCGAAGGGATCGGTGACGAGGATGGTGTCGTCCCGCTCGGGCGAGGTGGACACAAGTGCCACCGGGCACTGGATCAACTCCTCGATCCGCCGCACATATTTGATCGCCGCACCCGGCAGATCCGCCCAGCTCCGCGCCCCGGCGGTGGTCTCCGACCAGCCTTCCAGCTCTTCATAGATTGGCTTGCAGCGGGCCTGTTCGTCGGCGGCGATCGGCAGGTAATCCAGCCGCTGACCGTCGAGGTCATAGGCGACGCAGATCTTTAGCGTCTTGAACCCGTCCAGCACGTCGAGCTTGGTCAGCGCGATCCCCGAGACGCCCGAGGTCGCGCAGGTCTGCCGCACCAGCACCGCATCGAACCAGCCGCAACGGCGCTTGCGGCCCGTCACCGTGCCGAATTCATGCCCGCGTTCGCCCAGCCGCTCGCCATCCGCGTCGTGCAGTTCCGCCGGGAACGGCCCCTCGCCCACCCGGGTGGTATAGGCCTTGACGATCCCCAGCACGAAGTCGATGGCCGTCGGCCCCACCCCGGTTCCCGTCGCCGCCTGCCCCGCGATGGTGTTGGACGAGGTCACGTAAGGGTAGGTCCCGTAGTCGATGTCCAGAAGCGAACCCTGCGCGCCTTCGAAGAGGATGCGCTTGCCCGCCCGCCGCGCCTCGTTCAGCACCTTCCAGACCGGGCCGGCATAGGGCTTCAGCTTCGGGGCGATCTCCAGCAGGGCGGCCTTCAGCGCCGCCGGATCGACCGGCTCCAGCCCCAGCCCGGCGCGAAGCGCGTTGTGGTGGGTGAGGAGCCGCCCGATCCTTGTGTCCAGCGTCGCCGCGTCGAAAAGGTCCGCGACCCGGATCGCCCGGCGGCCGACCTTGTCCTCATAGGCCGGGCCGATCCCGCGCCCGGTGGTGCCGATCTTGGCGACCGCCGTCTGCGCCTCGCGGCCGCGATCCAGCTCGCCGTGGATGGGCAGGATCAGGCTGGCATTCTCGGCCAGCATCAGGTTCTCGGGGCTGATCTCCACCCCCTGCCCGCGCAGCTTCTCGATCTCGGCCACCAGATGCCAAGGATCGACCACCACGCCGTTGCCGATGACGGAAAGCTTGCCGCCGCGCACGATGCCGGAGGGCAAGAGCGACAGCTTGTAGACCGTGCCGCCGATGACCAGCGTGTGCCCGGCATTGTGCCCGCCCTGGAAGCGCGCGATCACATCGGCGCGTTCCGACAGCCAGTCGACCAGCTTGCCCTTGCCCTCATCGCCCCACTGGGCCCCCACGACGACAACGTTGGCCATGCGCACTTCCCCTCGGTCACGTTCAAACCACGGGGGGTATATCGACAGGCGGCGGACGGGGAAACCCGGAAATGCAGGGAAGCCGATGCGAAAGGGGCGCGACCTAAGCGCGCCCCTTCCAGTCCTGCTTCACCGTGGTCAGAAGGCCGAGGTCAGCGCCGCGTTCAGCGCCCCGTGCCGCGGGTTCAGCACCGAATCCGCCACGCTGTTCAGCGGCACCATCGGCCCCTTCTTGCCCAGCGGGAAGCTGACGCCCAGCCGCACCGTGTCGATTTCCCCGTCGCCCAGATCGGTCTGCGCCAGTTCCAGCGAGACGGTCGAGGCAAAGCCCGCCATTCCCGACAGGTCATAGCCGACGCCCAGCCCCACCGTGTCCAGATCGCCCAGCCCGAAGATATCGGTGCGCGACACCCCGCCGAACAGCAGGAAGGACTCGCCCACCACATAGCTGGCGGCAATCCCCTTGAAGTCGATGTCTTCCGAGGCACCGCCCGTCGACAGCTTGGCCCGCAGGAACGCCCCGCCGACCTCCAGCCCCTCGACCCCGCTGTATTTCGCGCTGATGCCCTGGTTGTCGATCTCGAACGGCAGCGGCAGGCTCAACGAGGTGTTGGCGACGAAAGCTTCGACTTCGATGCCGTCTTTCTCATAGCCGAAGGACAGGCCGTTGGTCTTCAGGGTGAGGTCGAGCGACCCGCCAAGGCCGAGGGTCAGCCGGTCGGCGAACAGCCCCGCCTTGATCCCGTTCCCGAAGCGATAGCCGCCGTCCAGCGCGAAGAACTCGCCGTCGATGTCCACCGAAGACCCGTCTGCCGACATCTTGCTGACGCCCACTTCCAGCCCGAAGGTGAAGCCGTTGCCGAAGTCGGTCTCCATGCGCCCGTCGAGGCCGCGGGTGTTCACGTCCGACCCCTCAAGGTCCTGCCGGGTGTAGCTGAGCGTCAGCCCGCCGCTGATGGTCTGCGCCTCCAGAACGGCAGGCGCTGCGGCCGAAAGGGCCAGGGCAATGATCACGGAACGTTTCATGGAAGCCTCCTCGCGGGCGGTGCCGCATTCATAATCATTAACGAATATATGAATTTTACCTTTTCCGCCATTTTAGCCGGGTCTCTGCTGACCTAGTGGCAAGCTAGTTGCATAAAATCCACAAACTGGCTGCTCTGCCGGGGGCGACTCCCCACCCGGTCCCGCGCTGCCCCCGGACAGGAAGGGCTGGACACTGGCCCCGCGATTTGCCACCGCTTCGGAAATGGTCGAAAGGATGACCGAGATGGGCTTTCTCCTCCGCTGGCTCGGCGCCTTCCTCCTCCTCGCCGCGATCTTCAACCCGACCTCGTGGAACTATGTCGCCTGGGCGCGCAACGAATGGGGCAGCCAGACCCCGCTGATCGTCTTCCTCGGCCTGATCCTTGCCGTCCTCGCCATGGTCTACCTCGTCGCCACGATGCGCTCGATCGGCATCCTCGGCGCGATCATCATCGCCGCGATCTTCGCCGCAGGTCTCTGGGTGCTGACCGACTGGGGCCTCCTAGGCCTCGACAATTCCGCGCTGAACACCTGGCTCGGCATCCTGGTCCTGTCGCTGATCCTCGGCATCGGCATGTCCTGGTCGATCCTGCGCCAGCGCCTCTCGGGCCAGCAGACCACCGACGAGGTCGACAGCTGAGCCCCGCCCGAGGGAACGCCCTCACAGGGACCCGGTCTTTCACATTTGCCCAAATATCCCCGCCGGAGGCTCCCGTCCGCCGCCGCACCGAGGGCCGAAGCCCGGTCCGCGGCAGCGCCGTCCGAGCGGCTCGATGCCGCAAGGACGGCTCGCCCGCGCAGAACACCGACCCTTGCGCCCCGCCCCCCTTCCGCCTAGATAGGCGCGTCAGCTTCCGGGAAGGCTCATGCAGAACGTCATCCTCACCATCCACCTGATCCTCGCGCTCCTCCTGATCGGCGTTGTGCTCCTGCAGCGCTCCGAAGGCGGCGGGCTCGGCATCGGCGGGGGTGGCGGCACCATGTCGGCGCGCGGCGCGGCCACGGCGCTGACCAAGCTGACCTGGATCTTCGCCTCGGCCTTCATCGTGACCTCCGTCACCCTGACCATCCTCGCCGCCCGCACCGGCACCGGCGATTCCGTCATCGACAGAGCCGCCAGCGCTCCGGCGACCGAAGCCCCGGCGACCGGGACCTCGACGGAAGCTCCCGCCACCACCGGCGGCGGCCTTGCCGGAACCGATCTCACGCTGCCCGGCACCGCCACGGCCCCCGCGGCCCCGCCCCCGGCCGACGCGCCCGCCGCGCCGCCTACCAATCCCTGATCCACAACTGCTTGGCCACCGCCCCGGCTTTATCCGCATGATCTAGCGGGGGCGTTGCCTATTCCGACGGGAGTCGCTATATCTCGACTCCCGTGGTGCCGCGATTCCACCTGTCCCGAATCGCGCTATTTGACACGGGGAGCCGCACTTGGCGCGTTACATCTTCATCACCGGCGGCGTGGTTTCCTCTCTCGGCAAGGGTCTCGCCTCTGCTGCCCTCGGTGCACTTCTCCAGGCCCGCGGCTACACCGTGCGCCTGCGCAAGCTCGACCCCTACCTGAACGTCGACCCCGGCACGATGTCGCCTTTCGAACATGGCGAGGTCTTCGTGACCGACGACGGCGCCGAAACCGACCTCGACCTCGGCCATTATGAACGCTTCACCGGCGTCCATGCCCGGCAGACCGACAGCATCTCCTCGGGCCGGATCTATTCCAACGTGCTGGAGAAGGAACGTCGTGGCGATTACCTGGGGAAAACCATCCAGGTCATCCCCCACGTCACCAATGAGATCAAGGATTTCCTGAAGATCGGCGACGACGAGGTCGACTTCATGCTGTGCGAGATCGGCGGCACCGTCGGCGATATCGAGGGCCTGCCCTTCTTCGAGGCGATCCGCCAGTTCATCCATGAACGCCCGCGCGGCCAGTCGATCCTGATGCACCTGACGCTTCTGCCCTACCTCGCGGCCTCGGGGGAACTGAAGACCAAGCCCACCCAGCACTCGGTCAAGGAACTCCAGTCCATCGGCCTCGCTCCCGATGTCCTCGTCTGCCGCAGCGAACACCCGATCCCGGACCGCGAACGCGAGAAGATCGCGCTCTTCTGCAACGTCCGGAAAGAGGCGGTCATCCCCGCCTATGACCTGAAGACGATCTACGAAGCCCCCCTCGCCTACCACCAGGCGGGCCTCGACCAGGCGGTGCTGGACGCGTTCGGGATCACCCCGGCGCCGAAGCCCAACCTCGCCCGCTGGGAGGATGTGATGGATCGCATCACCCATCCCGAGGGCGAGGTGCGCATCGCCATCGTCGGCAAGTACACCCAGCTGGAAGACGCCTACAAATCCATTGCGGAAGCCCTCACCCATGGCGGGATGGCCAACCGCACCAAGGTCCGCGCCGAATGGATCGACAGCGAGATTTTCGAGCGCGAGGACCCGGCGCCCTACTTGGAGAACTTCAACGCCATCCTGGTCCCCGGCGGCTTCGGCGAGCGGGGAACCGAGGGGAAGATCCGCGCCGCCACCTTCGCGCGGGAAAAGAAGATTCCCTATCTCGGGATCTGCCTGGGGATGCAGATGGCGGTGATCGAGGCCGCCCGCAACCTGGTCGGCGTGAAGAATGCCGGCAGCGAGGAATTCGACCACGAGGCCGGCGAGAAGCGCTTCACCCCCGTCGTCTATCACCTGAAGGAATGGGTCCAGGGCAACCACACCGTCCGGCGCAAGGCCGACGACGCCAAGGGCGGTACCATGCGGCTGGGGGCCTATACCGCCAACCTCAAGGACGGCAGCGCAGTGGCCCGCATCTATGGCACGCAGGTGATCGAGGAACGCCACCGCCACCGCTACGAGGTCGACATCCAGTATCGCGAAGACCTGGAGAAATGCGGCCTGATCTTCTCGGGCATGTCCCCCGACGGTCGCCTGCCCGAGATCGTCGAGGTCAAGGACCATCCCTGGTTCATCGGCGTCCAGTTCCACCCCGAGCTGAAGTCGAAACCCTTCGCGCCGCACCCCCTGTTCGCGGATTTCGTGCGGGCGGCGGTGGAGGGGGCGAGGCTGGTGTAGGGGGCGGCGTCATCCTTCCCCAGCTTGCCAGCTTGAGGCGCCGCGGCTCTTGAATCCCGGACCCCCGCCTGCGCGGGGGTGACAGGAAAGCGCAGCCGCCCACCTGCCATCCCCCGACCCACCTGTCATCCCCGCGAACGCGGGGATCCAGTTCTTGCGAACCGCTCTCACGGCCCCAAGCCCATCTCTTCCGCCAGATTACGCCACTCGCGGTTCCCCGCTTCGATCAGGGCGATCTTCCAGCCCCTGTTCCACCCCTTGATCCGCTTCTCTCGCAGGATCACCTCGCTGATGTCCGTAGCGTCTCGAACCAGACCAGCCGTGTGACGCCGTAGCGATGGGAAGCTTTCCGCCCGCCCCTCCCGGTGTCCGGACACCCTGCGCAGCAGATCGTTCGTCACGCCGCAATAGAGCGTCCCGTTCCGGCGCGAAGCTAAGAGGTAGACGAAATAGGTGTGGTCGCGCCTGGGTCCCCGTTCTCGCGGGGGTGACAGTCGAAGATCAAGGTGAACGAAGGCTTAACACCGCCTCACACCATCTCCACCTTCAACCTTTTCCCCACCGCCTTGGCGTATTTTCGCAGCGTCTCCACCGTCGGCGACACCCGCCCGCTCTCCAGCCGGGCCACCGCCGATTGCGTGGTCCCCATCCGCTCGGCTAGGGCTTCCTGGGTCAACCCGGCCTCGGCCCGGGCGCGGATCATCGCCTCGATCACGGCGAACTCGGCATCCGCCTCGGCATAGGCGGCTGCGAAGGCCGGGTCCTTCATCAGATTGGCCTTCAATTCGGCCAGTGGGATCAACTCGACCATCAGTCCAACTCCTGCATCCGGGCGCGAGCCAGCGCGATGGCGCGCAGCGGCGTCCTGTCCGATTTCTTTACAAACACATGCAGCACAACGACCCGGCGCCCTGTCACCGTCATATAAAGACCGCGCGCAATGCCTTCCGCTGCCTTGGCCCGCAGTTCCCACAGCTTGCCGTCCAGGTGTTTGACATGTGGCTCGCGCATCTGGTCAAGTCCGTAGTCAGAGATCAAGTCCAGCAGCCGCACCATCCGGGCGCCCAATCCCGGAGGCAGGGCAACGAGCTCTTCTCGCGCGGCGGGAAGAACCAGAACCGTCCATCTCATCTTTGCTATATACCACATCCGCTATGCCGGTCAATCCGACCATCCCAGCTTCGCGGATCATGGTGAAGAAATGGTTGAGGCCCGGGCATCAGCGGGGGTCCCCGCCCTCGAAAGCAGCTTGGGCATTTGGGGGAAAGACGGGCTCCTGAACTACCCTCTCCCCTCACCACAGACACGCCGCCACCGATCCGTCCTCGCGCATCAGCCACAGCCCTTCGGGCGCGGCGACGAACTGGCGCACCTCGCCCAGCGCCTTCAGCCAGGCGGTCTCGCGCTGCATCCGCTCGGGCTCCAGGCAGGCCATCTCGGTCACGGCAAGCCCACTCAACTGCATCACCCCGGCATCGAGGTCTGCCGTCCCGGCAAAACGGTTGCAGCCGGTGGTCCCCTTGACCGCGCCATCCGGGGCAAGCTCCAGCGACAGGCCTGCGCCTTCGGGAACCGCCACGCCGTCGATCTCCAGCGGAACCCAGATCACCTCGGCGATGCGGCCGACCGAGATGGAGACGCCGTTTTCCGGATTGCCGTCGAAGACGGGCGGCGGGCCACAGGCCAGCGCAAGCGCGGGGTGCAGGATCAGCGTGGTGGCAAGGGCAAGGGGCAGCAGTTGTGGCATTGCGAACCTCCGGTCTGGCACGATCCTGCCAGAGCGGACCCGCGCGGAAAAGGCCGGGATTCCTGCCCGAAAGCGAAGGGCCGAGGTCTTTGCGACCCCGGCCCTTTTGGTTGACCAATCCTGAATGCCCGAAGCCAAGCCCGTGATCTCCAAGGCGCGGCAGGCTGCCCGGGCGCGGGCGGCTACAGCATGCCCAGAACCATCGGCTCCACCTGATGCCAGCCTTCCCACATCATCTTCAACGCGACATAGAGGATGATCAGAAGGCCCACATAGGCGATCCAGCGGTGCTTGTTCAGCAGCGAGGCGATCCAGCTGGCAGCAAGACCCATCAGCGCGACCGACAGGATCAGGCCGATGATGAGGACGGTCGGATGCCCATGCGCCGCCCCGGCGACGGCAAGCACGTTGTCGAGGCTCATCGACACGTCGGCCACCACGATCTGGGTCGCGGCCTGGGCAAAGGTCTTGCGCGGGGCGCCCCCGGCGACGGTCCCGTCGGCATTCAGGTCGGTGTCGGACAGCGCCTCGACAGCCGCCGTTTCATCCTGGTGCGAGGTCTGCAACTCGCGCCACATCTTCCAGCAGACCCAAAGCAGAAGAATGCCCCCGGCCAGCAGCAGCCCCGCGATGGCAAGAAGCTTGGTGGTGATCAGCGCGAACCCGATCCGCATGATGGTGGCGGCGATGATGCCCACCAGGATCGCCTTTCCCCGCTGCTCCTTCGGCAGGCCCGCGGCGGCAAGACCGATGACGATGGCGTTGTCCCCGGCCAGCACCAGATCGATCCCGATGACCTGCAGAAGGGCCATGAACCCTGCGTAGGTGAAGATTTCCATGGACAGCTCCCGATGCGTTATGCCGGTCCTACGCGGCTAACGTGCCGCGTTCAAGTCGGTTGCAGCTTTCCAAGCGGGGCAAAGCCGGGTAGCGAAGGCCCATGCTGTCCTACCAACATCTCTACCACGCCGGGAACCTGGCGGACGTGCAGAAGCATGCCGTGCTTGCCTGGGTGCTGGACTACCTGACCCTCAAGGACAAGCCGCTGACCTATATCGAGACCCATGCCGGGCGGGGGGTCTATGACCTGGGGGCGGACGAGGCGGTCAAGACCGGCGAGGCCGCGGCGGGGATCGCGCTGGCCGAGCGCCTTTTTCCGCCGGACCACCCCTACCGGCAGCGGCTGGACGAGGCGCGGGCCGCCTATGGCCCACAGGCCTATCCCGGCTCGCCGCTGATCGCCGCACTTGGCCTGCGCGAGACGGACAGGGCCCACCTCGCCGAATTGCACCCGCAGGAATTCGCCCGTCTTCAGGCGGTCGCGAAGGACTGGGGCGCCCATGTCCACCAGCGCGACGGGTTCGAGCTGGCCCTGGCCCTGACGCCCCCCACCCCGCGCCGTGGGCTGATGCTGATCGACCCGTCATACGAGGTGAAGGCGGATTACGAGGCGATCCCCCGCCACATGGCGAACATCCATCGCAAGTGGAACGTCGGGATCCTGATCCTGTGGTATCCGATCCTGACCGGCGGGGCGCATGGCCCGATGCTGAAGGCGCTGGAGGCGGCTTTCCCCGAGGGCCTGCGCCACGAAATCCGCTTCCCGCCGGTGCGCGAGGGGCACCGGATGCAGGGCTCCGGGCTTTTCGTCGTCAATCCGCCCTATGGGCTGGCCGAGGAAACCGCACGGCTGACCGCGATCTTCAAGGAGCTGCGATGATCCGCTTCCACACGCTGGATGTCTTCACCGAGACGCCCTTCGCCGGCAATCCGCTGGCGGTGGTGCTGGGGGCCGATGGGCTGACCACGGCGCAGATGCAGACCATCGCGCGCGAGTTCAACCTGTCCGAGACGATCTTCGTCATGACGCCCCGCGATCCCGCCCATACCGCGCGGGTCCGCATCTTCTTCCCCACCGCCGAAATCCCCTTCGCCGGGCATCCGACCATCGGCTGCGCCATCCTTTTGGCCGAAGAGGCGCATCAGGGCGATTTCCAGACCACCCTCACGCTGGAGGAGGAAGCCGGCCTCGTTCCCGTCACGGTGTCCCGCCAGGGCGGCCGGATCAGCGCCGAACTGACCGCGCCGGTCCTGCCCTATCCGGCAGGCGGCACGCCGGACCGCGCGCTTCTGGCCGCGGCGCTGGACCTGAAGCCGGAGGACCTCGGCCCCCACGCCCCCAGCGTGCATGAAGGCGGCCCGCGCTTCCTTTACGCGCCGCTCCGCAGCCTCGATGCGCTGGCCCGCGCCCGGGTGGTCGAGCCGCACTGGTCACGCCTGATCGCGGCGCATGGCGTCGACAGCGCCTATCTCTATGCGCCCGGGGAAGACTGCGACTACCGCGCCCGGATGTACAGCCCGACGGGAGGCATCCCGGAGGACCCGGCGACCGGCTCGGCCAGCGCGATCCTGGCGGCGCAGCTTCTGGCCAATGGCGCGGTGCCCGACGGCACCACCCGGCTGACCCTGCACCAAGGGGTCGAGATGGGCCGCGCTTCCACCCTGCGGCTGACGATCGAGGCGAAGGGCGGGGCGCTGACCGCCGTCCGCATCGCGGGCAGTGCGGTGCGTATCGGCGAGGGGCGGCTGCGGCTGCCGTGACGGCTGGCGTTGGCGCAAGCGAAGCCCTATCTTCCGCGCATGATCGAACTTCTCCGCCACCTCCTCGCCCCCGAACCGCCCCGCTTGGCCGAGCCCGATGCCCAGCTGGCACTGGCCGCGCTTCTGGTCCGTATCGCCCGCACCGACGGGCTTTATGCCGCCGAGGAAGTGGAGCGGATCGACCGGGTGCTCTCCCTGCGCCACGGGCTTGACCCTTTCGCCGCCGCGAAGCTCCGGGCCGAGGCCGAGATGCTGGAGGCCGAGGCCCCCGATACTGTCCGCTTCACCCGCGCATTGAAAGAGGCCATAGCGCTGGAAGACCGGGCCGAGTTGATGGTCGCGCTCTGGTCTGTCGCGCTGGCCGACGGGCTGCGTGAGGCGCAGGAGGACCGTCTGATGCGGCTGGTCGCAAACCTTCTGGGCCTGACGGATGTGGATTCGGCGCTGGCGCGGCGGAAAGCGGAACGCGAATGATCGCCAGCCTTGGCATGTATGACTTCGGCCCAGCGCAGGCCGCGAACGACCGGCTTTGGGTGCGGGTCCGCGACGGGTTGCGCGCCCGCCGGATCGACGCGCCCGAAGCCCTGACCCGGGGCGAACACGCTTATTGGGATGCGTGGCAGTCGCCCCAGCTTCTTCTGTCGCAGACCTGCGGCTATCCGTTCCGCGCGCGGCTGCATGACAAGGTGAGCTATGTCGGCACCCCCGACTATGGCGTCGAGGGTTGCGCGCCCGGCTATTACCGGTCGGTCTTCGTGGCCCGCGTAGACGATCCGCGCCGGTCGCTGCAGGACTTCGACGGCGCCCCCCTCGCCTACAACGAACCGCTGTCGCAGTCGGGCTGGGCCGCGCCGCAGACCCATGCGGCGAAGCTCGGCCTCCGCCTGCCGCCCGCGCTGCAGACCGGCGGGCACCGGCTTTCGGCCCAGGCGGTGGCCGAGGGGTGCGCCGACATCGCCGCGCTCGACGCCGTGACCTTCGCGCTCCTTCAGGATGTGGAACCCGCCATGGCGCAGCTGAAGGAAGTCGCCCGCACCGACCCCACGCCCGGCCTGCCCCTGATCACCGCGCAGGGGCGAGATACGGAACCCCTGTTCGAGGTCGTGGCCGCCGCCATCGCGGCACTTGGCGCGGAGGACCGGGCGGCCCTTCACCTCAGGGGCCTGGTCCGCATTCCCCTCGCCAGCTATCTCGCCGTGCCCAATCCGCCAGCGCCCGAACAGATTGCCTTAAGGGAATGATCAAATTGCCAGCGGGCCACGGGACTTCCGGCCAAATCAACGTTGCAATGCTGCAAAAACTCGGCCCTACTGCCTGACCAACTGCCCCTGACCAGAAGTCCCATGTCCGACTCAACCGCCGACACCCCGGTCATCGACATCCGCGACCTGCACAAGAGCTATGGCCCGCTTGAAGTGCTGAAGGGCGTCGATCTGAAGGCCCCGCGCGGGCATGTCGTGTCGCTGATCGGCTCTTCCGGCTCGGGCAAGTCCACGCTTTTGCGCTGCTGCAACCTTCTGGAGGACAGCCAGCAGGGCGAGATCCGCTTCGAGGGCGAAGCCGTGCGCTGGAAGGGCGAGGGACTGAACCGCCACCCCGCCGACCGCGAGCAGGTGACGCGCATCCGCACCAACCTGTCGATGGTGTTCCAGCAGTTCAATCTCTGGTCCCACCTGACCATCCTGCAGAACGTGATGGAAGCCCCGGTCCAGGTGCTGAAGCGCGACCCGAAGGAGGTCGAGGAGAAGGCGCGGCAGTACCTCGCCAAGGTCGGGATCGGCGACAAGGCCGACGCCTGGCCCGCGCAACTGTCCGGCGGACAGCAACAGCGCGCCGCCATCGCCCGCGCGCTCTGCATGGAACCCCGGGCGCTGCTCTTCGACGAGCCGACCAGCGCACTCGACCCCGAGCTGGAGCAGGAAGTCGTCCGCGTGATCAAGGCGCTGGCGGACGAGGGGCGCACCATGCTTCTGGTCACGCATGACATGAAGCTTGCCGCCGACTGCTCCGACCATGTGATCTTCCTGCACAAGGGCCGGATCGAGGAACAGGGCGCGCCTGCCAGCCTTTTCGGCAATCCGCAAAGCGAACGCCTGCGCGGCTTCCTCTCGGCGACGGCGGCCTGATGCCCTGCGCAGGCACGGTCGCGGGGCTGATGGCGGGGCTGGTGCTTGCCGCCTCGGAGCCGGTGGTCATCGCCACCGACGCTCCCTTCCCGGCCTATACCTATCTGGACGACGCGGGCAGGATCACCGGGTTCGAGCGGGACCTGATGGACGAGATCTGCCGCCGCGCCGTGCTGGACTGCCGCTGGACCGACGTCACCTTCGACCAGCTGATCCCCGGCGTGATGGCGGGCGACTATGACGTGGTGCTGGGCGGCATGGCCGTCACGCCCGAACGGCGCGACATGGTGGATTTCACCCAGACCTACCGCGCGACCGACCCAGACGAATGGTATATCGGCCGCCCCGGCGCGCCGGAACCTGCCGCCGCGCTGACCGCCGTCCAGTCCGGAACCATGCAGGAGGCCCATCTGCGCGCGATGGGCTACCGCCATCTGGTCTTCACGACCGAGCCCGAGGTTCTGGCCGCGCTGGTCGCGGGCAAGGTCGACCTGGCGCTCGGCCCGTTCGAGACCCGGACCGACATCCGCGACTACATCGCTCGGAACGGCTTCGACTATCTCTATTCCGAACCGATCCCGGACGAGGGCGTCGCCATGGCCGTCTGCAAGGGCAACGGTTCGCTTCTTGCCGCGTTGAACACCGCCATCGGCGCCATCCGCGACGACGGGACACTTGCAAGCTTCGAGACCCGCTGGTTCGAATGAACCCGCACCCATCCGACATCAAGGGAGACAAAGGATGAAGAAACTGCTGATCGCAACCGCGCTGGTGGCCGCCTCGGGCGCAGCCCAGGCGCAGGACGTCGTCCGCCTGGGAACCGAGGGTGCCTACCCTCCCTACAACTTCATCAACGACGCCGGCCAGGTCGCGGGCTTCGAGCGCGAGCTGGGGGACGAGCTGTGCAAGCGTGCCGAACTGACCTGCGAATGGACCACAAACGACTGGGACTCGATCATCCCCAACCTGCAGTCCGGCAACTATGACGTGATCATCGCCGGGATGAGCATCACCCCCGAGCGGGAAGAGGTGGTCAGCTTCAGCCAGGGCTACCTGCCCCCGTCGGCCTCCGCCTACCTCGCGCTCTCGGCCGATGCCGACCTGACCTCCGGCCCGGTCGCGGCGCAGACCGGCACGATCCAGGCCTCTTTCGTCGCCGAAAACGGGATGCAGCTCGTGGAATACGCCACGCCCGAGGAAACCGTCGCCGCCGTGAAGAACGGCGAGGCGGTCGCGGTTCTGGCGGACAAGGACTATCTGGCGCCGATGGCCGCGGAATCGGGCGGCTCGCTGGTGCTGCTGGAGCGCGAGGAAATCATCGGCGGCGGCATTGGCCTTGCCTTCCGCAAGAGCGATGACGAGCTGCGGGCCAAGTTCGACGCGGCGATCAAGTCGATGAAATGCGACGGCACGCTGGATGCGATG
>NZ_DAIQAT010000079.1:0-15515 GCF_036781545.1 Tabrizicola sp.
AACGTGAAGGAGACGGGGAAGATCCTCTTCGTCGACTACACCGACCTGAAGAACCTGAAGGTCACGGAGATCGAGGCGGAACGCTTCCTGCATGACGGCGGCTTCGACAGTTCCAAGCGCTACTTCCTGGTGGCGGCGAACCAGCGCGGCAAGATCGCGGTGGTGGACACCAAGGAAGACAAGCTGGCGGCGCTGGTGGAGACCGGCGGCGCGACCCCGCACCCCGGGCGTGGCGCCAACTTCACGCACCCGGTCTACGGGCCGGTCTGGGCGACCAGCCACCTGGGCGACGAATCGATCGCGCTGATCGGGACCGACCCGGAGGGGCACCCCGACCAGGCCTGGAAGATCGTCGACAGCTTCTTCGGGCTGGGCGGCGGGTCCTTGTTCATCAAGACCCATCCGAACTCGACGCATCTCTATGTCGATGCGCCGCTGAACCCGGATGCCGAGATTTCGGGGTCGGTCGCGGTGTTCGACATCGACAAGATGGGCGGCGATCCGAACGTGGACCCGGAATACACCACTCTGCCGATCGCGGAATGGGCCGGGATCGCGGAAGGCCAGCCGCGCGTGGTGCAGCCCGAGTTCAACAAGGAAGGCACCGAGGTCTGGTTCAGCGTCTGGAACGGCAAGGACCAGGAATCCGCTATCGTCGTGGTCGATGACAAGACGCTGGAGCTGAAGACGGTGATCAAGGACAAGCGCCTGATCACCCCGACCGGCAAGTTCAACGTCCTGAACACCAAGGACGATATCTACTGAGGTTCCCTTGCCCGCGGCCTGCATGGGCCGTGGGCGCCTCCTGGCGGGGGTGTCCGTTCCCTTCATCCCCGCCCCTTTTCATTTCACCGGGGCTCGCCATGAAAGATCACAGCCAAATTCCCGGCCCATATACTGGTCATGTCCACCTGATCGGCGCTGGTCCGGGCGATCCGGACCTCCTGACGCTGAAAGCGCTGCGGCTGATCCGCGAGGCGGATGTCGTGGTGCATGACCGGCTGGTCAGCCCCGAGATCATGGCGCTGGTGCCGGTCTGCGCGCGGCGGATCGACGTCGGCAAGCTGCCGAAATTCCACAAGGTTCCGCAGGAGGTGATCAATGCCCTGCTGGTCGACCTCGCCCGCGAGGGGCTGGTGGTCGCGCGGCTGAAGGGCGGCGATCCGATGATCTTCGGGCGCGGCTCGGAGGAGGCGGAGGCCTGCCGTCTGGCCGGGGTGGGGGTGAGCTATGTGCCCGGCATCACCTCGGCGCAGGGGGCGGCGGCCTCGACCGGGGTGCCGCTGACCCATCGCGGGCTGGCGACCGGGGTGCGCTATGTGACCGGGCACCGGGCGAAGGATGCGGCGCTGGATCTGGACTGGGCTTCGCTGGCGTCGGAGGAGACGACGCTGGTCGTCTACATGGGCGCGGCCAACATCACCGAGATCGCGCTGCAACTGATGCGGCACGGGATGACGCCGTCGCTGCCGGTGCTGGCGGTCAGCGCGGCCACCACCCCGCGCGAGACGCGGCTTCTGTCGACGCTGGGGCAGATCGGCACCGATGTGGCGATGGCGCAGCCGGAGGCGCCGGTGCTGTTCGTCATCGGCCGCGTCGCAGGGATGTATCCCGAGATTGCCGAGCTGGATGCCGCCCTCTGCGAGGGGGCGGGGATGGCGGCCTATGCCTGACCGCTCGTCGAGCACGTCGTGCACTCCTCGCTGGTCGCGCCTCATACGACGCGTGCACGAAGTGCTCGAGGCGTTGTGCCTTGTGGTCCTGGTGGCGCTTCCCGTCGCGGCCGACATCGCCCCCGGTCGCGCGACCGAGCTGGAGCACATGGTGTTGCAGGACTGCGGGTCCTGTCACGGGCTGACGCGCAAGGGGGGGCTCGGGCGCCCGCTGACCACCGCGGCGCTGGCCCATGCCGACCGCGAGGGGCTGGCGCTGATCATCCTGGACGGGGTGCCGGGCACCGCCATGCCGCCTTGGCGCCCGCTTCTGACCGAGGCCGAGGCGCTGTGGATCGCCGATTACCTGAAAGGGGAAACCCCATGAAACGCCTGTGCCTGCTTGCCTTTCTCGCCACCCCGCTCTGGGCCGGGGACGAGCTGATCGCCACCGGGGACCTGGGTCTGGTCGTCGAGCGCGCGACCGGCAGCCTGGTGCTGGTGGACCGGTCCGAGCGCGCCGCCCTGGGGCGGATCGAGGGGCTAGGGGACCTGTCGCACGCCTCGCTGACCTATTCGCCGGACGAACGCTTCGCCTATGTGTTCGGGCGCGATGGTGGGTTGACCAAGGTGGATATCCTGACCCGTGCGGTCGTCGCGCGGACGGTGCAGGCGGGGAATTCCATCGGAGGGGCGATCTCGGATGACGGCAAGCTGGTCGCCGTGTCGAACTACGAGCCCGGCGGGGTGAAGGTCTTCGACGCGGACACGCTGGCGCTGGTGGCCGACATCCCCGCTGCGGGCAAGACCATCGGGCTGGTCGACGTGCCCGGCCGCCGCTTCGCCTGGGCGGTCTGGGATACCGGCGAGGTGTTCCTGGGCGATTTCTCGGGGCCGGAGCCAGTGGTCACGCCGCTGGGGAATGCGGGCAAGAATCCGTTCGACGCCGTGCTGACCGACGATGCGCATACCTATCTGGTCGGCCTCTTCGGCGAGAAGGGCGTCACCGCCTTCGACCTGTGGGACGCAAATCCTGTCCCGCAGAAATTCCTTACCGGTTACGGCAAGGAGGGTGAGGACATGCCGGTCTACAAGATGCCCCACCTGCAGGGCTGGGCCTTCACCGAGGGGCAATATGCGCTGCCTGCCGTGGGGCGGCACGAGATTCTCTGGGTGGACCGCGACAGCCAGGCGACGGTGGCGACCACCCCCGTCCACGGGCAGCCCGTCTTCATCATCGCCCAGCCCGCCAGCCCTTACGTCTGGGTGAACTTCGCCACCCCGCTGAATGACACGGTGCAGGTGGTGGACAGCCGCAGCCATGAGGTCGTGGCCACTCTCACGCCTGGCAAGGCGGTGCTGCATATGGAATTCGCCCCGCGCGGGGCCGAGGTCTGGATCAGCTCGCGCGATGACAACAAGGTGCTGGTCTACGACACCCGCACGCGGGAGAAGATCGCCGAAATCCCCGCGGAAGCGCCGAGCGGTATCTTCTTCACCGCCCGCGCGCACCAGACGGGGCTGTGAGGGCGATGGACCGGATCGACCCCATCGACCTTGCGCTTCTGGACGGGTTCCAGCGCGATTTCCCGCTGGAGAGCCGCCCCTTCGCCCGCATCGCCCAAAGGCTGGGGCTGAGCGAGGCCGAGGTGATCGACCGCCTGTCGCGGATGCAGGCGATGGGGCGGATCGCCCGCGTCGGGGGCACGGTGCGACCCAACACCGCCGGGGCCTCGACCCTTGCCGCGCTCGCCGTGCCCGAGGAGCGGATCGAGGCGGTCGCCGCCATCGTGGGCGCCGAGACGGGGGTCAATCATTCCTACCTGCGCGAGGACGACTGGAACCTGTGGTTCGTGGCGACCGCGCTGGATGCGGCGGCCCTTGCCGCGATGCTGGCGCGGATCGGGGCGCGGGTTGCGCCGGTTCTGTCGGGGGCGAATCCATCTCCAGATGGTGCTTCCCTCCCCCGTGTGGGGAGAGAGGGGGGATCGCCCTCCATTCGGGGCGCGGATCCCGTGAATGTGTCCCCCAACCCCTCCCCACGCCGGGGAGGGGAGGTTCCTGGCCCGGCCGTGGCACATCAGCTGCTGGACCTGCGCCTCGTGCGGTCGTTCAACATCGACCTCGGCTTCCCGCTGAAGGGGGAGCGGGTCGCCATGCCAGGCAGGCGGGGGGTCGAGGCGACCGTCCTGCGGGGCGATGACCGCCCCCTGCTCGACGCGCTGAGCGGGGGGCTGGACCTGACGCCCCAGCCCTGGGCCGCCCTTGCCCTGCGTCTCGGGCGGGACGAAACCGCAATCCTTGCGCGTGTCGCGGTGCTGCTGGCGGCGGGCATCCTGACCCGGCTGGGCGTGATCGTCCGCCACCGCGCGCTGGGCTTCACGGCGAATGCGATGGTGGTCTGGGACGTGCCGGAAGCCGCGACCCTGGCCGCCGGTCAGGCGCTGGCCGCTCTGCCGGGGGTAACGCTGGCCTATGAACGCCGACCGGTCGCCGGGGTCTGGCCTTACCGACTGTATTGCATGATCCACGCCCGCTCCCGCGCCGAGGCCGGGGAGGTGCTGGCCGCCGCGCGCGCGCTGCCTGCGCTGTCGGGGGTGGACCATCGTGTCCTGTTCTCCACCCGCTGCTTCAAGCAGTCCGGGGCCCGTCTGTCGGAGGCCGCCTGATGCGCACCACCCTTGCCCCCGAGGCGCTCGATGTTACCGACCGCCTCTTGATCAACCGCTTGCAGGAGGGGTTGCCGATGGAGCATGCCCCCTTCGCCCGCATCGCGCAGGAGGCGGGACTGAGCGAGCCCGAGGTCGTCGACCGCATCACCCATCTGCGCGAGATCGGCGCGATCACCCGCTTCGGCCCCTTCATCGACGCCGAGGCGATGGGCGGGGCTTTCTGCCTGTGTGCGATGGCGGTGCCGCGGGACCGCTTCGACGAGGTCATGACTTTGGTCAATGCCCAGCCCGAGGTGGCGCATAATTATGAACGCCAGCACCGGCTGAACATGTGGTTCGTCCTGGCTTGCGAAAAGCCGGAGCAGATCGCGGAGGCGGCGGTGCGGATCGAGGGGGAGACGGGGCTTCAGGTCCTGCGCTTTCCAAAACTGAAAGAGTTTTTCATCGGCTTCCGGGTAGAGGCATGACGCTGGATGCGACCGATCGGCGGATATTGAAGGCGACGGCGTCCGGCCTGCCGCTGACCCCGCATCCGTTCGAGGAGGTTGCGCGCTGGCTGTTCCTGCCGGAAGGCGAGGTCATCGCCCGGATGCAGGCGATGCAGAACGAGGGCGTCATCCGCCGGGTGGCGCTGGCGCCCAACCACTATGCGCTGGGACTGGCCGCGAACGGGATGAGCGTCTGGGATGTCGCGGACGACGAGGCGGCGGCGCTGGGGCCGCAGGTTGGCGCGCTGCCCTTCGTCTCGCATTGCTACCTGCGGCCCCGCGCGTTGCCGGACTGGCCCTATAATCTGTTCGCGATGCTGCATGGCCGCTCGCGCGCGGAGGTCGAGGCCAAGCGTGCCGAGGTGGCCGCCCTTCTGGGTGCGGCCTGCCGGTCGAGCGACATTCTCTATTCCACCCGCATCCTGAAGAAATCGGGCATGCGCCTCGCCGGAGAAGGCTGATGTTCCGCCTGACGCAATACATGCGCGAGCTTGTCCACCCCACGCCGGTCCGCCGCCGGACCGGACCGGTCAAGCCGGTGGTGATCTGGAACCTGACCCGCACCTGCAACCTGCGCTGCCGGCATTGCTATACCACCAGCGCCGATGTGCCGTTTCCGGGCGAGTTGAACCACGACCAGGCGATGGGGGTACTGGACGACCTTGCCGCATTCGGCATCCCCGCGCTGATCCTGTCGGGGGGTGAGCCGCTCAGCCGCTTCGACTTCTTCCCGCTGGCGGAGCGCGCGCGGGAACTTGGGCTCCGCCACCTGTCGCTGTCCACCAACGGGACGAAGGTTGCCGAGAACATCGACCGGCTGGTCGACCTGTCCTTCGACTATGTCGGCATCTCGCTGGACGGGATCGGCCGGATGAACGACTGGTTCCGGGGCGTGGACGGGGCCTTCGACGCGGCTCTGGCCGGTGTCAGGGCCTGCAAGGCGAAGGGCGTGAAGGTGGGCTTGCGCTTCACCATCACCGAGGACAATGCCGAGATGCTGCCCGCGATGATCGACCTTTGCGATGCCGAAGGTGTGGACAAGTTCTACCTCTCGCATCTGGTCTATGCGGGACGCGGCAACAAGAACCGGGGCGAGGATACGGCCCGCGCCCGGACGCGCAAGGCGATGGACCAGTTGATCGACCGGGCCTGGGTGGCGGTGGCCGAGGATCAGCCGCTGGAGATCGTGACCGGCAACAACGATGCCGATGCCGTCTGGTTCCTGCGCTGGGTGGAGCGCAACTTCCCCTTGCAGCGGGCGGAGCACGTGGTCCGGCATCTGGAGGCCTGGGGCGGCAATTCCAGCGGGCTGGGGGTGGCGAACATCGACCCGCAAGGGAAGGTGCACCCGGATACCTACTGGTCGGACTATACGGTCGGGTCGGTGAAGGACACGCCGTTTTCAACCCTTTGGACCGGGGCGGACCCGATGCTGGCGACGCTGCGCCAGCGCCCGCGACCTTTGAAGGGCCGCTGCGGCGCCTGCGCCTTCAAGGATATCTGTGGCGGCAATACCCGCATCCGGGCGCTGCAGGTCACTGGCGATCCCTGGGCGGAAGATCCTGCCTGCTACCTGACCAATGCCGAGATCGGGGTGGACGAGACCGAGCGCCTTGCCGTCACCCCGTTCCGGGGGAAAAGCCATGATCCCGCGCATCGCTTTCTTTAGTCTCCTGCTCGCCGCCCCCGCCCTAGCACAACCCGACGGCGCGGCGATCTATGCCGACCTCTGTGCCTCCTGCCATGCCGGGACGCGGCTGGGCGGCACGGGGCCGGCGCTGATCCCGGAGAGCCTGGGGCGGCTCAAGGGCGACAAGCTGGCGGCCACCATCGCGGATGGCCGGGCGATGACGCAGATGCCTGCCTTCAAGGATACACTGGCCCCCGAGGAGATCGCCGCGGTCGCCGACTACATCGGCCAGCCGCTGGTCGCCCCGGTCTGGGGCGAGGCGGAGATCGCGGCCTCGCGCACGCTTCGCGACGACTATACCCCCGCCGCCGCGCCGGTCTTCGCCGCCGATCCGATGAATATCACCCTGGTGGTGGAGACCGGCGACAGCCATATCTCGGTGCTGGACGGCGACAGGTTCGACGTGCTGGATCGCTTCGAGACGCCCTTCGCCGTGCATGGCGGGCCGAAATTCAGCTCGGATGGACGCTATGTGTTCGTCATGTCGCGCGATGGCTGGGTGCAGAAATACGACATCTGGTCGCTGCACGAGGTGGGCCGGGTCCGCGCCGGGCTGAACAGCCGCAATATCGCGATGAGCGCGGATAGCAAGTATCTCGCCGTCGCCAACTACCTGCCGAACACGCTCACGATCCTGAACGCGGCCGACCTGACGGTGGCCAAGGTGTTCGAGGTCACGAGCCGCAACGGCGACCCCTCCCGCGTTTCCGCCGTCTACCAGGCGCCGGAGCGGGGCACCTTCGTGCTGGCGCTGAAGGATGTGGCGGAAATCTGGGAGGTCGCCTTCACCGAAGACGGCGGGCCCTATTCCGAAGGCTTCGTCCACAACAACGAGAACGGCATGGAAGAAGCGATGGGCGTGGAGAAGGGCCTCTTCGCCCGCCGCCGGATCGCGGTGTCGGCGCCGCTGGACGACTTCTTCTTCTCGCCCGACTACCGCGAGTTGATCGGGGCGAATCGCGAGGGCGAGACCGGTGTCGTCGTCAACCTGGACGTGGGCCGCGAGATCGCCAGCCTGCCGCTGCCGGGGATGCCGCATCTGGGGTCGGGCATCAGCTGGGACCGGAACGGCCACCGCGTCGTTGCGATCCCGCATCTGAACGAGGGGCGGATCAGCGTGATCGACATGGAGGACTGGTCGCTGGTCAAGACCATCGAGACCTCCGGCCCCGGCTTCTTCCTGCGCAGCCATGACGGCACGCCGTATCTCTGGGCCGATGTCTTCACCGGCGCGCACAAGGGCGAGATGCACATCATCGACAAGCAGTCGCTGGAGGTGGTCAAGGTACTGACGCCGGAACCGGGCAAGACCGTCGCGCATACCGAGTTCACCCGGGACGGGAAATATGCTCTGGTCTCGATCTGGGAGATGGACGGCGCGGTCATCGTTTACGACGCCGCGACCTTCAAGGAACTCAAGCGACTGCCGATGGTCAAGCCGTCAGGAAAATACAATGTCTGGAACAAGATCACCTTCGAGGACGGCACCAGCCACTAGGCCCTCGTGGCGGCTCATGGCGTTGCTCTGGCCCTTCGCCACCGCCGCCGCGGCGATCAACCTCTTTCTCCTCGGTCTGATCGGGGCCAGCGCCGGGTTGCCCAACATTCCGCCCGTCACGGCCCTGTGGCTGTCACTGCCCGTCGGTCTGCCGGCCACCTGGCTTGCCGCGCGCTGGGTGGCGGGACTGATCGCGGAGGCCGAGGAAGCCTGACCTAAGTCAAGGCCGGACCGCGGCGACCGTGCCAAGACCTCATGCAGCAAAACCCGAAAGGATAGCCCCATGCTGACCCGAGTGATTCCCCTCCTTGCCCTTGTCCTGGCGAGTCCGGCCCTGGCCGGAGACCCGGCGAAGGGCGAAGAAACCTTCAAGAAGTGCAAATCCTGCCATTCGATCATCGCGCCCGACGGGACCGCGGTACAGAAGGGCGGCAAGACCGGCCCGAACCTTTACGGCGTGGTCGGACGCGCCGCCGCCTCGGCCCCCGATTTCAAATACGGCGAGGGGATGCTGGAACTGAACGCCAAGGGTGTCGTCTGGGACGAAGAGCAGATCGCCGCCTATCTTGCCGACCCGACCGCCTGGGTGAAGGCCACCACCGGCGACGCCGCCGCCAAGTCGAAGATGAGCTTCAAGCTGCCCAACGAAGAGGATGCCGCCAACATGGCGGCCTATCTCGCGACCAACAAGTAGGCATGATCGGATGGCCCCGGTCCCTTGCGGGGTGGGGCCATCCGATCATTCTGGTCAGAGAGCCGCGGCGACAGGAGCCGGTGTCAGGCGCTGTAGGATCTTGCGTTCCACCCAGACGTAGAGATGGGCGCAAACGACCGCGACCGCGATCGACAGGAAGAGCGAGATCCAGGGTCTCGGCTCGCCGAAGATATTGGTGACGATCGAGATGATCTGGTAGTGGCAGAGATACATGAACATCGAGGCGCCGGCGATTTCCGCGATCACCACCTTGACCGGGGCAGGCACCGGGATTGACCGGACGAACAGGATCATCGCGCAGCCGCCAGCCACGTAGAATGCGGCGGGCGTCAGCTGCCAGACGGCATAGGCCGAGACCAGTGCCAGCGCCATGACAAGAATGCGCGACTTCAGGTCCTGCGCCGTGGCAATCACGATGCCGAGGGTGAAGCACCAGCCGTAGTGCCAGGGCGTCCGGTGATAGTTGTAGTCGCCGTTCCAGAAATGCTCGACCGTCCGGTCGATGACCACCACCACCGCGAAAAGGACCAAGGCGCTGAGCATCGGTCGCAGGCGGAACGCCTCGCGCACTTTCGAGAAGGAGAAGAGTATCGCGGCAAGGACGAGCAGCTGCACGTAGAATTCGATGAAGTAGAAGGTGTATCCGGTAATTTTGTGTGGATCCAGATAGTTATCGACCAGGAGCAGCGATGTCAGCAGGAACTTCTTGGTCAGAATCTCCATCAGGACATACATCAGGATGGTCGGGACCGCGACGAAGCGGATGGTGCCCCAGAGGGTGCGGACGCTGCCCGAGCGGATGATTTCCGGCAACTGGAACCGGGCGACCGAATAGCCCGCCAGCGTCACCAGGAAATAGGCCGCCCCCCAGTTGGGGCTGTAGATGAAGGCTTCGGTGTGCAGGGCCACGATGCAGATCATGAAGAAGGCCCGCGTCAGGGTCGCGGATTCGATCCGCCGCCACGTCGATTTGTTGTCGACCTTCGCCACCTCTTGCAGCTGGGACACGGTCAGCTTTTCCCAGGCGTCGGGCAACTGGCCGAAGCTTTTCTCGAAGGCGAGCGAGAACTGGATGTAGTGCAGCGAGTCGCCGCCCAGGGTCTCGAACGTGTCCGAGGGCTCGACCGCCTGGCCGGGGAATTCGTACTGGAACAGCGACTGCACGTCGTCGATGGCATCGGGGTTTTCGGCCGCCGGGGCGGGCGTGCTGGTCCGCGTTGCGCTGAACTCTTCAGCCAGTACCCGGCGCTGCACCTTGCCGGTGCCGGTGACGGGCAGGCTATCGACGGCGATCACATGCAGGGCGCTACCGGCGGAGATTCCCATTTCCTGCAGCGCCGTGATCGCGGCGTCGCGCACCTGCGGCAGTCGGGCGCTGTCTCCGGCCAGGGCGACGAGGACGCCTTCACCGCGCTGGGCATCGGGCACCTTGGCGACGGCGATCTGTGCGTCCGCCCCGACGCGGCTGCGGATGCGCTCTTCCAGCTGGTCGGGCACGACCTTCTGTCCGCCGCAGTTGATCAGGTCGTCGGCGCGACCGTCGAAATAGAGATAGCCGTCCTGCAGATGGCCGAGGTCGTTGGTCTGCAGCCAGCCGTCGGCATCGGTCAACTTGTGCAGGCCCTCGGCGTCGATGCGCGACCGGGCGACCTGCGGCCCCCGGATGCGGATGCGCCCGTCCGGGGAAAGCGCGATCTCGCCCGAGCCGACGGTGTGGCCGACCGACTCGAGCTGGGCGTCGGTGGCGCCGGAAATGTGCAGGAAGGTGCTGCGCGAGGCTTCGGTCAGGCCGTAGTGCTGGATGATCACCGCATTGGGAAACATCTCGCGGATGCGGCGCTTTTCGTCCGCCGTCATATGTTGCGAGCCGATTTCCATCCAGCGGAGCGCCTTGCCATGCGCGCCGATGATGGCGGGGTCGGCCAGCAGGATGCGCAGGAGCGTCGGCACGGCGGAAAGCGCGTTCACCTCGCCCGAGGCCAGCATCCGGGCCAGTTCCAGCGGGTCGAAGCCACGCGGCGGCAGATAGGCCCGGCCCCCCACGGCACTGACCGCGCGGTAGCGGGCCATGCCGAAGCTGAAGGTGGCGGGGACGCCGACATATTCGCGGACCTCGGAGGTCAGCTGCATCTCTTCGATTATGCGTTCGGTCGTGTAGCCGAGATTCAGATGGGTCAGCAGGATGCCCTTGGGCAGGCCCTCGGTGCCCGAGGTGTAGCTGACCTGGGCGGGCACATCGTCGAGGATCACCGGATGATGCGCAGTGAACCAGCCCGACTTCTCGCCCGGGTCGATGCAGCGGTCGATCGCGAGGCCCGGCAGGTGGTCGACCTGGGCTTCGCCGGTGACAAGGACCAGGGGGCGCCGCGCGGCGTAGAGCGCAAGGATCTGTTCGACGAAAGTAATCGAGTTCCTGCGAACAACTGCCGTTGCCTGAAGCTTGTCGGCGATCATGATCTGGGCCTGCAATGTCTTCTTGGTGGAAACCACGTCGCCCTGCCTAATTGGAATTGTTGACCAAAATTTGTCGGTAAAGCGGTGTTCTCTGGATTGGATGGGCTGTCAAGTGCGGCTCCCCCAGCGGGCGCGCAAATGATCGCGAGGGGGTTGACCTTACCATGGTGGGAACCTTGATAAGGATGAGGCCAGCTTGCAGGAAAGGGACGGATCATGACCGCGCAACCGACCGAAGCCACCATTGTCCTGCCCATATCCGGGATGACCTGCGCGTCCTGCGCGGGCCGGGTGGAACGGGCGCTGAAGGCGGTTCCAGGCGTGTCGGCGGCCAGCGTGAACCTGGCGGTCGAACGCGCCGAGGTGCGCGGGATCGCCGCGCCGGAAATCCTGGTCGAGACGGTGCGCAAGGCCGGGTACGACGTGCCGGTTCAGGCGCAGGAGCTGGTGATCGAGGGGATGACCTGCGCCTCCTGCGTCGCGCGGGTGGAGCGGGCGTTGAAGGCGGTGCCGGGGGTGACGGAGGCGCATGTGAACCTCGCCACGGAAAGCGCGCGGGTCGAAGGGCTGGCAGGGGCGAGCGCGTTGATCGGCGCCGTCAAGGCGGCGGGCTACGAGGCGCGGGTCGCCACGGCCTCGACCGAGACGCCGACCCTGCGCCGGGCGCGCGAGGCCGAGGGGCTGGCCCGCGACCTGATCCTTGCAGCGGTGCTGACCCTGCCGGTCTTCGTGCTGGAGATGGGGGGGCACATGATCCCGGCCTTCCATCACTGGGTGATGATGACCGTCGGGCAGGGGACGAGCTGGCTGATCCAGTTCGCCCTGACCACGCTGGTGCTGGTCGCCCCGGGGCGGCGGTTCTTCCTGAAAGGCGTCCCAGCGCTGCTGAAGGGTGCGCCGGACATGTCGTCGCTGGTGGCGGTCGGGTCGGGCGCGGCCTGGGCCTATTCGACGCTGGCGACCTTCGTGCCGAGGCTGCTGCCCCCCGGCTCGGTCGCGGTCTATTTCGAGGCGGCGGCGATGATCGTGACGCTGATCCTGCTGGGGCGACTTCTGGAGGCGCGGGCCAAGGGGCGGTCCTCGCGCGCGATCGAGCGGCTGGTGGGCCTGCAACCTGCCGTCGCGCATCTTCGGCGGGACGGGCAGGTGCGGGATGTGCCGGTGGCCGAGTTGCGGCCCGGCGACCTCGTGGACCTGCGGCCCGGGGAACGGGTGCCGGTGGATGGCCGGGTGGCCGAGGGAGCGAGCTGGATCGACGAGTCGATGGTCACGGGCGAGCCCTTGCCGGTGGAAAAGCACGCGGGCGACCGGGTGATCGGCGGCACGGTGAACCAGACCGGCGCGCTGGTGATGGAGGCGGTGGCGGTCGGCGCGGATACGATGCTCGCGCGGATCATCCGCATGGTCGAGGCGGCGCAGGGCGGCAAGCTGCCGATCCAGGCGCTGGTCGACAAGGTGACGCTGTGGTTCGTGCCCGCGGTGATGGCGGTGGCGGCGCTGACCTTCCTCGTCTGGCTGACATTCGGCCCCGCGCCATCGCTGCCCATGGCGCTGGTCAATGGCGTGGCGGTGCTGATCATCGCCTGCCCATGCGCGATGGGGCTGGCGACGCCGGTCTCGATCCTGGTCGGGACGGGCAGGGGGGCGGAACTGGGGGTCCTCTTCCGCAAGGGCGAGGCCTTGCAGGCGCTGCAAGGGGTGCAGGTGGTGGCCTTCGACAAGACCGGCACCCTGACCGAGGGCAAGCCGGTGCTGACTGCCTTCCAGCCCGCCGAGGGAGAGACGAAGGAAGCCCTGCTGCCGGTGTTGGCGGCCGTCGAGGCACGGTCGGAGCATCCGGTCGCCCGCGCCATCGTGGCCGCGGCAGAGGGGATGGCAGTCCCGGTGGCGGAGGGGTTCCTCGCCAAGCCCGGCCACGGCGTTTCGGCGCGGGTCGGCGGGGCGGAGATCGCGCTCGGCTCGGCGCGCGAAATGGGCAAGCGGGGCGTGGACATCGCAGCCTTCGCCGTCGAGGCCGAGCGGCTGGCCGACCGGGGCGAGAGTCCGATCTATGCCGCGCGGGACGGCAAAGCGGTGGCGCTGCTGGCGGTGGCCGATACGGTGAAGCCGACGACGCCGCAGGCGATTGCCGCGCTGAAGGCGCTGGGGCTGAAGCTGGCGATGATCTCGGGCGACAACGTCCGGACGGCGCGGGCCATCGCGCGGGATCTGGGGATCGACGAGGTGGTGGCCGAGGTGACGCCCGAGGGCAAGGTCGAGGCACTGCACAGGCTGAAGGCGCAAGGCGCGCTGGCCTTTGCGGGTGACGGGATCAACGACGCCCCCGCGCTGGCCGAGGCGGATGTGGGCATCGCGATGGGCACCGGCACCGATATCGCCATAGAGGCGGCGGATGTGGTTCTGGTCTCGGGCCGCCTGCCCGCGCTGGCCGCTGCCATCGGCCTCAGCCGCGCGACGATGCGGAACATCCGGCAGAACCTGTTCTGGGCCTTCGCCTACAACGCCGCGCTGATCCCGGTTGCGGCGGGGGTGCTGTATCCGGCCTTCGGCATCCTCCTCTCGCCGGTCCTTGCCGCCGGGGCGATGGCGATGTCCTCGGTCTTCGTCCTGACCAACGCCCTGCGGCTGAAACGCTATGGAGCCCGCGCATGATGACCATCGGGGAAGCGGCGCGCGAAAGCGGCGTCTCGGCAAAGATGATCCGCTACTATGAGGAGACGGGGCTGATCCCGCCCGCCGGGCGCACCGGATCGGGCTACCGGACCTATGGCCCGAAGGAGGTGCAGATCCTGCGCTTCGTCCGCCGGGCGCGCGACCTGGGCTTCCCGATGGAGAAGGTCGCCGACCTGCTGGCCTTGTGGCGCGACCGCGACCGGGCCAGCGCCGATGTGAAGCAGTTGGCCGAGGCGCAGATCGGGGCGCTGGAGGGGCGCATCCGCGAGATGCAGGCGATGAAGGCCACGCTGGAAACCCTGGTCCATGCCTGCGCCGGCGACGACCGCCCGGACTGCCCGATTCTGAATGATCTGGGGGGACGGGGTTCCGCAACCCATTGCGGAGCAAGGACAAACTGACCGGCCAACGAAAACCGTTGACAGACGCAGCTTTACCGAAAAACTATACTGACCAGTAAAGCATTTTGCAGGTGGGCGAATCGTCGCACCTGGGGTCGGGAGGGGGCGGATGCTGCAGGAACGGATCGAGGGGAAGTGGCTTGCCGCCTTCCGCCGGGTCTTCGCGCTGAACGGGATCGGACAGGGAACGAGGATCGCGATCATCAGCGAAACCCAGTCGCGCCCTGTCTTGGTGCATCTGTGCGAACTGGCAGCCTACGATCTTGGGGCGGAGAGCTTCCACATCCAGATGCCGACCCCTGCGCAGACCGCGCCGGTCCCGGTGAAATCCACCGGCACCAGCTGGGCCATCGCCGGGAACCGCGCGGTGGTGGAGGCGCTGAAACTGGTCGAGGTGATCGTGGACTGCACGGTCGAGGGGCTGATCCACGCCCCGGAATGGCCCGAGATCGAGGATGCCGGCCGCACGCGGCTGTTGGTCATCACCAACGAGCATCCCGAGATTCTGGAGCGCACCGAGCCCAAGGCCGAGGATGACATCAAGCTGCAGATCGGCATCCAGATGCTGCGCGAGGCGGCCGAGATGCGGGTGACCTCGCCCGCCGGGACCGACCTGACGGTGGACCTGCGCGGCGCGCCCTGCGGCGGCACGGCGGGGTTCGGCACGAAGCCGGGGGCGGTGGCGCACTGGCCCGCGGGGCTGTGCCTGGCCTTCCCCGGCAAGGATGCGGCGAACGGGCGGGTGGTGATGGACGTGGGCGACATGAACCTGACGTTCAAGACGTTCCTGACCAGCCGGATCGACTTTACCATCGAGAACGACTTCGTCACCGCCATCAAGGGCGACGGGATCGACGCGCTGCACCTACGCGAATACATGGAAGCCTGGAACGACCACAACGCCTATGGGATCAGCCATGTCGGCTGGGGCATGAACCACGGCGCGAAATGGGTCAGCGCCGCCATGTACGACAAGCGCGACATGCAGGCGGTGGAGTTCCGGGCGATTGCCGGGTCCTTCCTGTGGTCCACCGGGGCCAACCAATATGCCGGGCGCTACACGCTCGGCCATTTCGACCTTCCGATGCGCAACTGCACCATCGCCCTCGACGGGCGCGTCGTCGTCAAGGACGGCGTTCTGCAAGGAGAACTTGCCTGATGACCGACCAGTCCCCGATCCCCGCCGTCATGCCGATGAGCGCGCCTGCCGACTATTACGACATGACCCGCGTCCGCCCCGAGGTGGCCGAGGCGATGCGCAAGATCAACGAG
>NZ_DAIQAT010000080.1:0-15116 GCF_036781545.1 Tabrizicola sp.
GGGGTTCCGCTTCCTGCCCGCGGGGCGGATCACGGCGGGGGCGGGGACGGGGCGGTCGGTCACGCTCTTCAACTGCTTTGTCATGGGCACGATCCCGGACACGATGGCGGGGATCTTCGAAAGCCTGAAGGAAGCCGCGCTGACCATGCAGCAAGGCGGCGGGATCGGCTATGACTTCTCGACCATCCGCCCGCGCGGGGCGCCGGTCGCGGGGGTGGCGGCGGATGCCTCGGGGCCGCTGTCGTTCATGGACGTCTGGGATGCGATGTGCCGCACGATCATGTCGGCAGGCAGCCGCCGCGGCGCGATGATGGCCACGATGCGCTGCGACCACCCCGACATCGAGGCCTTCATCGAGGCGAAGAAGGACCCTGCCCGGCTGCGGATGTTCAACCTGTCGGTGCTGGTGACCGATGCCTTCATGGCCGCGGTCAAGGCCGATGGCCCGTGGGAGCTGGTCTTCGGCGGCAGGGTCTACCATACGGTTCAGGCGCGCGATCTGTGGAACCGGATCATGCGCTCGACCTTCGACTATGCCGAGCCGGGGGTGATCTTCATCGACCGCATCAATGCGATGAACAACCTTGGCTACGCCGAGACGATTGCGGCAACGAACCCCTGCGTCACGGCAGAAACCTGGGTTGCGACGACAGAAGGGCAGCGACAGGTCCGGGATCTGGTCGGACAGTCGTTTACCGCACTCGTCGATGGCAAGCCGTTCCGCAGTGGGCCGCAAGGCTTCTTTCCGACCGGCACCAAACCCGTCCTGCGGCTGACCACCACCTGCGGCCGCGAGTTGCGCCTGACTGCGGATCACAGGGTCCGCGTGGTCACCGACAAGACGCGCTGGCGGATGGATTGCGATTGGGTGGCCGCAACAGATCTCAGGCCCGGGGACGAAGTCGTGCTGCACGATCACCGACCCGCAGCCGTTGCCGCAGGCGCCGGGGATGCTTCGGGGTATCTGCTGGGCCTCCTGATCGGCGACGGGGTAATCCGCGAAGACAAGACGCTGATCTCGGTCTGGCCGCTGGCCGATTGTGTGAATGGAACGCCTTTCGACCATCCGGTGATGGCCAAGGTCGAGGCTCTGCTGCGGAAACTGCCGCACCGTGCCGATTTCTCAGGCTGGCAGGCAGTCGAGGGTCGGAACGAGTTCCGGATCGGCACGGTGGCGCTGCGGTCGCTTGCGGAAAGCTGGGGATTGTCGCGGGGCCGGAAAACCTTGACGCCAGAGATCGAGTCCGCGCCACCCGGTTTCGCTGCTGAAGTGCTCCAGGGGCTGTTCGATGCGGACGGGTCGGTGCAGGGCAGCCAGACCAAGGGCGTTTCGGTCCGGCTGGCCCAAAGCAGCCTTGCGCTCCTGGAGCGGGCGCAGCGCATGTTGCTGCGGCTTGGCGTCAACTCCACACTCTATCGGGACCGTCGCTCCGAGGGCGCACATGCCTTGCCAGACGGCATGGGTGGCGTTCGCGATTATCTTGTCGAAGCGCAGCATGAACTGGTGATCGCAAACGACAACCTGTCGGTTTTCGCAGAGCGGATCGGCTTCACGGATCGTGAGAAATCCACGCGGTTGACCAACGCGTTGTCAGGCTACCGTCGCGCCTTGAACCGGGAGCGGTTCACGGCCGAAGTGCGCGCGATCGCTCCGGATGGCGAGGCCGAGGTCTTTGACGTGCAAGTGCCGGAGGTGAACGCCTTCGATGCCAACGGTATTTATGTTCACAATTGCGGCGAGCAGCCCTTGCCGCCCTATGGCGCCTGTCTCCTGGGGTCGGTCAACCTGCCGATGCTGGTGCGCGACGCTTTCGAGGCTGAGGCCAGCATGGACATGCAGGCGCTCGACCGGCTGGTGCGGGTCGCGGTGCGGATGATGGACAATGTGGTGGATGCCAGCCGCTTTCCCTTGCCCCAGCAGGCGGCAGAGGCGCGGGCGAAGCGGCGGATCGGGCTGGGGGTCACGGGGCTTGCCGATGCGCTCTTGATGGTCGGGTGGCGCTATGGGTCGGAGGAAGCCGCGCGGGTCACGGAAACCTGGATGCACGCCATCGCGCGGGCGGCCTATCTGGCTTCGGTCGATCTGGCACAGGAGAAGGGCGCCTTCCCGCTGTTCGAGGCCGAGGGGTTCCTGGCCTCGGGCAACATGGCCCAGATGGACAAGGACGTGCGCGAGGCCATTGCCAGGCACGGAATCCGCAACGCCCTCCTGACTTCGGTGGCGCCGACGGGAACGATCTCGCTTTATGCGGGCAACGTCAGTTCGGGCATCGAGCCGGTCTTCGCCTATGCCTATACCCGCAAGGTCCTGCAAAAGGACGGGTCGCGGACCGAGGAGGAGGTGGTGGACTATGCGGTGCGCCTCTGGCGGCAGAAGCATGGCGACGCACCCCTGCTGGAGCATTTCGTGAATGCCCAGACCTTGCCGCCCTTGGACCATGTGCGGATGCAGGCGGCGGCGCAGAAATGGGTCGACAGCTCGATCTCCAAGACCATCAACTGCCCGGCGGACATCAGCTTCGACGCGTTCAAGGAGGTCTACATGGCCGCCTGGGACCAGGGCTGCAAGGGCTGCACCACCTATCGGCCGAACGACGTGACGGGATCGGTTCTGACGGTGTCGGAAAGCTCGGAAAAGGTGCCGGGCGAGGCGCCCGAGCAGACCCATGCCGTGACGGGGGGCGAGGTTGTCTACCTGTCGGAACCGCTGGACCGCCCGGCGGCCCTGGAGGGGCAGACCTACAAGGTGAAATGGCCGGGCTCGGAACATGCGCTCTACATCACCATCAACGACATCGTGACGGCAGGCCACCGGCGGCCCTTCGAGGTGTTCATCAACTCGAAGAACATGGAGCATTTCGCCTGGACCGTGGCGCTGACGAGGATGATCAGCGCGGTGTTCCGGCGGGGTGGGGACATTTCCTTCGTGGTGGAGGAGTTGAAGGCGGTCTTCGACCCCCGCGGCGGGGCGTGGATGGAGGGGCGCTACATTCCCTCGATCCTCGCGGCCATCGGCGGGGTGATCGAGCGCCATCTGATCGACATCGGCTTCATCGAGGGCGAGGGGCTGGGCCTGAAATCCGACCCCAAGGCCGAGGTGCTGCGGGTGGGCGAGGCGCCCCGGGGCAAGGCCTGCCCGGCCTGTGGCAGCTATGACCTGCGGATGGTGGAGGGCTGCCTGACCTGCGGGTCCTGCGGCCATTCGAAATGCGGGTGAGGGGCGGCTTCTGACGCCCGGATGCCTCTGGCAGAGATAGGGCGCGGCGGCTCCTTCGGGTTGACAATCCTGCCGCCGCACGGCGCAGTGGGGGTGGTTTTCGGGGAGGTCGTCATGTTCCGTGCTTTGGTTCTGGAGAAGGAGGGCGACGCCGCCGCCGCCCATGTCCGCGAGCTGGACGACAGCGCGCTGCCGTCGGGCGATGTGACGGTGGCGGTCGAATATTCGACGCTGAACTACAAGGACGGGCTGGCGTTGTCCCCGAATGGCGGGGGGATCGTGCGCCAGTGGCCGCATGTGGCGGGGATCGACTTTGCCGGGGTGGTGGAGGCGTCGGAGGATGCGCGCTACCGGCCCGGCGACAAGGTGGTGCTGACCGGCTGGCGGGTGGGCGAGGTGCATTGGGGCGGCTATGCCCAGAAGGCGCGGGTCAGGGCGGACTGGCTGGTGCCGCTGCCCTCGGGCCTGACGACGCGGCAGGCGATGGCGGTGGGGACGGCGGGGTTCACCGCGATGCTGGCGGTGATGGCGCTGGAGGAGCATGGGCTGACCCCCGACAAGGGCGCGGTGCTGGTCACGGGGGCCGCGGGGGGCGTGGGGTCGGTCGCGGTCGCGATCCTCGGCCGTCTTGGCTACCAGGTGGCGGCGGTGACGGGGCGGCCGGAGGCGGAGGGCTATCTGAAGGGCCTCGGGGCGAGCCGGATCGTGGCCCGGGAAGAGCTGGCCGAGACGGTGAAGCGGCCGCTGGAAGCCGAGACCTGGGCGGGCTGCGTCGATGCGGTCGGCGGTGCGATGCTGGCGCGGGTGCTGGGGCAGATGAAGCATGGCGGCTCGGTCGCCGCGGTCGGGCTGGCGGGAGGGGCCGCGCTGCCCGCCTCGGTGATCCCCTTCCTGCTGCGGGGGGTGAACCTTCTGGGGATCGACAGCGTGACGGTCCCCTATGAGCGGCGGGTGCGGGCCTGGGGGCGGGTGGTGACGGACCTGCCGATGGAGACGCTGGAGGCGATGGTCCGGGAGGTCGGGCTGGCGGACCTGCCGGAGCTGGGGGCCGCGATCCTGAAGGGGGGCGTGCAGGGGCGGGTGGTGGTGGACGTGACCCGCTGAGGGCTGCCCGCGCGCGGGCAGGTGGAGGGTGTGAGGGATTTCAAGGGGTTGGGTGTGGGCGTTAGGGGTTTGTTAAGGTTTGGAACGTAATTGCTCTAGTGCCTCAGGAGTATGATACTCAGCACAAAGCGCAACTCATAGGCAGAGCAGGCTATGGCACGCATTAATCTACCAAAGTTCATTTCGGA
Organism: Tabrizicola sp.; assembly: GCF_036781545.1. Classification (GTDB taxonomy): domain Bacteria; phylum Pseudomonadota; class Alphaproteobacteria; order Rhodobacterales; family Rhodobacteraceae; genus Tabrizicola. The sequence continues at coordinate 4,510 of NZ_DAIQAT010000080.1, forward strand.
GCATTATAGAGCTGGCATTTCTGCAAGAGACGTCATCCGTGAAGCATTAACAAACTCCATACAGGCTGGAGCAAGGGAAATTTCGGTTGAGCTCATTTTCTCAGCTGCGCAGCCCGACCTTTTCGATGGCGACGAGAGGCGAGTTCTTGAAAAGATCATCATCGAAGATGACGGCGAAGGATTCACCGATGAGAATCTGAACTACTTCGACGAGGTATTCACTAACCATAAGGATGCCATAGGAGGCAAGGGTGTTGGAAGATTAGCCTTCTTGAAATATGCAAGCATTGTCAACATTCAGAGTCAGCTACCGACACATATGGTAACTTTTGACTATACACCAGAATTCACAGTGGAAGCTGTAACGAGACTCGCTCAAAGCGGACCGGCTAGAACAAGAATCTCTCTCTCCGGACTGAAGGAGCGGATCAATACTCAGGTAACAAAGCTTGTAAACTCGCTGTGTGATGATCTGAGGCTCTTCCTTTTCCTTAAGCATCAAGCAGGCCATAGCATTAGCCTCAGATTCACGCACAATTCAAAGCAGCCTTTCGAAGAAGTCTATCAGGTTTCAGGATCTGACATCCAGGCCACAGCAAAACGAGAGTTCGAGTTTTTGGGCCAGAATTTCTGTTGCTACTTGTTTCGCGATGAGCCCCCACGAAAGGGCATCGTTGCAATGCTCTGCGCAGATGAGCTCTGCATAGAGGAACTTCAAATAAGTAAGAGATTTGATGTCTGTCGCCACCTAATCTTTGTTACCTCGGACTACTTCAATAAACGATCCGACCTTGTGCGCCAAGAGCTGAAGCTGCCAAAAAATGAGAGTGAAATTGACTTCATCTCTCCAATCAGTAGAGAGAAGCTCTTCCCCAAGCTCCAGCAAGTATGCCTTGAAATGATCGAAAGCGAATCGAGCGGTGACATCCAGGAATTTAAGACAAGTAATGTCGAAAAGCTAAGAAAATACTATCCATATATCAACTTGGCTTCGCTTGGCGAGGAAGCAACACTTCTGGATGCGGACCAGATAGTAAAGACCTATCGCGCACAGTTGGCTCGACAGGAAGATCAACTCATGGACAAGCTCGAGGATGGCATCAAACCCTCACTGGATGACGTATCGCACCTAGCGAGTGAGGATTTGGCGCGCTTCATAGTTCATAGAGCACTGGTAATTGATTCTTTGTCTAACATGCCAGCAGATGCAGCGGAAGAGGCAATTCACAATGCAATTCTTCCGAAGAAGAGCCGAGGTGACGAAATAAGAGAAAATAACGTGTGGCTGGTTGACGATAAATTTCTATCCTATTCATCAATTTTTAGTGACGCGACTTTGCGGAAGATTGTCGAAGAGGTGGGACAGTTGATGGAATCTCGACAACTGAGAAAGCCAGACATTGCCGCCTTCTTCTCGAAAGATAGTGAAAGCCAGCCAAATAAACTTGTCATCATTGAGTTCAAAAAGCCGGGAGCTGACATTTTTGAGAGCAACAAGGCATTGACCCAGTGTCGTCTTTACGCGGGTGAACTTGCGGACCGAATCCCATCAGTTCGAGAGGTCTTTGCTTTTGCGGTAGTGGAGATAAGCGAAGAGTTTCATAGAGACATGAAGCAGACTGGCTTTCGTGATGTCTTTTCTCTGCAGGATAAAGTTGTTTATAATGACTTTCAGATTGGAACGACTAACGAAGTACCGCTGCATCTCTACGTTATGCCAGCATCAGCATTGGTAAAGGACGCGCGTGCGCGAAACAAGGTTTTTGAAGATGTGCTGAGATTCAATTTGGCTGGGAAGAGCGGGCCAACTATAGGTGAGGCGTAGCCGCAGCAATGGATTGGGAGGCCCTCGGCCCGGAATCAAGGGCGTAAGCCCGCCGGGCCGCGCCCTCTCTCCCCCCGGGAGGGCGCTCTTGCAGCGGTGGTCGGTAGAACTGCGGGGGGAGGGGTTGAGCCATAAAGCGCGTCGATCCGGCGTTGCGGCGCCCGCCCGAGGGAGGGCGCGGCCCTCTCGGTGCGCGGGGTGGGCGGTGGGGTGGTGCGCACCCTACGTGGGGTGATCGGGTGGGGTGGTGCGCCTGAAGGCGCACCTTACGAGTCGGGGTGAGCCCCGACCTGCGGATCGGAGGGGGCTGTTGACACCGCCGGGAGGGCGTCTATAAGCGCGGCCACGTCCCGGAAGCGATTCCGGGGCTTTTCATTGGTGTTGGTGGCCCCCGCAAGGGGATGCCTGTCGCCCCGGATCACGTCCGGGGAAAGGACAACGCCCTTCATCGTCGCGCAAGCGACAACATAGAAGGAGATCAGCGGTGACCAAACGCACCTCTGCCAAGTACAAGATCGACCGCCGCATGGGCGAGAACATCTGGGGCCGTCCGAAATCCCCGATCAACAAGCGCGAGTACGGCCCGGGCCAGCACGGCCAGCGCCGGAAGAACAAGCTGTCGGACTTCGGCACGCAGCTGCGCGCCAAGCAGAAGCTGAAAGGCTACTACGGCGACCTGACCGAGAAGCAGTTCCGCAAGATCTATGGCGAAGCCGAGCGTGTGCGCGGCGACACCGGCGAGATGCTGATCGGCCTTCTGGAGCGCCGTCTGGACGCGGTGGTCTACCGCGCCAAATTCGTGCCGACGATCTTCGCGGCGCGTCAGTTCGTGAACCATGGCCACGTCCTGGTGAACGGCAAGCGCGTCAACATCGCCTCGTACCGCGTGTCGGAAGGCGACGTGATCCAGGTCCGCGAGAAGTCGCGCCAGATGGCGGCCATCGTCGAGGCCATCGCGCTGACCGAGCGCGACGTGCCGGACTATCTGGAAGTCGACAACAACAAGCTGACCGCCAAGTTCGTGCGCACCCCGGGCCTGGGCGACGTGCCCTATCCGGTGCAGATGGAACCGAACCTGGTCGTGGAATACTACGCCAAGAACTGATCCATCGGTGCGCTATAGCGCACCCTATATTCGGGGCCGCGCCGCGAGGGTGCGGCCCTTTTCATTTCCGGCAGGGAGAGCGCGATGATCGACAAACCCAGTATCGAGACCCGTTTCGAGCGGGGGCTCTACGGCAGCCGCTGGCTGATGGCGCCGATGTACCTGGGGCTGGCGATCTCGCTGGCCATGCTGGCGGTGGTCTTCGTGAAGGAGCTGGCCTATTACCTGCCGAAGATGCTGGAGCTGACGGCGGACCAGGCGATCCTGGCGGTGCTGACGCTGATCGACCTGTCGCTGGCGGCGAACCTTCTGTTGATCGTGCTGTTCTCGGGCTACGAGAATTTCGTCTCGAAGTTCGACTTCGACACCGGCGCGGACCGGCCGTCCTGGATGGGGAAGGTGGATTTCTCGGGCCTGAAGATGAAGCTGATCGCCAGCATCGTGGCGATCTCGGGCATCCATCTGCTGAAGCTGTTCATGTCGCTGGGCAAGCCGGACACGACCTATTCCGCCAGCCCCGAGACGATGCGCTGGATGGTGATCATCCATTTGACCTTCGTCGCTTCGGGCGTGCTGCTGGCGCTGATGGACTGGCTGACCTCGCTGACCAAGGAACATTGACGAAAGGGACGGGCGGATGACGCAGGAGGTTCACGCAACCGTCGAGGGCGCGCTGGTGATGATCGGCTTCGGGTCGATCGGGCGCGGCGTGCTGCCGCTGATCGAGCGGCATATCGGCTTCGACCGGGCGCGGATGGTGGTGATCGAGCCATCCGCCGACTATGCGCCGCTCTTGCAGGAGCATGGCATCCGGCATCTGCAGGTCGCGCTGACGGCGGAGAATTTCGCCGGGGTGCTGTGCGGGCTGTTCCCGGACGGAACGGGGATGATCGTCAACCTGTCGGTGGACGTGGATTCCATCGAGTTGATGAAACTGGCGCAGACGATGGGGGTTCTCTACATCGACACGGTGGTGGAGCCCTGGCCGGGGTTCTACTTCGGCTCGCCGCTGCCGAATGCCGAGCGGACGAACTATCCCCTGCGGGAACGGGTGCGGGAGCTGGGCAAGGCCTATGCGGGCGGGCCGACGGCGGTTTCCTGCTGCGGGGCCAATCCGGGGATGGTGAGCTGGCTTCTGAAGGAGGCGCTGCTGCGGCTGGCGGCGGATACCGGTGTTCCGGCCGATCCGCAGTCGCGCGAGGACTGGGCGGGGCTGATGCAGCGGCTGGGGGTCAAGGGCATCCATATCGCCGAGCGCGATACGCAGGTGTCGGCCCGGCCGAAGCCGCCGGGAGTGTTCGTGAATACCTGGTCGGTGGACGGTTTGCTGTCCGAGGGGTATCAGCCCGCGGAACTGGGCTGGGGCACGCATGAGAAGAAGCTGCCGCCGCTGGGCCATGCCTTCGACAACGGGCCGGGTTACGCCATCTGGATCGACCGGCCCGGCGCGGATACCCGCGTGCGGTCCTGGTGCCCGGAGGTGGGGCCGCAGTATGGGCTGGTGATCACCCATAACGAGGCGCTGTCGATCCCGGACTATTACACCGTGCGGGACGGGGGCCGCGCGGTCTACCGGCCGACCTGCCACTACGCCTATCACCCCTGCAACGACGCGGTGCTGTCGCTGTACGAGGCCAACGGGGCGGGCAAGCTGCCCGAGGCGCAGCATATCCTGACGGCGGAGGAGATCACCGGCGGGGGCGATGACCTTGGGGTGCTGCTTTACGGCCATGCCAAGGGGGCGATGTGGTATGGCTCGCGCCTGTCCTGCGCTGAGGCGCGGCGGCTTGCGCCCTACCAGAACGCGACGGGGATGCAGGTGACGTCCGCCGTGCTGGCCGCGATGGTCTGGGCGGCGGAGAACCCGGGCGAAGGCTTCGTCGAGGCCGACGAGATGGATCATGCCCGCTGCCTGGCGGTCCAGCGCCCCTATCTGGGCAGCGTCGAGTGCCACTACACCGACTGGACGCCGTTGCAGAACCGGATCAACCGCTTCGCCGAGGATCGCGACGACCAGGACCCCTGGCAGTTTGTCAATTTCCTCGCGGTGTGACGCCGCAGGGCGGGTCAGGGGGCTGAACCCTCTGGCCTTGCGCGCGGCGGGCGGGTAAACGGAGCCTCGACCCAGGGGGCGATGATGAACGACCAGATCAAGCCGCAGCCAGGCATCCTTGATATCGCCCTTTATGAGGGCGGCAAGGCGCATGTGGCGGGCGTGGCCAATGTGGTGAAGCTGTCCTCGAACGAGAATCCCTTCGGCCCCTCGGACAAGGCCAAGGAAGCCTTTGGCCGCACCGTGCATTCGCTGCACCGCTACCCGGTGACCGACCATGCCGATCTGCGCGCGGCGATTGCCGAGGTCCATGGTCTGGACGCGGGCCGGATCATCTGCGGCGCGGGGTCGGACGAGATCATCACCTTCCTGTGCCAGGCCTATGCCGGGCCGCGCGACGAGGTGGTGTTCACCGAGCACGGGTTCCTGATGTACCGGATTTCCAGCCTCGCCGTGGGGGCGACCCCGGTCGAGGTGCAGGAACGCGAGCGGACCGCGGATGTGGATGCGATCCTGGCCGCCTGCAACCGGCGCACCAAGCTGGTGTTCCTTGCCAACCCGAACAACCCCACCGGCACGATGATCTCGGCGGCGGAAATCGCCCGGTTGGCCGAGAACCTGCCGCCGCAGGCGCTGCTGGTGCTGGACGGGGCCTATGCCGAATATGTCGAGGGCTATGATGGCGGCGCAGCGCTGGTCGATGCGCGCGACAACGTGGTGATGACGCGGACCTTTTCGAAGATCTACGGCTTGGGCGGCCTGCGGATCGGCTGGGGCTATGGACCCCGCCATGTGATCGACGTGCTGAACCGCATCCGGGGCCCGTTCAACCTGTCGACCACGCAGCTGGAGACGGCAGAGGCCGCCGTGCGCGACCAGGAGTTCGCAGCGAAGTGCCGCAGCGAGAACACCCGGATGCGCAGCTGGCTGGCCAATGCGCTGGCCGAGATCGGGGTGCCGTCTGACACGTCGATGGCGAATTTCATCTTGGCGCGATTCGCCAGCCAGGAGGAGGCCGAGGCCTGCGATGCCTTCCTGCAGAAGCAGGGGCTGATCGTGCGCCGGGTGGCGGGCTACAAGTTGCCGCATTGCCTGCGGATCACCATCGGGGATGAATCCTCGTGCCGTCAGGTCGCCCATGCGGTGGCGCAGTTCAAGGGGGTCCGGTGAGCGGCGTGATCTATCCCCGCGTCGCGCTGATCGGGCTGGGGCTGATCGCCTCTTCCATGGCGCATGCGATGCGTGCGGGCAGGCTGGCGGGCGAAATCGTGGGGTATGCCAAATCCGCCGAGACGCGGGCCGTGGCGCGGGACCTGTTCTGCGACCGCGTGACCGAAAGCGCCGCCGAGTCGGTGCAGGGCGCGGATCTGGTGGTGCTGGCAGTACCGGTGGGCGCGATGGAGGCGATTGCCGCCGAGATCGCCCCGCATCTGAAGCCGGGGGCGACCGTGACCGACGTGGGCTCGGTCAAGCAGGCGGTGGTCGATGCGGTGGCGCCGCATGTTCCGGCGGGCGTGCATTTCATCCCCGGCCACCCGCTGGCCGGGACGGAATATTCCGGGCCGCGCTCGGGCTTTGCGACGCTGTTCAAGAATCGCTGGTGGCTCTTGACCCCGCTGCCGGACACCGATCCTTCCGCGATCGCGCGGCTGCGGGGCCTGTTGGAAGCGATGGGCGCGAATGTCGACGAGATGGATGTCGAGCATCACGACCTGGTGCTGGCCGTGGTCAGCCATGTGCCCCATGCCATCGCCTATACGATGGTGGGCGTGGCCGATCACATGCGGCGGGTCTCGCAGTCCGAGATCATCAAGTATTCCGCCAGCGGTTTCCGCGACTTCACCCGGATCGCGGCCAGCGACCCGGTGATGTGGCGCGACGTGTTCCTGACCAACAAGGAGGCGGTGCTGGATATCCTCGGCCGCTTCGCGGAGGAGCTGTTCGTGCTGCAACGCGCGATCCGGATGGGCGATGGCGAGCATCTGCACGCCTATTTCACCCGCACCCGCGCCATTCGCCGGGGCATCATCGAGGCGGGGCAGGACACTGCCGCGCCGGACTTCGGCCGCGCGGCCCCGCCCGCGCAAGAGGGCTAGGGCCGGTGCGGCGCGGCCTGCTTCTGCTGTGCCTCTGCCTTGGGCAGGGCGCGCTGGCGCAGGAGATTGACCGCTCGCCGCTGCCCCCGGCAAATCCGCGCCTCGCTGGGGTAATGGCGGCGGCGCCCGCTGAATTGGCCGTGTCTGCCAAGGTGGACCCCACCGCGGACACCGCCCCGCAGGGCAGCATCCTGCTCAGCTCCCTGCGCCCGGTGCCGCGCCCGAAGGCACTGACCGCCGGCCTGGCGGCGCTGAAGGCCACCTCCAACGCGCCGGGGCTTGACCTGTCCGGGAAGGCGCCGGACGACGGGATCGAGCTTGCCGCCATGCCGCCGCCCTCGAAGAAGGAAGAGCGGAAGAAGAAACGCGACATGGCGTCGAAGAAGGGTTCGGTCTGCGGCGTCGCCTCGATCAAGGGTCAGGAGATCGCGCCGATCCGGTCGAAGGTGAAGGGCTGCGGGGTCGACGATCCGGTGGCGATCACCTCGGTCGGCGGCGTACGGCTGAGCCAGGCGGCGACGGTGGATTGTTCCATCGCCAAGGCGCTGGACCGCTGGGTGGAAGAGGTCGCGCAGCCCGCTTTCAACGGCAACCTGGTCGAGATGCGGGTCGCTGCGCACTACTCCTGCCGCAGCCGCAACAACGTCAAGGGCGCGAAGATCAGCGAGCACGGCAAGGGCCGCGCCATCGACATCGCGGCCTTCGTGCTGTCGAACGGCAATGTGCTGACGGTGGCGGAGAACTACAACAAGCTCTTGCGCCGGATCTACAAGGCTGGCTGCGGCTATTTCATGACCACGCTCGGCCCCGGGTCGGACGGGTATCACGAGGATCATTTCCACTTCGACACCTCGGCCCGGCAGGGCGGGGCCTACTGCCGCTAGATCGGGATGAGCCTTTGCGGAAGCGCGGTCGGGATAAGATCGAGCTCTGCGCCAAGTCCAAGAATTTTCTAGAAACTCCTGGACGCGGGCCGACAGGCCGGTCCGAGGATCGTTGCTGTGGTCTAGCCGGTCGGCGGGACCATCCGGGGCGCGGGGCCCAGCGGGAAGGGGCCGAAGCTCATCCAGCCCTCGGCCAGTTTCACCGTCAGGGGCAGGACCGTCGCGTCGGGCGACTGCCCCGCAAGGGCCTGCATCCCGCGGGCGATGGTCGGGGCCATCTCGGGCTTGACCAGACCCGCCGCGACCAGAAGGGAGGGCACGCGGTCCCAGTTGGTGATCTCGAACCTGATCTCGCCCGCGGCAAAGCCCTGGTCGTCGGCCTCGATCTGGCCCTTCGCCGTGGCGGCGAGCTTGCCCCAGGCGAAGGTGAAGCGGTTGACCTCGAGACGGGTGAGATAGGGCTTCTTTTCCCCCGCATGGCGGTCGAGCGGTGCGGAGAGGGTCAGGAAGACGCTTCCCGACAGGCTCTCCACCACATCCGGCAGGTCCGGGGGCGGCAGGTCCGGGATCGCCACCGCATTGACCCTTGCCGTGAAGCCGGCGTCCGGGGTCACTTCGGCGGCATCCAGCGACAGGACATAGGTGTTGGGGGCGTCGCCCGCGCCGGGCAGGTCTTCATCGGCGCTGATCGAGGCGACGCTGCGCCCTGCGCCGACCGTCCAGCCCGCCGTCGAGCTTGCCGTCAGGTGGTTGGTTTCCAAGATCACGGCCGCGAGCGGCAGGTCCAGTGCGGGCTTGGCCCGGAAGCTGGCGCGCAGGCCTTCGGAACCCACTGTCACCACCTGATCGGGCAGGGCCAGCTGGCTTTCCGGGGGGAAGGCCGCGATGATGTGCCAGGGTTTCCAGGTCATCGCGAAGACCTGCACGAAGGGGGCTGTCCAGCCGATACCGGCGGTCGGGTCGGCCAGGTGCAGCCCTTCGACGGTCAGGTCGAAGCGGTTCGGGTAGCCCGCGACCGTCACAGCCGTCTTCTCCGCCACCAGCCCCTGCGCGGCGGCGTCGGCGAACCAGTTGTTCACCCCGTCGCGCACCGCCTTCGAGCCGACGAACCAGTAGCCCGACCATAGGGCCAGCAATGCCACCATCAGGAACAGAAGCTTGCGCATGGTGCGGCCCTTTTCATTGCCCCTGTGCCGGTGTTTACAGGGCGAAAGGCAACAGGGCCAGCCATGCACGACACACTCTGGGTCTTCGGCTATGGATCGCTGATCTGGGACCCCGGTTTCCCGGTCGCCGAACGCCGCATCGCGCGGCTGGATGGCTGGCACCGCAGTTTCTGCATGCGGTCGATCCACCATCGCGGCACGGTGGAGAACCCCGGCCTCGTCCTCGCACTGGACCGGGCCGAGAGCGCAAGCTGCACCGGTGTCGCCTTCCGCGTCTCGCCCGGCGAGGAAGCCGCCACCCTTTTCGCCCTGCGCGAACGCGAGCTGATCTCTTCCGCCTATCTGGAGATGACGCTGCCCGTCAGCACCGATGCCGGACCGCTGGACGCCCTGGCCTATGTCATCGACCCCCACCACGTGCAGTACTGTCGCCTCGACCGCGAGGAACAGGCCCGGATCATCGCCACGGCCATCGGCGGGCGGGGTGCGAATCGTGACTACCTCTGGTCCACCGCCGCGCATCTGGCCGAACTGGGCATCCGCGATGCCGAGCTTGACTGGCTGGCCGACAGGGTCCGCGGGCTGGGCTGACCTTTTGCTTGGCACCCCGCGGCATCCTGCTAGAGTCCCGCGCAAGGCAGGCGAACCAGAGGGCAGCATGTCCCAGACAGAGCACCGGAGCGGGGTCTCGACGACCTTCTCGCAGCCGATCCGGGCGATCACCACCATGCTTCTGGTCTGCATCCTGGTGGGGGCGGGGGCCTGGCTGATCCATGGGCGGGTGCTGTCCATCCTGGACACGAACCCGGTCCTGAACGGCTTGATCACCTTCGTCTTCGTGGTGGGCGTCCTGTCCTGCTTCTGGCAGGTCTGGATTCTGGCGCAGTCGGTCTACTGGATCGAGAATTTCGTGCGCGGCACGCCGGGGACCGAAGACATGGCGCCGCCGCGCCTGCTGGCGCCGCTTGCCGCGCTGCTGCGCTCGCGTTCGGCGCGGATGTCGATCTCGTCCACCTCCTCGCGCTCGATCCAGGATTCGGTCGTCCAGCGAATCGACGAGGCCCGGGATATCACCCGCTACCTCATCAACCTGCTGGTCTTCCTTGGCCTGCTGGGCACGTTCTGGGGCCTTGCCACCACGGTTCCGGCGGTGGTCGACACCATCCGGTCGCTGGCCCCGCAGGAGGGGCAGAGCGGACTGGATGTCTTCGGCAAGCTGATGACCGGGCTTGAAAGCCAGCTTGGCGGGATGGGAACGGCCTTCTCCTCCTCGCTTCTCGGCCTTGCCGGGTCGCTGGTGCTGGGGCTGCTAGAGCTGTTCGCGGGCCACGGCCAGAACCGTTTCATCCGCGAGCTGGAGGAATGGCTGTCCTCGATCACCCGGCTGGGCTTTGCCGGCGATGGCGAAGGGGCCGACCAGAATGCGCTGGGCCTTCTGGTCGACCACATGGCGCAGCAGATGGAGGAATTGCAGGCGC
>NZ_DAIQAT010000081.1:0-14862 GCF_036781545.1 Tabrizicola sp.
GCCGTCCCAGTCGTCCTCGGCCATGCCGTCCTCGATCGAGATGATCGGATAGTCGCTGCACAGGCCCGCCAGGAATTCGACGTTCTCGACCGAAGACAGCGACCTGCCCTCGCCCTTCATCTCGTACTTGCCGCCCTTGAAATATTCGGTCGACGCGCAGTCGAGCGCCAGATAGATATCCTCGCCCGGCTTGAACCCGGCCTTCTCGACGGATTTCAGAATGAAATCAAGCGCGTCGCGGGCAGAGTTCAGATTCGGTGCGAAGCCGCCCTCATCGCCGATCCCGGTGTTGTGCCCCGCCTGCTGCAGTTCCTTCTTCAGCGTGTGGAACACTTCCGATCCCATCCGCACCGCCTCGCGGATGTCGGAGGCGCCCACCGGCATGATCATGAATTCCTGGATGTCGATCGGGTTGTCGGCATGTTCGCCGCCGTTGATGATGTTCATCATCGGCACCGGCAGCACCCGTGCACTGGTCCCGCCGACGTAGCGGTACAAGGGCTGCGCCGTGAACTCCGCCGCCGCCTTCGCCACCGCCAGCGACACGCCAAGGATCGCATTCGCCCCGAGGCGCGACTTGTTCGGCGTCCCGTCCATCTCGATCATCGTGCGGTCGATGCCGACCTGCTCGGTCGCATCGAACCCCACCAGCTCCTCGGCCAGTTCGCCGTTCACCGCCGCGACCGCCTCCAGCACGCCCTTGCCCTTGTAGCGCGCCTTGTCGCCGTCGCGCCGCTCGTTCGCCTCATGCGCCCCGGTCGAGGCGCCCGAGGGCACCGCGGCCCGGCCCATGCTGCCGTCTTCCAGGGTGACGTCGACCTCGACCGTCGGGTTGCCCCGGCTGTCCAGAATCTCGCGGGCGTGAATGTCGATGATCGTGCTCATGGGTGGTTCCTCAAGGCCGAAGGGGGTGCTCTCAAAGGCCCTTTACCCCGGCTCAGGTCATGAGGGAAGCGCGTTTCCGTGCCCGGGCAAAGGCGTAAAGCCCCGAACCCACCACGATGGCCGCGCCCAGCAGCGTCGACCCCGAAGGCCGTTCGCCCAGGAAGACCATGGCGATCGCCATCGCGAAGACAAGGCGCGCATAGCGGAAGGGGGCGACGACCGAAACCTCGCCCAGCCGCATCGCCGCCACCACCGCGTAATAGCCGAACAGCCCCGAGACCAGCGCGCCCCCCAGCCCCGCCCATTGACCGGGCGTGGGCCACACGAAGCCCTGTCCCATCGCCGCCATCAGCGCCACGCCCGCGGGCACCAGCCCCAGATAGGCCCAGGTCGCCACCTGGAACGTCCCGATCCGCGCGGGCATCGCCCGTGTCGTCAGGTCTCGCACCGCCAACACCAGGACGCAGGCCACCGTCAGAAGGCCAGTCGGGTCGAAAGCCGCATCCCAGGGCTCCAGGATCACCAGCACGCCCACGAACCCGATCACGACCGAGGCCCAGCGGCGCCAGCCGACTGTCTCGCCCAGGAACAGCGCCGCGCCCGCGACCACCACCAGCGGCGAGGCCTGCAGAAGCGCCGAGGTCATCGTCAAGGGCGCCAGCGCCAGCGCAAGGATATACAGCACCGCCGCCGCCGCTTCGGCCAGCGTCCGCGCCAGCGGTATCCTGTGCAGCGCCACCCGCGACAGGATGGGCTGGCCTTGCCGCGCGGCCAACGCCCAGAAGACGCAGGCCCCCGCCGCCCCGGTCAGCGCCAGCACCTGGCCGGGGGGCAGGGCCTCGGCCGACCGCTTCAGGAACAGGTCCTCGACCGCGAAGAAGGCCATCGAGCCGACCATCATCAGCGCGGCGCGGGTGTTCTCGGCCGCTTGGGTCGCGGGGGACATGGGAGGCTCCAAAGGGGCGGGCAGCGCCAAGGCCTACAATGCCCGCGCCGGGAAGGAAACCCTTCGTCTGGGGGCGCGGCTTGCCCGCCCTGCGACCGCCTGACCCTACCGATACAGCCGCGGCGCCCCCGCCTTGTCGTGGATGGCGTTCACCTGGTCGGGCGACAGGTCCAGCGCCCCGGCAAGCTGGTGCAGGTATTCCGCCTCGGCCTTCTGGTCGAGGTCGATGGCCATCAGCGACACCATGTAGATCTGCGGTTCCAGCCCGGCCGGAACCGACCGCGCCAGCCCCGCCACATCCACCGGACGGTTCAACTCGGCCTGCACCGCCTGCACCTCGCGCTGGTCGGCCTCGCCCATCGCCTGCATCAGCCGGGCGCGCTCGTCGTCGTCCAGCACCCCGTCGCATTTCACCGCCTGGATCACCGCCCGCAGCATCAAGGCCGCCGACAGTTCCTCCTCGCGCTCCGGTTCCGGCAGGGTCAGCGGGCGGGTGCCAGTGGCTGCGCCGCCCGGCTTGTCCGCAAGCACCTGATCCAGCAGGTCGCCCACGCCGCCGCCCTGGCGCCGGGCCGGAGCCTCGGTGCGTGCCTGCCCGGTCGTCCGCCCGCGCCCGGTCAATTCGCCCAGAAGATCGTCCAGCCCGCCCTTCGGCGCCGTCGCGCGGGGTGTCTGCCGCTTCTGGCCCGAAAGTTGCTCCAGCAGGTCGCCGAGGCCGCCGCCCGACTGTCCCCCGCCCGACCGTCTGCCGCCCGAGGACCGCCCGCTGCGCAGGATATCGCCCATCATGTCTTCCAGCCCGCCCTTCGAGCCCGTGTCGATCCGCGTGCCGCGCCCGGCCGTGGACGTCCCCGACGACCCCGAGGATCCCTTCGTCAGGCTGGCCACGCCCTTCGCGATCACCACGCCGATTGCCACTTTCAACAATGTCTTGCCGATACCCATCACACACCTCGCTGGTCTGGCGTCCGCGACAGCCTTCCTTGCCGCCGCCGCCCGGTCAATGCAAAAGGGGGGCCGGGCAGGGGGGAAAGATGCGGAAATCGAAACTCGACGGGGCCGGGGTCGCCATGCTCTTGGGCGTGCAGGGTCTCCTCGCGGTGAATCAGGTGATCATCAAGCTGGTGAACGCCGGGTTGCAGCCGGTGTTCTTTGCCGGGCTGCGCTCGGCGCTGGCGGTCGGCTTCGTCTGGGCCTGGCTCGTCTGGAAAGGCCGCCCGCCCCGCCTTCGGCGCGAGGTCTGGGGCGCGGGCCTCCTGATCGGCGCACTCTTCGCCGCCGAGTTCCTGTTTCTCTTCCTCGCGCTCGACCTCACCACGGTCGGGCGCTCTTCGCTCCTCATGTATTCGATGCCGGTCTGGTTCTCGCTTCTCGCGCATTTCGGACTGGGCGAGCGGATCACCCGGACCAAGGCCGCCGGTCTGGCGCTGGCCTTCGCGGGCTGCGCGATAGCGATCCTGTCGCGGCCCCCCAGCGGCGAGGCCAGCCTTCTGGGCGATCTCTGCGCGCTTGGTGCCGCCTGGGGCTGGGCATTGACCGCCTATATCGCGCGCCGCCCGCTGATGCGGGGCGAGGGGCCGGAGATGCAGCTCTTCTGGATGGTGCTCGTCTCGGCTCCGATCCTCCTGCTGGCCGCGCCCTTCTTCGGCCCGCTGATCCGCGACCTGCATCCCCTGCACATTGCCGGTCTTCTGTTCCAGTCCTCCGTCGTCGTGGCGGGCGGCTTCATCGCCTGGCTCTGGCTCCTGTCGGTCTATCCCGCCTCGACCGTGGCCTCGTTTTCCTTCCTGACCCCGATCCTGGCACTGCTGCTGGGGGCACTCCTCTTCGACGAAACCATCGGTCTGCCGATTCTCCTTGCCGCTGCGCTGGCCGCCGCCGGGATCGTGCTGATCAACCGCCCCGTTCCCATCCCGCGCTAGCGTCGCACCCCGAGGAATCGCCTCCTCGCGACCGCGGTCTCCTTGTGGACCGGTGAAGGCCGTCCGCCAAGCGGGCCGCAAGGCTGGCAAATCCGCCGCTCTTCACAAACTGCGCGAAGTTCATCCCCAGACCTGTCCACATCATGCCCGAGGGTCCGCTGACATCCGCGTGATGTGGTCGAAAAAACGTCAAGCCGAAAATCTGCTTTCGCGTGCAATTTTCTCGTTGATCGAGCCACAGGATTACGACACTTTGACAAAGCGGCAGGGGCAACCACAAAATCTAGTGCCGCAGCGACAGGCAGAACGATCCACACAAAGGGCGTCCCAATCGGATGCGACCCTCTTGGCGGCCCGCGCCGTCAGGACCGGAGACGTTTTGCCCGTGCTGCACCAGAGCATGTCCCTGCCTGGGTTTAGTCAATTCTCGGCCGCAAGCGCCGCAAAAACAGGAGACCAGGGGCATGAAGATCGAGCGGAAGTTCACCAGCGAAGCCACCGGCGCCTACGGGGCGATGGGGTTCCTCCTCACCACCTCGGAAATCCGCAACCCGGACGGCAAGATCGTCTTCCGCAACGAGGCCGTCGAAGTGCCGGAGGGCTGGAGCCAGGTCGCCAGTGACGTGCTCGCCCAGAAGTATTTCCGCAAGGCGGGCGTCCCCGCTGTCCTGAAGAAGGTCAAGGAAAAGGGCGTCCCCGAATTCCTCTGGCGCTCGGTCCCCGACGAGGCCGCGCTTGCCCAGCTTCCCGAAGACAAGCGCATGGTCGGCGAGACCAGCGCCAAGCAGGTCTTCGACCGCCTCGCCGGCGCCTGGGCCTATTGGGGCTGGAAGGGCGGCTATTTCACCACCGAGGCCGACGCCCAAGCCTATTACGACGAGATGCGCTACATGCTGGCCCGCCAGATGGCCGCGCCGAACTCGCCCCAGTGGTTCAACACCGGCCTGCACTGGGCCTATGGCATCGACGGCCCCAGCCAGGGCCATTTCTACGTCGACCATGCCACCGGCACGCTCACCAAATCCACCTCCGCCTACGAACATCCCCAGCCCCACGCCTGCTTCATCCAGTCGGTCAAGGACGACCTCGTCGGCGACGGCGGCATCATGGACCTCTGGGTCCGCGAGGCGCGGCTCTTCAAATACGGCTCCGGCACCGGCACCAACTTCTCCTCCCTCCGTGGCGAGGGCGAGAAGCTGTCGGGCGGCGGCAAGTCCTCGGGCCTGATGGGCTTCCTCAAGATCGGCGACCGCGCTGCCGGGGCGATCAAGTCCGGCGGCACCACCCGCCGCGCCGCCAAGATGGTGATCATCGACATGGATCACCCCGACATCGAGCAGTTCATCAACTGGAAGGTCATCGAAGAGCAGAAGGTCGCCTCCCTCGTCGCCGGGTCCAAGATGCATGAGGCCCGCCTGAACGACATCTTCGCCGCCATCCGGCAATGGGACGGCGCCGAAGCCGATGCCACCGACCCGGCGAAGAACCCTGCGCTGAAAGCCGCGATCAAGGCCGCCAAGCGCGCGATGATCCCCGACACCTACACCAACCGCGTGCTGCAATACGCGGCCCAGGGCTTCTCCTCGATCGAATTCCCCACCTACGACACCGACTGGGACAGCGAGGCCTATATCTCCGTCTCCGGCCAGAACTCCAACAACTCGGTCCGCGTGACCGATGCCTTCCTCACGGCCGTCAAGAACGACCAGCCGTGGGAGCTGATCCGCCGCACCGACGGCAAGGTCGCCAAGACCGTCTCGGCGCGTGAGCTGTGGGACCAGATCGGCCACGCCGCCTGGGCCTGCGCCGACCCCGGCATCCAGTTCCACGACACCGTCAACGCCTGGCACACCTGCCCCGAGGACGGGCCGATCCGCGGCTCGAACCCCTGCTCGGAATACATGTTCCTCGACGATACCGCCTGCAACCTGGCGTCGATGAACCTCCTCACGTTCTACACTTCAGGCAAGTTCGACGCCGAGGCCTATGTCCACGCCACCCGGCTCTGGACCGTCACCCTCGAAATCTCCGTCATGATGGCGCAGTTCCCCTCGCAGGAAATCGCCCGGCTCTCTTACGACTTCCGCACCCTTGGCCTCGGCTATGCCAATATCGGCGGGCTCCTGATGAACATGGGCCTCGGCTACGACAGTGCCGAAGGCCGCGCCCTCTGCGGCGCCCTGACTGCGATCATGACCGGTGTCTCCTACGCGACCTCCGCCGAAATGGCCGGGGAACTCGGGCCGTTCTCGGGCTATAAGCGCAACCGTGACCACATGCTGCGCGTGATCCGCAACCACCGCGCCGCCGCCCATGCCACCGGCCAGTACGAGAACCTGAACGTCCCCGCCGTCGCCCTCGACCACGCGAACTGCCCGGACCAGACCCTTGTCCAGCTTGCGAAATCCGCCTGGGACGAGGCCCTGCGCCTCGGCGAGGCCCATGGCTACCGCAACGCCCAGACCACGGTCATCGCCCCCACCGGCACCATCGGCCTCGTCATGGATTGCGACACCACCGGGATCGAGCCGGACTTCGCCCTGGTGAAGTTCAAGAAGCTCGCCGGGGGCGGCTATTTCAAGATCATCAACCAGTCGGTCCCGGCAGCGCTCGAAGCCCTCGGCTATTCCACGAGCCAAGCCGCCGAGATCGTCGCCCATGCCGTCGGCCACGGCTCGATGGGCCAGGCGCCCGCGATCAACCACACCGCGCTGATCGGCCACGGCTTCGGCCCGCGCGAGATCGAGAAGATCGAGGCCGCGCTGCCCTCCGCCTTCGACATCCGCTTCGTCTTCAACCAGTGGACGCTGGGCGAGGATTTCTGCAAGGGCACCCTCGGCATCCCGGCCGAGAAACTGGCCGACCCGACCTTCGACCTCCTGCGCCACCTCGGCTTCACCAAGGCCCAGATCGACGCCGCCAACGACCATGTCTGCGGCACGATGACCCTGGAAGGCGCGCCGCACCTGAAACCCGAACACTACAGCGTCTTCGACTGCGCCAACCCCTGCGGCAAGACCGGCAAGCGTTTCCTCTCGGTCGAAAGCCACATCACCATGATGGCCGCCGCCCAGTCGTTCATCTCCGGCGCGATCTCCAAGACCATCAACATGCCGAACAACGCCACCATCGCGGAAACGCTGGCGGCCTATGAACTTTCCCACTCGCTCGGCATCAAGGCCAATGCGCTCTACCGCGACGGCTCCAAGCTCAGCCAACCCCTCGCCGCCGCCCTGATCGAGGACGACGAAGAGGCGGAAGAGGTGCTGGCTAACGGCTCGATCATGGAGAAGGCCCAGGTCGTCGCCGAGAAGATCGTCGAGAAGGTGATCGTCAAGGAACTGATCAGCCGCCACCGCGAGAAACTGCCGGAGCGCCGCAAGGGCTATACCCAGAAGGCCATCGTCGGCGGCCACAAGGTCTATCTCCGCACCGGCGAATATGCCGATGGCAGCTTGGGCGAGATCTTCATCGACATGCACAAGGAAGGCGCGGGCTTCCGGGCGATGATGAACAACTTCGCCATCGCGGTTTCCGTGGGCCTGCAATACGGCGTGCCGCTGGAGGAATTCGTCGAAGCCTTCACCTTCACCCGCTTCGAGCCCGCGGGCATGGTGCAGGGCAACGACAGCATCAAGAACGCGACCTCGATCCTGGACTACATCTTCCGCGAGCTTGCCGTCAGCTATCTGGACCGCACTGACCTGGCGCATGTCGCCCCGAAAGGCGCGAGCTTTGACGATCTGGGTCGCGGCGACGAGGAAGGCAAACGCAACATCGCCGAGCCCAGCGAGACGGCGGCCTCGAAGTCGCTGGAAGTGCTGCGGCAGGTCGCCTCCACCGGCTACATGCGCAAGCGCGTGCCGCAAGAGTTCACCGTGTTGCAAGGCGGGCAGGGCGTGACCGCCTTCGGCGGCGGCCTCGCCACCGGCACCGACCTTGCGGCCCCGATGACGGCGGTCCTCTCCGAAACCCGCGTCTCCGGCTTCTCGGAATCGACCAGCACCTTTGCCCTCGGCACCGCCGACGCCCGGACCAAGGCCAAGCTGTCCGGATATACCGGCGACAGTTGCTCTGAGTGTGGCAATTACACCATGGTCCGCAACGGATCGTGTCTAAAGTGCAACAGTTGCGGCGCGACAACCGGGTGTAGCTAAGAGGAGAAAGCCAATGACCATCAGATCGCTAAGAGAGTTGTTTCTCCGGCTGCCCGCTGACGGTCACATCCGCCATGAGCTTCGCAGCTTCAATCTCGGAATGATGGGAGCCGCTCGGCTCCCGTCAGTCTTGGAGCTGGCACGACGTCTTGGCTTCGATGTCGTGTTGACTACGATGCGTAAAGGCCAACGAGGACGTTTGGTTCAGGATGCATTTGCCGCGAATGGCTACCGCATCGAAGTTAACGAGGGCGATGACACGGTCACCCGGCGGTGGACTGTCTTGCATGAAATGATCCACGCACTGATTCACCGGCGACATGATCCGTTTGCTTCGGACCAATACCGAGCGGGGCCTGCGCACTTCTACATGGAAGACGAACTAGAGGAAGAGCGCGAGGCGAACGCGTTTGTTGAAGCTCTGGTGTTCGGCGACGGTGCTTTGGCCGCGAGCGTCTCGTTGCACGGTCGTGACATCAGCAAGTTGGCGCAACGCTTTGGGGTCAGCGCCAAGACGATGGAGATAGCTCTCCAGAAGCTGGATCGTAGCAGAAAGGTATAGGTTCTTTCACCTGTTCCCAAATATCCCGCGGGGGTGTGAAACCCCTGGTCCGCCCTTAGCCACCCCACACAACGCCAAGGCCACAAAGCGCCTCCCTCCCCCCTCGGTGGGGCAGAGCTGTGGTGGGGGGCACGCCGCGGGAAAACCTTAACGCCGCCCTAACGCCCACACCCAACCCATTGAAATTATTGCCTCCAGAAATCTGCCCGCGCGCGGGCACCCCCAAGCGTTTGACCCGGGGACGCCCCCCCGCTACCATCCCCCCATGAAGCAGAACCCCGCCCAGGCCCTCCGCTCGACCGGAGTCCGCGTGACCCGCCAGCGGGAGGCCCTCCTCAAGGTCCTCGTGGAATCCGAGGATCACCCCGACGCGGCCGAACTGCACCGCCGGGCGCGGACCCTCGACGACAGCCTGTCGCTCGCCACCGTCTACCGCACCCTTTCGGTCCTGGAACGGGAAGGCGTGGTCCTCCGCCTCGCCCTCGAAAACGGCGGCGCGAGGTACGAGGTGGCGGACGCCCCCCACCACGACCACATCGTCGACCTCGACAGCGGCCAGATCACCGAATTCCGGTCGGAAAAGATCGAACAGCTCCAGCGCGAGATCGCCGCCGAGCTTGGCTACGAGATCGTCCATCACCGGATGGAGCTGTACTGCCGGAAGCGGAGCTAGACCGTCCGCACCAGCCGCAGCGCGTCATAGATCGCCGCATGGGTGTTCCGCGCCTCGACGGCATCCCCGATCCGGTACAGCTGGAAGCCCTCCACCTCGGGCTGCGTCCGCCCGTCGATCAGCGCCTCGTAGTCCACCGCGCCCTTGTTCCCCGAAAGCGGCTTCAGCGCGAAGTAGACGTCCGCCAGCGGCAGCGTCCCCGCATTCACCACCACCTGATCATAGACCGCGGTCTTGTCGAGCTTCATGTAGTCCGACCCGACCCGCGCCTGCAGCTGGTTCCCCGCCTTTTCCACCGACAGCAGCCGGTAGGTCACGGTGAAGGTCACGTCCTTGTCCTGCATCGCCCGCATGTAGGGCACCAGGTTCATCGCCATCACCTCCGGCGCGAAGCTGCGGTCGCGGGTCATCACCTCGACCTTGCCGCCCGCCTCGGCGACCACCTGCGCCGCCTGCAGGGCCGCATGGTCCCCAGCGTCGTCATAGATCAGCACATTCGCGCCCGGCTTCACGTCGCCCGAGATGATGTCCCAGGACGAGACCACCAGGTCGCCGCCCGCCGACAGGATATCCGTCTGCGGCATCCCGCCGGTCGCGATCACCACCACATCGGGGTTTTCCGCCAGCACATCCGCAGCCTCGGCCCAGGTGTTGAAGCGGAACTCCACCCCCTTGGCGGTGCACTGCGCCATGCGCCAGTCGATGATGCCGATCATCTCGGCCCGGCGCTTCGACTGCGCGGTCAGGCGGATCTGGCCGCCGGGCCGGTCGGCGACCTCGAAGACGACGACCGAATGGCCGCGTTCGGCCGCCACCCGCGCGGCCTCCAGCCCCGCAGGCCCTGCGCCGACCACGACGACCTTCTTCTTCGCCGCTGCCTTCTCGATCTCATGCGGCATGGTCTGCTCGCGCCCAGTCGAGGGGTTGTGGATGCAGAGAGCCATGCCGCCCTGATAGATCCGGTCCAGGCAATAGGTCGCGCCGACGCAGGGGCGGATGTCGTCCTCGCGGCCCTCGACGATCTTCTTCACGATATGCGGGTCGGCCATGTGGGCGCGGGTCATCCCCACCATGTCGACCTGGCCTGTCGCCACCGCGTGCCGGGCGGTCGCCACGTCGGGGATGCGGGCGGCGTGGAGCGTGGGCATCCCGACCTCGGCCCGGATGCGGCCCGCGAAGTCCAGATGCGGGGCCGAGCGCATCCCCTGGATCGGGATCATGTCGGTCATCGCCGGGTCGGTATGGATGCGCGAGCGGTTGACGTTCAGGTAGTCGACCATGCCGCTGTCGCGGAACATCTTGCCAAGCGCGATGCCCTCTTCCATGTCGATGCCGCCCGGCTCCATCTCATCGACGCCGTAGCGCAGGCCGAGGATGATCCTGTCGCCGATCCGCTTCCGCACGGCGGCGACGATCTCCATCGTCAGCCGCGCGCGGTTTTCCAAGGAGCCGCCATAGGGGCCGTCCAGCGTGTTGGTCAGCGGCGACATGAACTGGTCGAGCAGATGGCCGTGGCACAGGAACTCGATCCCGTCGACGCCCGCCTCCTTCATCCGCTCGGCGGCATCGGCATAGTCGCGGATGATGCGGGCGATGTCCCAGTCCTCGGCCGGTTTCGGGAAGGCCCGGTGCGCCGGTTCGCGCTCGAAGGTCGAGGAGATGACCGGCAGCCAGTCGCCCTTGTCCCAGCGCGTCCGGCGGCCGAGGTGGGACAGCTGGATCATCACCGCCGCCCCCGCAGCATGGCAGTCGTCGGTCAGCCGCTTCATCCACGGCACGATCTCGTCCTTCCAGACGAGGAGGTTGGAGAAGACCGGCGGGCTGTCGCGGCTGACGCTGGCGGACCCGGCGGTCATCACCATCGCCACCCCGGCCTTGGCGCGCTCCAGGTGGTAGAGCCGGTAGCGGTCCTTCGGCATCCCGTCGTCGCCATAGGCCGGTTCATGGCTGGTGGTCATGATCCGGTTGCGCAGCGTCAGGTGTTTCAGCTGGAACGGCTGGAGGAGGGGATCGTTCGACATGGGCCCTGGCCTTTTCGCGGGGGTGGAATCGTCATGTAGCGGACTATGGCAAAACTTGACATAGGTGTCGAGTTTTGTTTCGATCCCCTTGCGTGGAAAGCAGCTGGAGGGTTAGGTCGGGCGGATGGCCATGGAAAAGACGGAACGCGGCTGGCGGGGAACGCCTGATCTCTGGCTGGACGCGGCCTATGGCCTGCTGGTTGAAGGCGGCGTCGAGGCGGTGAAGATCATGCCGCTGGCCGACCGGCTGGGCCTGTCACGAACCAGTTTCTACTGGCATTTCGCCGATCGCGAGGCGCTGCTGGCGGGACTGGTCGAGCGCTGGAAGGCGAAGAATACCGGCAATCTGGTCGCGCGCTGCGAGACTTCGGCGGCGACGATTTCCGAGGCGATGCTGAACCTGTTCGATTGCTGGTACGACGACGCGCTGTTCGACAGCCGGCTGGAATTCGCGATGCGGACCTGGGCGCTGACCGATGCCGGGGTCGCGGCTGCGATGAGCGCGGCCGATGCCGAACGGGTGGCGGCGATCACCGCGCTGTTCCGCCGCTTCGGCTACAGCGAGTCCGAGGCCGATACCCGCGCGCGCACGCTTTACCTGACCCAGGTCGGCTATATCGCGCTCCGGTCAGAGGAAAGCCTGGAAATCAGGATGGCCCGCAACCCGGCCTATGTGCTGACCTTCTGCGGAACGGCGCCGACCGAGGCGGAGATCGCCGCTTTCCGCGCGCGGCACGGGGTCAGGTAAGCCGCAAGAGCAGCCCCTTCAGGGTGGCGGCCTCCTCGGGTGCCAGCGGGGCGACAGTATCGTCAGAGACGGCCAGCGCGGTGTCGCGCCGGGTGGTGAAAAGCGCGATCCCGGCTTCCGTCAGGCTGACCGTCAGGCGACGGCGGTCCGTGGGGTCGGCGGTGGTGGCGACATAGCCCAGCCGAGCCAGCCGGCCGACCACGCCCTTGATGGTGGCGGCATCCATGGCCGTGGCGCGCCCCAGATGGTTCTGCGACACCGGGCCGATCTCGGCCAGGCGGGCGAGGACGGCGAACTGGGTGGTCGTGACCTCGGGGATGGCGGCGGCGAAGATCGACAGGTGTCGCTGCGTCACCCGCCGCAGGATATAGCCGATCTGGTCATCGAGACGATAATCGTTACGGTCTGCCATGCTTCCGCGATACGACTTGCGGTTGATCCGTGCAAGGCTGTTGACAGAATCCCGAGGGGGTCTCAGTCTTGTTGTTACGCAAATGAATTCGGGGCTTTCCGTGCCGGACTATGCCCGACCCCAGTCGATGACCGAGGCCCTGCGGTGTGTTGCCGAAGGTGGCTGGCGGGTGCTGGCCGGGGGAACCGACCTCTACCCCGGGGCAGGGACGCAACTGGCGGGTCCGGTGCTGGACCTTGGCGATATCGCGGCGCTGTCCGGGATCGAGAGGGACGCGGGGCTGCGGATCGGGGCGGCGACGTCCTGGGCCGCGATTGCCGAAGCCGACCTCCCGCTGGCCTGCCGGGCCCTGCAGCAGGCGGCGCTGCAGGTGGGCGGGCGGCAGGTGCAAGTCGCGGGGACCATCGGCGGGAATCTCTGCAATGCCTCGCCCGCCGCCGATGGCGTGCCGCCGTTGCTGGCGCTGGAGGCGGAGGTGGAACTTGTCTCGGCCACCGGGCCGCGCCGGTTGCCGCTCAGGGACTTCCTGCTCGGCCCGCGCCGGACGGCGCTGCTTCCGGGCGAGCTTCTGGCGACGGTGCTGATCCCGGAGCGCGCCTTGCGGGGGCGGTCGGCCTTCGTGAAGCTGGGCGCGCGGTCGCATCTGGTGATCTCCATCGCCATGGTCGCGGCGCGGCTGGGGATCGAGGACGGGAGCGTCGTGCAGGCCTCGGTGGCGGTCGGGTCATGTTCGCCCGTCGCCGTCCGGCTTCCGGCGGTAGAGGCGGCTTTGGTGGGCGCTTCGGTGGCGGAGGCGCTGGACCGGGTTACGGCGGCGGATGTGCAGGCGGCGCTTTCCCCCATCGACGATGTGCGCGCGACGGCGGGCTATCGGCGCGCGGCGGCGGTTGAGCTGGTGCGCCGCGCGGTGGCGGAGGCCCTGGCATGATCCGCTTCGCGCTGAACGGGGCGCCCGTCGCGGTGGAGGCGCCCCCGACCGAGCGCCTGTCGCAGGTGCTGCGGGAGCGGCTGGGCAAGGTCGGCACCAAGGTCGGTTGCGACGCGGGCGATTGCGGGGCTTGCACGGTGCTGCTGGACGGCGCGGCGGTCTGCGCCTGCCTGACGCCCGCCGCGCGGGTCGAGGGGCGGGCGGTGACGACGGTGGAGGGCGAGACGCCGGAGCTGACCCTGTTGCGCGCCAGCTTTCACGCCCATGGCGCGGCACAATGCGGCATCTGCACGCCGGGGATGCTGCTGACGGCGGCGGAGCTGCTGGTGCGGAACGCCCGGCCCTCGGCGGAAGAGGTGGAGGCGGGGCTGGGGGGCGTTCTCTGCCGTTGCACCGGCTATCGCAGCATCATCGCGGCGGTCGTGGCGGCGGGGCAGGGGTCCTGGCCCGAGGCGCCCGTGACGGGGGTAGTGGGGGCGGCGATCCCCCGCGTCGATGGCGCGGCCAAGGTCGCGGGCGACAGGTTCGGGGCCGACGACTGGCCCGAGGGCGCGCTGGTGGTGAAGGCGGTCCGCTCGCCGCATCCGCACGCGGCTTTCGTCATCGGCGACCTTGCGGAGTTCCGCGCCCGGCCCGGTGTGGCCGCGGTCTTCACTGCCGCCGACATCCCCGGCCGCAATGCCTTTTCCGTCATCCCGCCCTTCGCCGACCAGCCCGCCCTCGCCGCCTCTCCCGCCCGCTTCCGGGGGGAATGCGTGGCTGTGGTGGCTTTCCAGCTCGATGCCGAGCCGGACCTGACCGGTTTCCCGATCACCTGGACCCCGCTTCCCGCTCTTGCGACACCCGAGGAGGCCGAAGGCGGCGCGCTCCTGCATCCCGGCCGCCCCGGCAACCTGCTGATCGAGGGCCGCGTGGTGAAGGGCGATGCTGCTGCCGCCCTCGGGGGATCGGCGCATGTGGTGGAAGGCGCGATGACCACCGCCTTCGTCGAACACGCCTATATCGAGCCCGAGGCCGGGTCGGCTTGGATGGAGGGCGGGACGCTGGCGATCCGTGCCTGCACGCAAGCCCCGGGGATGGACCGCGACGACACCGCGGCGATCCTGGGCCTGCCGCTGGAGAGGGTGCGGATCATCCCTTCTGCCACCGGCGGGGGGTTCGGGTCCAAGCTCGACATTTCCTTGCAGCCGCTGATCGGGCTGGTGACGCTGAAGACCGGGCGGCCCAGCCGCATGGTCTATACGCGGCAGGAAAGCATGGTCTCGACCACCAAGCGCCATCCGGCCGAGATGTACGGGCGAATCGGCTGCGATGCCGACGGGCGGATCACCGGGATGGAATTCGAGGGACGCTTCAACACCGGCGCCTATTCCAGCTGGGGGCCGACCGTGGCGAACCGGGTGCCGGTGCATGTCTCGGGCCCCTATTTCACCCCCGCGATCAGCGCGAAGGCACGGGCGATCCACACCCACGGGCCGGTCTCGGGCGCCTTCCGGGGCTTCGGTGTGCCGCAGGGCGCGCTCTGGCAGGAGACGCTCTATGACCGGCTGGCCGACAAGGCCGGGATCGACCGGCTGGAGTTCCGGCTGCGCAACGCGCTGCGCGACG
>NZ_DAIQAT010000082.1:0-14835 GCF_036781545.1 Tabrizicola sp.
AGCCCTGACGGGCCTTGTAGCGCTTCTGCGTCTTGTTGATCACATAGACGCGGCCCTTGCGGCGCACGACCTGGCAATCGCGGTGACGCGTCTTCAGCGAGCGGAGCGAGTTGGCAACCTTCATGGTCGTCCCTCCCATTTCGCGGCGCGCATCCCGCGCCAGTTGAATCCCATGCCCCCGGATCCGGGGGCGGCGAATGGTGGGCGGTACTGGGATCGAACCAGTGGCCACTACGATGTCAACGTAGTGCTCTACCGCTGAGCTAACCGCCCACTTGAGCCTTGCATCCGCACCTGCCCCTTCCGATGAAACGAAAAGGACGCGGGGCGATCCGCGTCGGTCGGGGGTGCTATACTGGCAAGCGCGCAGGGCTGCAAGGGGTTTCGGCTTTGCGGATTATCGGGCTATATCGGAGGAGTGAAAGCGAGGTGACCCTTGGCGCGGACCGAGACCGAGGCCTATGTCCTGACCCGCCCGGCGGCGCGGACCTGCCCGGTCATCTTCGCCTCGCCGCATTCGGGACGCGACTATCGGGCGGAGTTTCTGGCGCAGGCCGTGCTGGACCGGCAGGCGATCCGGTCGTCGGAGGATGCCTTCGTCGACGAGCTGTTCGGGATGGCGCCGGGAATGGGGGCGCCGCTTCTGGCGGCACGGGCGCCGCGGGCCTACCTCGACCTGAACCGGGCGGCGGACGAGCTGGACCCGGCCGTCATCGAGGGCATTTCGCGGGCGCCGCACAACCCGCGAATCTCCTCCGGGCTGGGGGTGATTCCCCGGGTGGTGGCCGGGGGACGGGCGATCTATCGCGGCAAGCTGCCGCTGGCGGAGGCGGAGGCGCGGCTTCGGCGGTTCTGGCATCCCTATCACCAGGCGCTGGCAGGGCTGGTCGAGGAGGTGCGGGCCGAGTTCGGGCAGGCCGTGCTGATCGACTGCCACTCCATGCCGCATGAGGCGATCGAGGCGCATACGAGGCCCGGCCAGCCACGGCCCGAGGTGGTGCTGGGCGACCGCTACGGAGCCACGGCGGGGCGCGAGGTGATGGAGCGGATCGAGGCGGCCTTCGCAGGCGCGGGCCTGCGGGTGGGGCGGAATGCGCCCTTCGCCGGGGCCTATGTGGCGCAGGCCTATGGCCGCCCCTCGCGCGGGGTGCATGTGGTGCAGGTCGAGATCGACCGGGCGCTCTACATGGACGAGGTCAGGGTCGAGCGGCTGGCGGAGTTCGGGGCGTTCCGCGAGCTTATGGCAGGCGTGGTTGCCGAGATCATCCAGGGCGGCGGAGAGGCGCAGCTTGCGGCGGAGTGAGGGAATCGGTTGACGGGCGGTTGCGCGGCGTCAGTCTGGGCGCGTCTACAGGAGGGACCCGAGATGCGCCTGATGCTTGCTGCCGCCTTTGTTGCCTGTGCCACCGTCGCGACTGCCGAAGATCGCTGGATGACGATCCCGACGCCCCCGGCGATGCCGGAAGCGTCGAGTTCCGGGATGGCCGAGGTGAACGGGATCAAGATGTATTACGCCACCTATGGCGCGGGGGATCCGGTGCTTCTGATCCACGGTGGCCTCGGGAACACGGACATCTGGGCCAACCAGGTGATCGACCTGATGCAGGACCATCTGGTGATCGTGGCCGACAGCCGGGGACACGGACGGTCGACCCGGACGGAGGAGCCGTTCGGCTATGACCTGATGGCCTCGGACTACCTGGCGCTCTTGGATCTTCTGAAGGTCGACAAGGTGGATCTGGTGGGCTGGTCGGATGGCGGGATCATCGGGCTGGACATCGCGATGACCCACCCCGAGCGGCTGGACCACCTGTTCGCCCATGCCGCCAACATCACCACCGACGGGGTGGACCCGACGGTGGAGGACGACCCGGTGTTCATGGGGATCTATGTCGGGCGGATGGCCGAGGATTATGCCCGGCTGTCGCCGACCCCGGACCAGTTCGACGCCTTCGTCACTCAGATTTCCGGGATGTGGGCGTCGCAGCCGAACTGGACGGACGATCAGGTAAAGGCGATCACCGTGCCCGTGGCGGTGGTGGTGGGCGACCATGACGAGGCGATCCTGCCCGCCCATTCTGAAAAGATGGCCGCGCTGATCCCGGGAGCGAAGCTGGTGATCCTGCCGGAGGCCAGCCATTTCGCGATGCTGCAGGCCCCGGCGGAGTACAATGCGGCGATCCGGGCGTTCATCGACGGGTGAAGGGCTGCCCGCGCGCGGGCAGTTTTCGGCGTGAATGATTTCAAGGGGTTGGCTGCGGGCGTTTACCGGAGGTTAGGGAATTGGGCGCGCGGCCCCTGGTCTGCCCGGGAGCCCCCCACCCCCATCCCCTCCCCACCGTGGGAGAGGGGAGGCGTCTGGCGTTCGGGTTGGTCGGATCGGGTGAGGGCGCGTCCGGCCCTGCGGTCGGATGCCTCCGGCGGGGATATTTGGGAACAAGTGAAGGACTGAGGTCGGGGTGTTGTCGGGTGACGCGGTCCAAGTGTGGTTGGGCGATTTGGGATGAAGAAGGTTCTGGTTGTTTCCGCGATTGCTGCGGTGGTGCTGGCGTTGGTCTGGGCTGTGGTCAACAAGGACCGCTATAGCTGGCGCCAAAGACTGACCATCACCGTCGAGACCCCGGCGGGAGAGGTCTCGGGCTCCTCGGTCAGCGCAGTCAGTTCGCGCAAACACTGGATCCGTTGGGATGGCATGGGCTGGAGCTATGACCTGACCGGAGAGGCGGTGGTGGTCGAGGTCATGCCAGGCCGCTATCTGTTTGCGCTGCTGAAAGGGGCGGGGACGACCGAATACATGGGCTCGGTCGCCGCCGCTTCGATCGCCGGGCGCGAGGGGCGGGTGATCGACGGGGCGCTGTTCGACGAGGTTGAGGGCAAGCGCGACCGGGCGGCGGGGGTGATCACGGTGCCGGAGGTTCAGTATCCCATGATGGTGACCTTTGGCGACATGGCAGACCCAAAAAGCGTGGCGCTGCTCGACCCGGCCGGTCTTGCCGCCAGCTTTGGGCCGGGGGTGCAGTTGAAGGCGGTGACGCTGGAGATCACGCGGGAAGCGGTGACGAAGGGGCGAGTTGAGCGGGTGTTGGGGTGGCTCAGCGAGGTAAGGCCAAACCAGCTCGACGGCCAAAGATATGAAACGCTTGGAGCAGAATATCAACTCGCGAACTTGCTTGGTGTTGGCTGGTTTTCGACCGAGGTAGGAAAATGACGATTTCACCTGAACTAACTTACGCGATCCTTTCATTGGATTCTTACAACCGGGTTGCGATCCGTTCGTGCCGGGGCTCGGAGGCATTGGATCAAGTATCGGTGGCTATATAATCCTAGGGCAATCAGCGACTGATCCTCAGTCTGCCGAAGTTGACGCAAGCTTCTACGCCGCCGCCTACCAGGACGCCTCCGGCAATATCGTCATCTCCTACCGCGGCGCCGATGATCCAACCTTTGGAGCCGATTTGAACGCCTGGATGGGCGGTGCAGGTTTCCAGACGGCGCAGGCCGAACTGGCCACCCAGTTTCGTAGGGTGGGTGCCAACCCACCCTACCCCTTCGGCGCCTTGGGACGGTGCGCTGTAGCGCACCCTACGACCTCGCTTTTGTCTCGCCTCTGGCGGGGGTATTTGGGAACAGGTGAAAGGGTGGGGTCGGGTTCTTCGGACGGTTCCGGGGCGTGCGGGCTGTGCTAGGGTTGCGCGGTGGGTTTGAGGTGAGTGGGTCGGGATGCGGGTTCTTGTGGGTCTTGGGGCGGTTGCCGTCTTTCTGTTCCTCACCTTCCAGGCGCTGTTCGGCGGCGGGACAGTCCGCTGGAACCAGCGGCTGACGCTGGTGGTCGAGACGCCGCAGGGCGAGATGCGCGGGTCGGCGGTTCAGAGGATCGACTGGGAGGGAACCGGTGCCATCGGGAAGGCGCTGTTCAGTGGCGTTGATCCCTCGTCGGCCAGTGTTCGGGTCACAGGCGAAGCGCTTGCGGTCGAGGTGATGCCGGGCCGTTGGCTGTTTGCGCTTCTGAAGGGGGGCAAGGGTTGGCAGGGCGAGCCGGGGCTGAACGCGGGGTTCGCAATCGCGGTGCCGCGCGGGCATTTCGCGAAGTCGGCGGAGGGGGTTCGGGAGATTATCGGGTTCCCGAAGGACAGGCCGGTAGAGTTGCCGCGTGAGGCGTGGCCAATGCTGGTGACGTTTGACGATGTTACCAAGCCGGAGACGGTGTGGGAGGTGGACCCGGAGGACCTCGCGGCGGTGTTTGGCGAGGGGGTGCGGTTGAAAGCCGTGACGCTGGAGGTCACGGGGGAGGCGGTGACGGAGGGGCGGGTTGAAACTCTGCCGTTCTGGAAACAGCTCGTAGCACAAAGGACCTTCTCTGGTCTTCACTTCTATGATCCCGAAAAGCCTGAAGCGCTAAACTACCTGACTTACGACACCTTGAGGATGTCGAAGCCCTGACTTACTGAAGAAGGGCTTTCTCCCCGCATTTGGCGACGCAGCGGTGTGCGGTAGTTTCAAAGGGCGGGTGCCAACCCACCGTTTGCGAGGGAATGGTGGGTTGCACCCACCCTACCGAAAAGGGGCTCTCACTTCGCCTACAAGCGTGGGCAGATTGCCAACCCTGCAACGCTGTCATCCCCGCGAAAGCGGGGACCCACAGGCCCAGCACATGGGTCCCCGCTTTCGCGGGGATGACAGGTTGGGAGGCGGTTAGCCCCTCGCCGAGAAGTAGCGCACGCTGGTCATCGGCAGCTCTATGCAACCGCGAGCAAGGAGCGGGTCAGCGCAGCGCGCGGCCTTTGATGATCGCCTCCGCGCCGAACTTGGCGCGGATCGCGTCGGTCGCGCGTTCGGCGGCGGCGCGGCGGGTGGCCTGGGGGTCGAGGAGGTCTCCGCTGAGGTCGGCCTGGTCCTCGGGGGCGAGGTCGGAGATGCCGACGCCGATCAGGCGGAAGGGGCCGTTTGTCCCCGCGTGGTCGAAGAGGTCCTTCGCGGCGCGGTAGATGCGGTCGGTCAGCTGGGTGGGGTCGGTCAGCGCATGGCGGCGGGTGACGAGCTGGAAGTCGCCCTTCTTCAGCTTCAGGGTCACGGTGCGGCCCGAGAGGCGCTTGGCCTTGGCGCGGTCGGCGACCTGTTCCGACAGCCGCCAGATATGGCCGTCGAGCAGGTCGGGATCGGAGGTGTCCTCGAAGAAGGTCGTCTCCTTGGAGATCGACTTCAGTTTCTCGTCGCGGTTCACCCGGCGGGTGTCCATGCCACGGGCCAGATGCCAGAGCCGGTCGCCCATGCTGCCGAAGCGCGCGGTCAGGTCGGCGCGGTCCCAGCGGAGGAGGTCGGCGATGGTGCGGATGCCGGCCTGTTCCAGCGCGGTCTGGGTGGCGGTGCCGACGCCCCAGATGATGCGGACGGGTTTCGGCTTGAGGAAGGTCTCGGTCTCGGCCTTGCCGACGATGGAAAAGCCGCGCGGCTTGTCGAGGTCGGAGGCGATCTTCGCCAGGAACTTGTTGTGGGAAAGGCCGATGGAGCCGGTGAGGCCCAGCTCCTCCTCCATCCGCCGGGTCAGGCGGGCCAGCAGGACGGCGGGCGGGGCGCCGTGCAGGCGGGCGGTGCCGGTGAGGTCCATGAAGGCCTCGTCCAGCGAGAGGGGCTGGATCGCGGGGGTCAGGTCCTCCATCATCGCGCGGATCGCGCGGGAGGCTTCGATATAGGCGGAGAAGCGCGGTTTCACCACGACCGCCTCGGGGCAGAGCTTCAGCGCCTGGAACATCGGCATGGCCGAGCGGACGCCCTTGATCCGGGCGATGTAGCAGCAGGTCGAGACGACGCCGCGCTGCCCGCCGCCGACGATCACCGCCTGGTCGCGGAGCGCGGGGTTGTCGCGTTTCTCGACAGAGGCATAGAAGGCGTCGCAGTCCATGTGCGCGATGGAAAGCTGCGTCAGTTCCAGATGCGCGACCATACGCGGCGACCGGCAGGCGGGGCAGCGCGGGGCCGTGCTGTCGGTCAGGGTCAGGCAGTCGCGGCAGAGGCTGGGCATGATGGGGCGAGGCTATCATGCGCGCCGCGGTCTGTGGAGAGTGGCCACGAAAGCGGTTGACCTTCCCGCAACCTGTTCGTCCTATCCGGAAGGCAAGACCAAGGATCGCCCGCGCATGTCGCACCCTTACGAGAGCCTGCCCGAGGATCGCTTCTGGCGCACCGCCGTCGCCGAGCGCGACGCGCTGGAGATCGCGGGGTTGTGGAAGCCCCGGCACCAGATCGGTCGCCGGACCGGGATCGTAACGGCGGGATCCTGCTTCGCGCAGCATTTCGCCAGGGCCCTGGTTGCCCGGCGCTATCGCTGGCTGGATTTCGAGCCCGGCCCGGCGGGGCTGACGCCGGAGCAGCGGAAGGACTATCACTACGGCACCTTCAGCTTCCGCACCGGCAACTTACACGCCCCGGATGCTGCTGCAGTGGCTGACCTGGGCGCTGACCGAGACGCCGGTTCCCGCCGAGGTCTGGGAAAAGGACGGCCGGTTCTACGACCCGTTCCGCCCGGGAGTGGAGCCGGGGGGCTTCGTCAGCGCGGAAGAGCTGTACGCCTCGCGCCGGGACACGCTGGCGGCGATAGCGGCGGCGGTGCGGGGCGCGCAGGTCTTTGTCTTCACCCTGGGGCTGACCGAGGCCTGGCAGGACACGGCGACGGGGGTGGAATATGCGGTCTGCCCCGGCACGGTCGCGGGGCGGTTCGATGCCGGGGCGCATGGCTTCGTCAACCACGGCTTCGGGGCGCTGATGGCGGACATGACGGCGGCGCTGAGACTGATGTTCCGGGCGAACCGGGGGCTGAAGGTGCTGCTGACCGTCTCGCCGGTGCCGCTGACGGCCACGGCCTCGGGGGAGCATGTGCTGACGGCGACCAGCCATTCCAAGTCGCTGCTGCGGGCGGTGGCCTCCGAGCTGGTGCGGGCGCAGGCGCGGGTGGATTACTTCCCGTCCTACGAGATCATCTCCCATCCGGCCTACCGGGGGCGGTTCTTCGCGCCGAACCTGCGGTCGGTGCTGCCCGGGGGGGTGGAGCATGTGATGACGCAGTTCTTCCGCGACCAGGCTGCGGCCTTCGGGGATGCCGGCCTGCCGCCGGTGCCCCCGCCGCCGGAAACGGTGACGGAGATGGACGAGCCGCCGGAGCCGGAGCTGACCGAGGCCGAGGAGTTGCGCTGCGAAGAGGAGATCCTGGCGGCCTTCGCGCCGGATCGGCACCATGGCTGACGGCCTGCCCCGGTTCTGCATCTTTGGCGACAGCCATTATGCCTGCCTGAAACAGGCCGAGCTGCAGGGTCTGGCCGATGTCTCGGGGGTGGAGCTGGAATACTGGGGCCATGTCGGGGGCCGGTTCCGCCATCTCGAATTCCGGGACGGAGCGGTGCATCCGATGGACGATTTCACCGCCCGCCGCTTTGCCCGATTCAACGCGAAGGGCCGGACGTCGCTGCCGGCGGCGGATTTCGACGTGATCCTGGTGATGGGCGCGCGGGTCTATGTCTGGAAACTGTTCCACCAGGTGCTGCAGGCGCTCGCGCAGGGGCCGTTCCTGAGCCAGGGCCTGCAGCGGCGCATCCTGACCGACGGGCTGCGGGGGCAGCAGGGCTACCGGCTGGCGGCGGGGCTGGCCTCGACCGGGACGGCGCGGGTGCTGCTGGCCCCCATCGCCTATTACACCGGCGATCCCGGGCGTTTCGCGGCGGCGATGGCGCCGGAGATGGCGGCGCTGACTGCGGAACGGGTGCCGGGATTCTGGCGGATCATGGAGGAAGCGGCGGCAGAGGACGGGATCACGCTGCTGCGCCAGCCGGAGGCGACGGTAAGCCAAGGCATGTTCACCGATGTGCGCTATGCGGTGGAGGGTCATCTGGCGAAGCAGGACTTCGAACATCACAATGCCGCCTATGGCGCGGCAGTTTTGGAGGAGGCGATGCCGGTCGTGCGCAGGCTTGCGGCTGCAGGGCACGGTCGGCAAGATGACGGGGACAGGAGGCGGGATGCTTGAGATCGCGATGAGGCTGCCTCCCGGCGCGCTGGTCGGGGGCGAGGACCAGTTGCTGGCGCAGATGATGCTGCGCAGCGGCGGGGCGCGCTTCATCGCCCGTGAGGAGGATCTCGTCCGTTCCGGCGGGACG
Organism: Tabrizicola sp.; assembly: GCF_036781545.1. Classification (GTDB taxonomy): domain Bacteria; phylum Pseudomonadota; class Alphaproteobacteria; order Rhodobacterales; family Rhodobacteraceae; genus Tabrizicola. The sequence goes on from NZ_DAIQAT010000082.1 coordinate 8,145, forward strand.
ATCACCGGCTGGCGGGAATCGCGCATGGCGGTCGAGGCGGTGGCGGCGGGGCCGAATACGGGCAACAGCCGGTTCGAGCCGGGACCGCCTGGCGCGCTGGTCTGCCAGGAGGGGGTGAACTGCGGCTTCACCCTGCCGGGCTTCGCGCCCGAGGTCGAGGCCTTCACCGTGGCGGTGATCTACCGCTCGGACGGCGAGGCGAAGACGCTGGCCTCGGTCTTCTGCGGGCAGGCGCAGAACATGGTCTTCCTGACCGAAAGCGAGGGGCAGCTTCTGGCCAAGGACAAGCAGAGCACGGTCGAGGTGCGGCTGCCGGTGCCGAAGGGACGGGGCGTGAAGCTCGCCGTGCTGGGCTTCGACGGGCGATGCCTGCGGCTGGGCCTGGGCGATGCGGTGGCGGAGGTTGCGGGCAAGGTGCCGGGCCTGGCGCATCCGGCCGATTTCTTCATCGGCTGCCGGTCGAACCGGGGGGGGCTGGCCAAGCTTCTGGGCCAGTCGCAGCTGCATGAGGTGATGTTCTGGCCCGACCGCTGCCTGCCTGGATCCGACGACCCGGAGGATCAGGCGACGCTGGCCGCGCTGCGCCGCTATCTGCGCTGGGCCTATTGAGTGACCACCGAGGACCCGCCGCCGCTGGACGTGCCCCCCGAGATGGGGCTGAACGAGGCCGCGCAGGCCGGGCGCTTCCTGATCCGGGGTGAGCACGCGAACCTGTGGTTCGAGGGCGGCGGCGATGCGCTGGTGGTGTCCTTCGACAACCTCGCCACCATCGACGAGGGCTGGCCTCGCGGCCCCTGGGCCTGGAAGCGGCTTGAGCCGATGGGACATTCGGTGCTGGGGGTGCAGAGCCATGCGAAGGACTGGTTCCGCCAGCCCACCGCCCCTGCCCTGCTGCGCGGGCTGGAGGAGCGGGGCTTCTTCCGCCGCTTCCGCCGGATCGTGCTGACGGGGGCCTCAATGGGGGGGTTCGCGGCGCTGAACTTCGCGCCCTTGATCCCCGAAGCGCGGGTGCTGGCCTTTTCGCCGCAGTCGACGATGAACAAGGTGATCGCGCCCTACGAGGCGCGGTTTCCCTATGCGGTGAAGCGGTCGAACTGGGAGGGGATGCCGTTCCTCGATGCGGCGGCGGCAGTGCCCTACATCCGTCGCGCGGTAGTGGTCTTTGACCCGATGGTGCCCGAGGACCGAGCCCATGCCGCGCGGCTGGCGGGGCCGAACGTGCAGATGCTGCGGGTGCCCTTCGCCACGCATGAGGCGATCCGGGTGGTGCTGAAGACCGGGACCTTTCCCCTTTTGATCGACGCGCTGATCGACGGCGACGGCGCGGGGCCGGAGTTCTGGCAGGCGTTCCGGGCGCGGCGGGCCGTCCCGAAATGGCAGCGCGCGCTTCTGGCGGCGGCGGCGAACCGGGGACGCCACGGGCTGGTGATCCGGGCGGCGGACGCAATGCTGCGGCTGGGCGAGGGTCTGCCGGAGGAGGAGACGGTCTTCATCCGACGGGCGCGGCGCGGGGCGGTGAATGCGCGGAAGGCGGGGGCGACCTGACCGCCTTGCCGGGCGCGGGCGGCTTTCAGATCGAGCGCTGACGCGCGAAGACTCCTTGTCTCGCGATTTCTCGTGAAGAACGAGAAATCGCTCGATGTTGCCTCCGGCGGGGATATTTGGGCAAATGTGAAAGGGGCTTGGGGTTTCCTTCCGGCTCCACTCTAGGCCCCGGCTTTGCCGTCGTGCTATGCGGGAGCGGACGGGCAGGACGAGGACATGGACCAGACACGCGGCCGGATGATGGCGATGACCATGGTGGGGGGGGACCACTTCTTCCTCTCGCGCTGGGTCGACTATTACGGCCGCCAGCTGGGCCGCGAGAACCTGTTCGTCCTGAGCCATGGCGGCGATCCCGAGCACAAGCGCATCGCCGAGGGTTGCAATGTCATCTACCTGCCGTTCGACGCGACGCGGAACTGCTTCAACCAGCGGCGCTGGCAGATGCTGTCGCGGCTGACCTCGGGTTTCACCAATTTCTACAACTGGGTGCTGGTGGGCGATGTGGACGAGATCGTCTGTGTCGATCCGGCGGTGTCGGACAGTCTGCCGGACTATCTGGAGCAGTATGCTGTCCGGGGCGGCCCGCGGGTGATCACGCCCTTCGCCATCGAGATGGTGCACAACCCGAAGCTGGAGCCGGAGCCGATCAGCGAGGGGCGCAACATCCTGGACGTGCGGCGCATCTTCCGGCTGAACGCGAACTATGCCAAGCCCTGCATCACCTGCGACAGGATCGACATGGCGCCGGGGGGGCATTTCGCCAACCATCCGAAGCTGCATCTCGACCCGCATCTCTACCTGTTCCACCTGCGGTTCATCGACCACGACATGACCGAAGGACGGCTGGCCACCCGGCGGGCGCAAAGGGTGATCCAGAGCGGGGCGCTGGAGGAGGTGGAGCGCGCGAAGACCGGTTGGGACACCGCCTGGGAGACCTATCAAGCGCTGTCGAAGGAGACGCCGCGCGCCGAGACGGTGGACTTCCCCGAGTTCCGCAAGGAAATGGTCGAGGGCTGGCGCGAGAAGAAGGTGGTCTACTTCGCCCCCGGCGGCGCGCGGCCCAAGGGCGTCTACCGGTTGCCCGAGCGTTTCAAGGCGGTGTTCTGATGGTGGAAAAGCCGATCCTCCCCGAAGGCGTGATCATCCGGGCCGAGAACGGCGACGTGATCCGCTATGACGAGACCGGGCTGGTCCTGCGGCTATCGGACAAGGTGATCGCCGATATCGCGGCCCGGCTGGAGCTGAAGCCGCAGGCGGTGGCGCCGACCGAGACGCCGCCTTTGCCGGACCTGCCGGAAGGGATCGACCTCTGGGCGCCCCGGCGCGAGGGGGACTGGCTGTTCTTCCAGGCCAACCTGCCGGGCGCGGATTCTGCGCGGGGCTATCGGCGGCATGTGTCGGGCGGGGCGGTGATCGCCGAGGCGCAGGGGCCGCTGCTGGCGATCCTCGGGATCGGCGGGGCGCGGGCGGGCTTGGGGTCGCCCGGCCCGGCGCGGTTCCGCTGGCATGTGCTGGCCCCGGCGGACGACATCGGTGCGGTGGGTCAGGGCGGCGAGGGCGAGGCGGTGGCGACCGATGCGCTGGAGCCGCTGCGCGAGCTGACGGTTGAGGCGCTGGTGGCCGATGAGATGCTGGCGCGGCGGCGGGCGGCGTTGCAGCCCTTGCCGCTGATGCTGGTCCGGGCCGAGACCGACATGGCAGCGACGGCCCATGATCTGGGGACCGGAGCCGCTGTCGCCAATCTGGACCAATCCTTCGCCAACCTGGTCGCGGCGGCAACCCGGCTGGGGGTGGGCGCGCGGGTGCTGGCGGTGGTGCTGGACTATACGCTGGAGGATCTGACCGGCGACCCGCTGGCCTATCGCGACGGGATGATCGCGCTGATGGAGCGGATCACCCGGGGCATGGCGAAACAGGGGCTGGCGCGGCCCGTCTTCCTGTCGGCCTTCGACTGCGGCACGCAAGGGGTGACGCGCGGGCCGGGGCTGGAGGGGCAGTGGGAGCTGTCCTGGAACCATGGCGAGCACCAGTTGGTCTTTGCGGCACCCTCCTATGCGTTCCGGATCGACGATACCGGGCGGCTGACCGATGAAGGCCGGGCCGAGAAGGCGGTGCTGCTGGCCGAGGCGCTGCTGGCGGTGCAGGGCGGGGGGCGCTGGCTGTGCCCGACGATCCAGCTGGCGGAATGGTCGGAGGGCGGCATCCGCCTGATCTGCGAGGCGCAGGAGGCGCTGGTGATCGACGCGGAGGATCCGTTCGGGGCCGGGCCTCTGGCGGGCTTCGCGCTGGAAGGCGTGACGAACGGGGCGAGGATCACCGGGGTCGCGGTCGACAAGGCCGATGCGAAGGTGGTGGTCCTTGGCTGCTCGAAGCGGCCGGAGGGCGAGGTCTTCGTGACCTATGCCCATGCGGCGGCTGCGGGCAATGGCCCCTATCCGGCGAACCGGGGGGCCTTGCGGGGCGATTTCGGCGAAGGCGCGCTGCGCCGCTGGGCGCTGCCGGCGCGGCTGAAGCTGACGGGGCTCTAGATGGGCTTCACGGCGGACAGCATCGCGGGCGACAGCATCTGTGTCATCTGGGTGGATGACATGATCGACGTCTTCACCTGGCGCGACACCTTCGGGATCACCATCCAGACGCCGAACCTGGACCGGCTGATGAATGCCGGGGTGCGGTTCGGCAATGCCTATGCGACCATTCCCCTGTGCGCGCCGTGCCGGGCGGAGCTGGCGACGGGGTTGTCGCCCTTCCGCACCGGGCTCGTGGACCTCAACCGTTTCTGGCGGCAGGTGTTGCCGCCGGAGAAGGCCTGGGCCTATGACCTGCGGCGGGCGGGGTTCTATACCTTCACCACCGGCAAGGTGGACGCGACCTACAAGCCGATGCCGGAACGCTATCGCCGGGTGCTGTTCCACGAGGACGTGCCCGCGCAGGACAGCAGCGGGCGGACCAAGGTGCATCCCTATCTCGACCGGGGGCCGGGGATCGCGGGGATCAACCACCCCGACGACGACGGGTCGCAGGACCATCTGTTCTACGATTTCACCGTGGCGCAGAATGCGATCGACTTCCTGGGCCGGGCCGATCCGACGCGCAGGCACCTGATCCAGCTGGGCTTCAAGCACCCGCATTACAACCTGGAATGTCCGGACCGGTTCTACCAGCTGTATGACCCCGCCCGGATTCGCTGGCCGGACATCGCGGCGCCGGAGGATTACTACGGGCCTCCGCCGGGCTTCGCCGTCTATGAGGCGGCCTATATCGCCAACGGCAACTGGACGCCGGAAAAGGGCGGGGACGATGGCTGGCGGCAGGTGGTGCGCGCCTATTTCGCCGCAATCAGCCATGTGGATCATGAGATCGGGCGGTTCCTGAACGCGCTGGCGGCGTCGCCTTTGGGGGACAGGACCACGGTGATCTTCCTGTCGGACAACGGGTTCAACCTTGGGAATCACGACAGTTTCCACAAGATGAGCCAGTGGGATTCGGCCGCGCATGTGCCGCTGGCGATCTGGTCGCCCCGGATGGAGGGGGGCCGGGTGGTGGAGCTGCCGGTTTCCCTGCACAATTTCCCCAAGACGGTGATGCAGCTTGCCGGGCTGCCGCCCCGGCCCGACTGGGTGTCGGGGCAGAGCCTGCTGCCGCTGATCGACCCGAGTTTCGGGACGTTCGACACCACGAAGTCGCCGATCACCTCGGTCTTCGGGACGCTGTCGGTGCGCCCCTCGATCGAGGGCTACAGCCAGTACCGCTATTTCCGCTATCCGAACGGCGAGGAGCATGTCTACGACGTGGTCGCCGACCCCGGCGAGACGGAGAACCTGATCGCGACCGCGCCGATGGATGTGCTGCGGGGCGAGCTGGTGAAGGGGGCGCTGGAGCTGGGGCTGGACCTGCGCGGGTTCGAGAACCCGGCGGATGGCGTGAACGCGATGATGGCGGTGGACGGTTCGGTCGTGCTGGAGGGGCGGCGGGGCAACGACAACTACTGGGCCTATGGCGCCGAGGTGGAGAAGATCCGGAAAAGCAAGGACGGCGGCGAGGACACGCTATGGTATCTGGGGGGGCCGGACGGCTATGTCCTGCACTGCCCGATGAATGTGGAGAACATCCGCATCGCCACGGTGCTGGCCCGGCACGAGGATGCCGAGGCGGCGAAGAAGGCCCCGCGCGTCCTGCGCATCGTGGCGCATCCCGACAGCCCGATCCATTTCGAGACCACCGAGCGGGTGATGGTCGACGTGCGCGGCTCGCGCGGGAACGATGTGATGATCGGGCCGAAATACGGCGGGGCCACCTTCTACGGCGGCGAGGGAGATGACGTGCTGCGGGCGATCTCGGTCAACGAAAGCTCGCGGCATTTCTTCTATGGCGGGGCGGGGAATGACCGGCTGATCGGCGGAGGCGGGCGCGACGTGCTGGACGGTGGCACCGGCGACGACACGATCATCGGCACGGCGGCGCGGAACAAGATCTTCGGCGGGCATGGCAACGACGAGATCCATGACGGCGACGGGTCATCCGTGGTGCATACCGGGCCGGGGCGGAACCGGGTGCGGCTGGGGGGCGGGAACGACACGGTGCATGCGGGGACGGGGATCAACCTGATCGACCCGGGGCCGGGTGCTGTCGTCTTCGTGCTGGCCTATGGCGGGGTGACGCATGTCAGCCAGTGGCAGGCCGAGCAGGTCTATGACCTGACCGCCTGGCCGAAGCCGCCCCAGGTCTCGCGCCGCGCCGATGGCATGGTGGACGTGACGCTGGGGCTTTCGGTGCTGCGGATCGCCGGGGTGCCCGGCGACCACGATGTTACGGTGCAGATCAGGCAGGGTGCCTGATCAGTCGGCGACCTTCGCGACCGTGGGCCTGTGCCCGTCGTCATCGCCGCGGGTCTTCCACAGCGAATAGACGATCCCGGCCGCGATGATGCCCAGCGTGATCGCCAGCGACAGGTAAGGGTCGAACTTGCCGAAGAAGTAGCTGTAGAAGCCTTTCAGCCCGATGAAGATCAGCACCACGGCCAGCGCGTATTTCAGGTAGTGGAAGCGGTGCACCAGGGCTGCCAGCGCGAAATACAGCGCGCGCAGGCCGAGGATCGCCATGATGTTCGCGGTGTAGACGATGAAGGTGTCGGTGGTGATCAGGA
>NZ_DAIQAT010000083.1:0-14829 GCF_036781545.1 Tabrizicola sp.
GCTACCGCCGCGCCTATCCCCGGATCGAGCTGAACGTGATCGAGGACAACGGCGATTACCTCCAGCATCTGCTGATCGGGGGCGAACTGGATGTGGCGGTGCTGCTCACCTCGTCGGTGAAGGATCGGCTGGCCCTGAATGTCGAGACGCTGGTGGTGTCGCCCTACCGGCTGTGGCTGCCGCTGGGCCATCCGCTGGCGCAACAGGAACTGATCACGTTGGAAGAACTGGCGGGCCAGCCGCTGATCCAGCTGATGGTGGACGAGATCGAGGAATCCACCCGCCGCCTGACCGCGGCCCTGCCGGTGAAGCCGCAGATCGCCTTCCGCACCCGCAGCGTCGAGGCGGTGCGCTCGCTTGTCGCCACCGGCGCGGGGCTGGCGATCCTGCCCAGCCTGGTCTACCGGCCCTGGTCGCTGGAAGGCGACCGGATCGACATCCGCGACGTGTCGGGCGACCTGCCCTCGGTGCAGGTGGGCCTGGCCTGGCGCAAGGGCGCCCCCCTGACCGCCCCGGCCAGCAACTTCATCCGCTCGGCACAGGGCACGACGGCGGCGCGGCCCAGCTAGGCCACCGGCAGCAGGCTCACCCCGGCGATGCGGGCCAGATGCTCCATCCGGCGCTGGAATTCGGGCTGGAAGCCATGCGCCTGCGAGAAGGTCCAGGCGTTGCGGCTGCAGCGGGTGATCGCCGCCGGGTCGCGCGCCACCCCGGCGATGCGGTCGGCCAGCGCCAGGGCATCTCCCAAGGGCGCGCCCCATCCGGCCTGCGCCTCGCCGTTCAGCCGCTGCCACATCCGGTTGTCGTAGCTGGCCACGGCGGCCCCGCAGCCCATCGCCTCGATATAGGTGCAGGACGGGTCGGACTGGCGATGGCAGCCCAGGAAGATGTCGGCGTTCTGGCGCGTGAAGGGTACAAGCTCGGTCTCGAAATCCACCACGCCGCGCAACCGCACCCGCTGCGGGTCGGGCAGGCTCTGGAGGCCCGCGGCAATCTCGGCCTCCAGCGATCCGGTGCCGAAGATGTCCAGCGTGAAATCGACGCCGCGTTCGCTCAGGCGGCGCGCGACGGGGATCAGGTCCTGCGCGCCCTTCATGGTTTCCAGCCGCCCGGAATAGACCAGCCGCAAGGGCCCGCCCTCGGCACGCCGAGCCTCGCGCGCGGTCATTTCGGCTTCGGTCGCGAAGAGGTCGGGCGTCATGCGGCCGTCCAGGAAATGCAGGCTGTCGCGGCACATCGGCCCGTACAGGTCATGCGCGGGATAGCCGTTCGACTGCAGCCCCTGCGCCGCGCGAAGGGCACTCCGCCGGCGCCTTTCCTGCTGCATCAGCCAGACATGCCCCTTCAACCGGCTGACCAGCCCGCGATTGCGGTCCAGGCTCAGGATCTGGCGGCGGGTTTCATCGGTGTATTCAATGACGTAGACGATCTTCTGCTCCGGTGCCAACAGATCGGCCAGGCCGAGGCAGCGGAAATCGTCGGCCCCGGCATAGATCAGGTCGTGCCCGGCCAGGTGGCGGGCCTCGATCGGTTCCGTGGGGTCGAGCAGCACCAGTTCGAAGGGCAGTTCGGCGGCATCATAGTCGCGCCCGAAGGGGATGGCAGGGGTGCCGCGCCGCAAAAGACAGGTGATCCGGTTGGGCCAATGCGCCTGCTGGACGCGCATCCCCTCGACAAACTTCACATCCAGCCGGACACGGCCCCCGGTCTCGATCACCGGTGCCGGAGCAATCATCAGAATATGCGCCATCAATACCCACCAACCACGTTCAATGCGAAATATGTAATATGAATCCCGCGTCAAGTATCGCGGATTCGACTTCAGGCCCGCCTGAGCCGGTCTACCCATCGGCAACGCCGATAGCTAGCTTCAGTATTTTGTTATTGCGAAAGTAATGTGACCCCCTACGCTTTTGCCCAGGTCCGGGCAACGGACGGCCGCGATACCGCCAGAGACACACCAACGGGAGTCTGCCATGAACCGTCTCAAACTTCTGGGAACCACAACGCTTGCGCTTCTGACGGGGCTGACCCCCGCCGTCGCCCAGGTGGCCGCGCTGGGCGAGCCGGAGGGGCAGGTGAACATCGTCGCCTGGCCGGGCTATATCGAACGCGGCGAAAGCGACAAGGCCTTCGACTGGGTGACGAAGTTCGAGGAAACCTCGGGCTGCAAAGTCAATGTCAAGACGGCGAACACCTCGGACGAGATGGTGGCGCTGATGAACGAGGGCGGGTTCGACCTGGTGACGGCCTCGGGCGACGCCTCGCTGCGGCTGGTGGCGGGCGACCGGGTGCAACCGATCAACACGGACCTGATCCCGTCCTGGAAGAATGTGGACGAGCGGATGCAGAACGCACCCTGGCACACGGTGGACGGGGTGCATTATGGCGTGCCCTACATGTGGGGGCCGAACGTCCTGCTGTACAACACCGACGTCTTCAAGGAGGCGCCGAAGTCCTGGTCGGTGGTGTTCGAAGAGCAGACCCTGCCCGACGGCAAGTCCAACAAGGGCCGGGTGCAGGCCTATGACGGGCCGATCCACATCGCCGATGCCGCGCAATACCTGATGGCCCACAAGCCCGAACTGGGGATCACCAATCCCTATGAGCTGAACGAGGACCAGTACAAGGCGGCGCTCAACCTTCTGCGCGGCCAGCGCGAACTGGTCAGCCGCTACTGGCACGATGCGATGATCCAGATCGACGACGTCAAGAACGAGGGCGTGGTCGCCTCGGGGTCATGGCCGTTCCAGGTGAACCTCCTGAAGTCTGAAGGGCAGCCGGTGGATTCGACGATTCCCGAAGAGGGGGCGACGGGCTGGGCCGACACCACGATGATGCATGTCGACGCCAAGAACCCGACCTGCGCCTATCTGTGGATGGAACATACCCTGTCGTCCAACCTGCAATCCGACCTTGCGGTCTGGTTCGGGGCGAACCCCAGCGTCCCGGCGGCCTGCACCGACGGATCGGGCATGTCGACGAAGGAAAGCTGCACCGCGAACGGGATGGACGATTTCGACAAGATCCGCTTCTGGACCACCCCGGTGTCGAACTGCTCTCAGGGTGAAGGCGCTTGCGTGCCATATTATCGCTGGGTCTCGGATTATATCGGCGTGATCGGCGGGCGGTAAGCGCCACTCCCCCGTCTCCCGGCGGGGGCGATGCCTTCGTAGGGTGGGGTTCTACCCCACCTTTCCTCGCAACGGTGGGGTGCAACCCCACCCTACGGATACCTCATGACCGCTTCCGTCTCGTTCCAGAACGTCTCCCGTCACTTCGGCCAGGTGAAGGCCGTCGACGGCGTGGACCTGACCATCGCCGAGGGCTCGTTCTTCGCCATGCTCGGGCCGTCCGGGTCGGGCAAGACCACCTGCCTGCGGCTGATCTCGGGCTTCGAGAAACCCACCGGCGGGGCGATCCACATCTTCGGCGAGGATGTCTCGCAAACCCCGCCGCACCTGCGCAACGTGAACACGGTGTTCCAGGACTATGCGCTGTTCCCGCATCTGAACGTGCGGGACAACGTGGCCTACGGGCTGATGGTCAAGGGCATGGGCCGCCGCCAGCGCCACGCGAAGGCCGAGGAAATGCTGGCGCTGGTCAAGCTGGGCGCCTACGGCGACCGCAAGCCCGCCCAGCTGTCCGGCGGGCAGCGGCAGCGGGTGGCCCTGGCCCGTGCGCTGGTGAACGAGCCACGGGTGCTGCTTCTGGACGAACCGCTCGGCGCGCTGGACCTGAAGCTGCGCGAGGCAATGCAGGACGAATTGAAGGCGCTGCAAAAGCGGCTGGGCCTGACCTTCGTCTTCGTCACCCATGACCAGCACGAGGCCCTGTCGATGGCCGACAGCCTGGCGGTGTTCAACGAAGGCCGCATCGCCCAGATCGGCAGCCCGCAAGACATCTACGATCGCCCTGCCACCCGTTTCGTGGCCGATTTCGTCGGATCGTCCAACGTGCTGCCTCCTGATCTGACCCAGCGCCTGGGCGGTCCGGCGGAATGGGCTTCGCTCCGCCCCGAGGCGACGCGGCTGGCGGCGAGCGGCCCCGTCTCGGGCACCGTGACCGCGCTGCGCTACCTTGGCTCGGGCACAAGGGTGGTGATCGAGGCGCAGGGCACCGAAATCGCGGCGTTGGTCCCGGCGGGCCAGCCCGTGCCGCCCGAGGGCGCGACGACAGCAATCGCCTTCGACCCCGGCGCCTTGCACCTGATGGGGGCATCCTGATGCGCCATCTCAAGACCGCCCTGTCGCAGGGGGCGCTGCCCCCTCACTCCCGGGATACTTGGGGACAGAAAATGACATCACCGCAGGTCCATTTTCTGTCTGCAAATATCCCCGCCGGAGGCTCCGCCATTCACACCCGGCGCATCCTTGCAGAACCAAGCGCCCAAAATTCTTCCTGCAAGAATTTTTGCCCCTCGGGGGCGCAGCCATGACCGCCTCCGCGATCCTGCCCGCCCGGGGCCTTGCCGACCGGCTGACCGCGCTCTTCTGGCGGCATCCGCGGGTGCTGCTGGCGCTGCTGCTGACCCCGCCGCTCCTCTGGCTCGGGGTGGTCTACCTCGGCTCGCTGCTGGCGCTGCTGCTGCAGAGCTTCTACTCGATCGACGAATTCTCCGGCGTGGTGAAGCAGGAGGTCACGCTGAAGACCTATGCCGAACTCATGCGGCCCTCGAACTTCGACATCTTGGTCCGCACGGTCACCATGGCCGCCGCCGTCACCCTGGCCTGCGCCGTCCTTGCCTTCCCCATCGCCTATTACGCCGCCCGTTACGCCAAGGGTCACTGGAAGGCCGCCTTCTACCTGGGCGTCATGCTGCCCCTGTGGTCGAGCTATCTGGTCAAGGTCTATGCCTGGAAGCTGATCCTGGCCAAGGAGGGAATCATCGGCTGGGCGGCGGAGCGGACATATACCTCCTGGATCCTCGACGGCCTGCTGTCGATCCCGGGGCTTGAGGGCTCGTCGCTTTCCACCTCGCCCCTCGGGACCTTCATGGTCTTCTGCTACATCTGGCTTCCCTACATGATCCTGCCGATGCAGGCTTCGCTGGAGCGGGTGCCCACCTCGATGCTGGAAGCCTCGGCCGACCTGGGTGCCACAAGGGCGCAGACCTTCCGCACCGTGGTCCTGCCTCTGGCGCTGCCGGGGGTGATCGCCGGGTCGATCTTCACCTTCTCGCTGACGCTGGGCGACTACATCATTCCCCAGATCATCGGCAATTCGGCCAATTTCATCGGCATGGCGGTCTACCAGTTGCAGGGCACCGCCGGGAATATCCCGCTGGCCGCGGCCTTCGCGGTGGTGCCGATCCTGATCATGCTGGTCTATCTGGCGCTGGCGCGGCGGTTGGGGGCGTTCGATGCTCTCTGACCGCTCTCCCCTGTCCCTGCGCGCGGCGGCCATTGGCGGCCTCCTGTTCCTGCACCTGCCGATCCTCCTGATCTTCCTTTACGCCTTCACGACCGAGGAGCGCAGCTTCCAGTTCCCCCCGCCCGGCCTCACGACCCAGTGGTTCGCGACCGCCTGGTATGACCGGCCCGACATCTGGCCGCCGCTCTGGCTGTCGCTCAGGGTCGCGACCATCGCCACCAGCATCGCGCTGATCCTGGGGACGCTGGTTGCGGCGGCGATGACGCGGACGGCCTTCTTCGGGCGCGACCAGATCAGCCTCTTGATCCTTCTCCCCATCGCCCTGCCCGGGGTCATCACCGGCATGGCGCTGCGCTCGGCCTTCGGGGTGCTGGACATCCCCTTCTCCACCTGGACCATCGTCCTCGGCCACGCCACCTTCTGCATCGTCATCGTCTACAACAACGCCGTCGCCCGTCTGCGCCGGCTGTCCGGCGGGATCATGGAGGCGTCGGCAGACCTCGGCGCCAATGCCTTCCAGACCTTCCGGCATGTGCTGCTGCCCAACATGGGCTCGGCGCTCCTCGCAGGCGGGATGCTGGCCTTCGCGCTGTCCTTCGACGAGGTCATCGTCACCATCTTCACCGCCGGCTCGGGCGGCGCGTCCAAGACCCTGCCGATCTGGATGCTGGACGAGCTGATCCGCCCGCGCCAGCGCCCGGTGACCAACGTTGTCGCCATCGTGGTCTTCGCGGCCACCTTCTTCCCCATCCTCGCCGCCTATTACCTGACCCGCGGCGGGTCCGAGACCGCGGGCATGGGCAAATAGGGAGACCTTTCATGACCATCCAGACCCAGCTTCTGATCGGCTCCAGCTTCGAGGCGGGACAGGAGGCGAAGGAATCCGTCCTGAACCCACGCACCGGCGCGCTGATCCTCGAGGTGCCCGAAGCCTCGACCGCGCAGGTCGACCGGGCGGTGGCCGAGGCGCGGAAGGCCTTCGAGGGCTGGTCGCGGACGACCCCTGCCGAACGCTCCGCCGCGCTGCTGGCCATCGCCGACCGGATCGAGGCCGAGGCGGATGCCTTCGCGGCGCTGGAGGCGCTGAACTGCGGCAAGCCGATCAATGCCGCATTGAACGACGAGATCCCGGCCATCGTCGACTGCTTCCGCTACTTCGCGGGTGCAGTGCGCTGCATGACCGGGACGGTGGCAGGGGAATACCTGAGCGGCCATACCAGCATGATCCGCCGCGATCCGGTGGGGGTGGTCGCCTCGATTGCCCCCTGGAACTATCCCCTGATGATGATGGCCTGGAAGCTTGGCCCCGCCATCGGCGGCGGCAATACGGTGATTTTCAAGCCCAGCGAGCAGACGCCCCTGACCGCGTTGAAACTGGCGCATATCCTGGCCGATGTGCTGCCCGAAGGCGTGGTAAACGTCATCGCGGGCCGCGGCCAGACGGTGGGCAGCTACCTGATCAACCATCCGGGCGTCGACATGATCAGCCTGACGGGTGACGTGGCCACGGGCAAGAAGATGCTGGACGCCGCCGCCAAGACCGTGAAGCGCACCCATCTGGAACTGGGCGGCAAGGCCCCGGTGATCGTCTTCGACGATGCCGATGTTTCGGACGTGGTCGAAGGCCTGCGCGCCTTCAGCTTCTACAACGCCGGGCAGGACTGCACCGCCGCCTGCCGGGTCTATGCGGGGAAGAAGGTCTACGACACCCTGGTCGCCGACCTCACTTCCGCCGCCGCCTCGATCACGCTCGCCGCCGAGGACGACACCACGAACGAGATCGGCCCGCTGATCAGCCAGCGCCAGCGCGACCGGGTGGCAAGCTTCGTCAACCGCGCCCGCGAGCTGAACCATGTGCAGATCACCACCGGCGGCGAGGCGATGGAGCAGGGCTTCTACTACCGCCCTACAGTCGTTGCTGGCGCGAAACAGGACGACGAGATCGTCCGCCGCGAGGTCTTCGGCCCGGTGGTCTCCGTCACGCCATTCTCGGACGTGGACGAGGCGGTGACCTGGGCCAACGACAGTGACTATGGGCTGGCGTCATCGGTCTGGACCCGCGACGTGGGCCGGGCGATGGCCACCGCCGCGCGGCTGCGTTACGGCTGCACCTGGATCAACACCCACTTCATGCTGACCAACGAAATGCCGCACGGCGGGCTGAAGCAGAGTGGGTATGGCAAGGACATGAGCGCCTATGCGCTGGAGGACTACACCGTGGTGCGGCATGTTATGGTGAAGCACGGGTGAGGAGGACGGACGCAGTCTGTCTTGAAAACAGTGTGCGGAAAGCGTATCTTCCAGCTGTGCCTTAAAGAGCATTTTGAGTCGGCTTCACCTGTGAATTGGCCCGCTCATGTGGAAGGTGATCCTTGCAGGGGGATCATTTGCAGGACACGCAAGGGTGGTTCCCGACCCCGATGAGCTAAGGGAACGCTGCTACTGCAAGCACAGCATCAGCGCACGGCTCCCACACGGGTGCCGTGCGTTTTCGTTCCGGAGAATGCCGTGACGACCGACCAGACGGCTGCTTCACGGCGCTCTCTGAACTCAATGACAGCTGTTCCCGCGGTAGATCGAACTGCCATCAATCGGGTGTGCTGCCAACTTGCTCCTTCAAAATATAGCGGTGTTCCAACCTGAATGATGGACAGAACATAGAGTGGGACATCCGCTTCTGAAAGTTGACCTGATCTTTCCATCTCAAGCCTGTGCTCCGCCCAGATATGTCTTGCACCAAATCCCTTGTTGGGGCCGATGTGACGGCCAAGAGGCAAAAGAATCGGTGCCTCTGGCAACAAGACACCCGAAAGCTTCAAACTTGGCACGAGGCCGAAAGACTGAAGGCCGGTGAGCGGATTCAGAATTGCGAGTGAACTCAAGCTCCATGGCCTCAAACGAATGATCGCCAAACTTAGGCAGCAATCATCCGTCGCTGCAAGCCATCACCCCGCTTCCTGCAAATCTACTATAGCGACTTCCCCAACCACTCCAGCAACATCCCCAACGGCTTCCCCACCACCCGCCCCTTCGGCCAGACCAGCGAGTAGCTGGCTTCCAGCGCCTCGAACCCCTCCACCGCCGCGACCAGCCGACCGCGCTCCGCTTCCGCCTCGAACAGGAAGGACGGCAACAGCGCCAGGCCGAAGCCCAGGGCCGCCGCCTCGGACATGTGGGCGAAGGTGTCGAACAGCATCCCCCGCAGCCGGTCCACCGGCACGCGACGACGGGCGAACCAGTCTTCCCAGGCGCCGGGGCGGCTTTCCAGATGCAGCAGGGGGAAGTCCAGCAACCGCTCCGGCGGCAGGGGGCCGTCGCGCAGCAAAAGGGGGGACCCGGCGGGGATCACCCGCTCGCGCATCAGGTCCAGATACTCCACCCCCTGCCAGTCGCCAGTGCCGAAATGCACCGCGGCGTCGAACGGATCGCGGGCGAAGTCGAACGAGGCCAGCCGGGTGGACAGGTTCACCGTCACCTCGGGATGCGCGTCGGTAAAGGCCTTCAGGCGCGGCAGCAGCCAGTGCGTGCCGAAGGCGGGCAGGACGGCGAGGTTCAGGCTCATCCGCGACCCCGCAGCCCGGATCTTCAGGCTGGCCCGCGCCAGATCCTGCAGATAGCCCCGTGCGGTGGCGGCATAATCGCGGCCTGCGGGGGTGAGGACCAGTGCGCGGCCCGCACGTTCGAAGAGCGTGACGCCGATCTGGTCCTCCAGATGCCGCAGCTGGCGCGAGATGGCGGAATGGGTCAGCGACAGCTCTGCCGCCGCCAGAGTGGCCGAGCCAAGGCGTTCCACCGCCTCCAGCGCGAGGAGCGAACTGACCGAGGGCAGGAAGCGGCGGGGGGCGATCATGTGCGGAAACCTCACAGACAAGCGACTTTTCATCGGTTCTATTGGAGTTTTTCTTCAGATACACTCCCGCAAAACACCGATCGGTCCGATGATGCACGTCCAGTCCCCTTCCTGCCGGCCCATCGCGGGCGCCGGTGGCCCCGCAATGATGGGGGCCTGATTGGACCGCTGCGAGATCGTGCATGAGAATTTCCTGCGCCGGGTCGCCGCGCGGGATTTCCCCGCGGGGAAATCACCCTCGGGTCCGCTCTCGCCGGAACTGGCCGTGCAAGCCTTCCGTGCCAGCTGCCTGACCCGGGGGCTGGACCGGCAGAGCCGCGCGATGCAGCGGGCGGGGCAGGGGTTCTACACCATCGGATCGTCCGGGCATGAGGGGCTGGCGGCGGTGGCGCTGGCCCTGCGGCCCGCCGACATGGCCTTCCTGCACTACCGCGACGCCGCCTTCCAGATCGCCCGCGCCGGGCAGGTGCCGGGCGAAACCCCCGCCTGGGACATGCTCCTGTCCTTCGCTTCGTCCAAGGACGACCCGATCTCGGGCGGGCGGCACAAGGTGCTGGGCTCGCGCCGGTTGATGATCCCGCCGCAGACCTCGACCATCGCCAGCCACCTGCCGAAGGCGGTCGGCGCGGCCTATTCCATCGGCGCGGCGCGGCGGCACCGGCCCGAACATGCGATCCTGCCCGAGGATGCGCTGGTGATGTGCAGCTTCGGCGATGCCAGCGCCAACCATTCCACCGCGCAGGGGGCGTTCAACACCGCGCAGTGGACCAGCTACCAGTCGGTGCCCCTGCCGCTCCTTTTCGTCTGCGAGGACAACGGGATCGGCATTTCCACAAAGACGCCGACCGGCTGGATCGAGGCGACCTTCTCCGCCCGGCCGGGCCTTGCCTATTTCAAGGCCGATGGGCTGGACCTCTACGACACCTACCGCGTGGCGGCGGAAGCGGCAGAGTTCGTGCGGACGCGGAAGAAACCCGCCTTCCTGCACCTGCGCACGATCCGCCTCTACGGCCATGCGGGCGCGGATGTGCCGACGACCTACCTTGCCCGCGAGGAGGTGGAGGCCGAAGAGGCGCAGGATCCGCTGCTGCATTCGGCGCGGCTGCTGGATCAGGCGGGAGTGATGACCCCGGAGGACGCGCTGACCGTGTATCGCGAGACCTGCGTGCGGGTGGAACGGGTAGCGGGGGATGCCGTGAAGCGGCCCCGGCTGAAGACGGCGGCAGAGGTGATGGCAAGCCTGATCCCGCCGCCGCGCCCCTGCAAGCCCACCAACGGGCCGACGCCCGAGGCGCGGGCGCAGGCTTTCGGCGCCGACCTCAAGGCGATGGACGAGCCGCAGATCATGTCGCGGATCATCAACTGGGCGCTGACAGACCTGATGCTGTCCCACCGCGAGATCGTGATGATGGGCGAGGATGTGGGCCGCAAGGGCGGTGTCTATGGCGTGACCCAGAAGCTGACCCAGCGCTTCGGGCCGGACCGGATGATCGACACGCTCCTGGACGAACAGTCGATCCTCGGCCTCGCCATCGGCATGGCGCAGAACGGCTTTGTCCCGATGCCGGAAATCCAGTTCCTAGCATATCTGCATAATGCCGAGGACCAGTTGCGGGGCGAGGCGGCGACGCTGCCCTTCTTCAGTCAAGGCGCCTTCACCAACCCGATGGTGCTGCGCATTGCAGGCCTTGGTTACCAGAAGGGCTTCGGCGGGCATTTCCACAACGACAACTCGGTCGCCGTGCTGCGTGACATTCCGGGGGTGATCCTTGCCGTGCCGTCAAACGGGGCAGATGCCGCGCGGATGCTGCGCGAATGTGTGCGGCTGGCGCGCGAGGAGCAGAGGGTGGTGGTCTTCCTTGAACCCATCGCCCTCTATCCGATGCGCGACCTGCACGGCGACAAGGACGGGCTCTGGATGACCCGCTACCCCGACCCGTCCGAACGGATCGCGCTGGGCGAGGTGGGGGTCAGCGGCGACGGCGCGGACCTCGCCATCGTCACCTTCGGCAACGGCGTCTATCTGTCCAATCAGGCGCTGCCCCAGATCGAAGCCGCGGGGATCAAGGCTCGGATCGTCGATACCCGCTGGCTGTCCCCCCTGCCGAAGGACGCGCTGACGGCGGCGGTCCAAGGCTGCAAGCATATCCTGATCGTCGACGAGACCCGCCATTCCGGTGGCGTGGCCGAGACGCTGATGGCCCACTTCCACGAAGCCGCGCCGGGGGTGCCTTTGGCCCGCCTGACCGCCGAGGACAGCTTCATCGCCACCGGCCCGGCCTATGCGGCGACGATGCCGTCCTCTGCCGGGATCGTGGCGGCGGCCAAGGGGTTGGTGCGATGAAGACCGCCGTCCTGATCTGCCCCGGTCGCGGCACCTATACCAAGACCGAACTCGGCTCGCTGGCCCATTTCCCCGACACAGCGCTGCTGGCCCGCTTTGACGCCGAGCGTACCCGGCTGGGGCAGGAAACCCTGACCGCGCTGGACGGGGCGCAGGCCTATTCCGTCTCCCGCCATTCGCGCGGCGACAATGCCAGCGCGCTGATCTACGCCTGCACCCTGGGCGACGCGCTATCGCTGGACGGGGTGGAGGTGGTGGCCGTCACCGGCAATTCGATGGGTTGGTATTCTGCGCTCGCCTGCGCCGGGGCGCTGTCGCCGATGGACGGGTTCACGCTGGTCAACACGATGGGCAGCCTGATGCAAGAGGCGCTGATCGGCGGGCAGCTGGTCTATCCGTTCATGGGCGAGGATTGGCAGGATGCGCCCACCCGGCGCGAGGAACTGCTGGCGCTGGTGGACCAGATCGGCGACCGCCCCGGCCATGACCTTGCACTGTCGATCGACCTTGGCGGGATGCTGGTGATCGCCGGAAATGAGGCGGGGCTGAAGGCGTTCGAAGCCGCCGTGCCACCGGTCCAGAACCGCTTCCCCCTGCGGCTCGGCAACCACGCGGCCTTCCACACCGCCTTGCAGGCCCCGGTCGCGGCGAAGGGCCGGGCGGTGCTTCCGAAAAGCCTTTTCACGAAAGCCGGGAAACCGCTGATCGACGGCCGCGGCCATGTCTGGTGGCCGGGCGCCGCGACGACGGATGCGCTTTACGATTACACGCTCGGCCATCAGGTGGTGCAGCCCTATGACTTCACCGCCGCGATCCGCACCGCCGCCCGCGAATTCGCACCTGACTATTTCATCGTCGCCGGACCCGGCACCACGCTCGGCGGGGCTGTCGCGCAAGCGCTGATCCGGGCAAACTGGCGCGGCCTCGCCTCGAAGGCCGGTTTCCAGCACATGCAGGCCGAAGACCCCTTCCTCATCTCGATGGCGCTGCCCGACCAGCGCGCGCTTGTCACAGGAGCCACAAAATGACCCATGCCGAAATCCTTGCCGCCGCCGGGCTGACCGCCGCCGACCTCACCGGGGGCTCGCTTGCCGTGCACTCGCCCATCGACGGGGCGGAAATCGCCCGTGTGCAAGAGACGCAGGCCGCCGACATGCCCGCGATCATCGCCCGGTCGCAAGCCGCCTTCCGCCAGTGGCGCGAGGTTCCCGCGCCGCGCCGTGGCGAGCTTGTCCGCCTTCTGGGCGAGGAGTTGCGCACCGCCAAGGCGGCCTTGGGCGCGCTGGTGACGCTGGAAGTCGGCAAGATCACCTCCGAAGGCCTGGGCGAAGTGCAGGAGATGATCGACATCTGCGATTTCGCCGTCGGCCTGTCGCGCCAGCTGTACGGCCTGACCATCGCCTCCGAACGCCCCGGCCACCGGATGGCCGAGACCTGGCATCCGATGGGTCCGGTCGGCGTCATCAGCGCCTTCAACTTCCCGGTCGCCGTCTGGTCCTGGAATACGGCGCTGGCCTTGGTCTGCGGCAATCCGGTGATCTGGAAACCGTCGGAAAAGACTCCGCTCACCGCCATCGCCGCGCATCGCTGCCTGGAACGCGCCATGGCCCGCTTCGGCGAAGACGCCCCGCAGGGCCTGTCGCAACTGGTGATCGGCGGCCCGGCCATCGGCGAGGCGCTGGTCGCCTCGCCCGCCGTGCCGGTCCTCTCGGCCACCGGCTCCACCCGGATGGGCAGCATCGTCGGCCCGAAGGTCGCGGCGCGCTGGGGCCGGGCGATCCTCGAACTCGGTGGCAACAACGCGATGATCGTCGCGCCCTCGGCCGATCTGGAAATGGCCGTCCGTGCCATCGCCTTCGGCGCGGTCGGCACGGCGGGGCAACGCTGCACTTCGCTGCGGCGGCTGATCGTGCACCGCTCGGTCCGCGACGATCTGGTCAAGCGGCTGGCGAAGGTCTACGCCGCGCTGCCGGTCGGTGATCCGCGCAAGGCGGGCACCCTGATCGGCCCGCTGATCGACGCAGGCTCGCGCGACCGGATGCTCAAACAGCTGGACAAGGCGCGCGCCGAGGGCGGCACCGTCCACGGCGGGCAGGCGGTCGATGCGGTGAAGGGCGGGGCTTATGTCACCCCCGCGCTGGTCGAAATGCCGGGCCAGACCGCCACTGTCTGCGAGGAATGTTTCGCGCCGATCCTCTATGTCATGACCTATGACAATCTGGACGAAGCCATCGCGCTGCAGAACGCCGTGCCGCAGGGTCTGTCCTCCTGCATCTTCACCCTGAACCTGCGCGAGGCGGAAACGTTCCTCTCCGCCTCCGGCTCCGACTGCGGCATCGCCAACGTCAACATCGGCCCCTCGGGCGCCGAAATCGGCGGGGCCTTCGGCGGCGAGAAGGAAACCGGCGGCGGGCGCGAAAGCGGCTCGGACGCCTGGAAGGGCTACATGCGGCGGCAGACCTCGACGGTGAACTATTCGGCGAAACTGCCGCTGGCGCAGGGGGTTGAATTCCCGGTCTAGGCCCAAGGCCGACAGGATACAGGCGCGCCGGTTTCCCCCGGCGCGCCTTCGCTTTTCCGGCCTGTCGACCGGCACGGATAGAATGTCGACTCCGCCGTCATTTTGCATGGTATTGCCGATGATTTCGCCGAACGGCCCGGCGCAACCGGCACCCGCCGGGGGTAGCCTTCCCCGCAGAAGATCGCCGCGCAGGACTGCGGCCCGGAAAGGAAATACCCATGTCGTTCAGGAAAGTGGCCGTGCTCGGCCTTGGCAAGGTCGGCCATCTCGCGGCCGAGCTTCTGGTGGAGTCGGGCTTCGAAGTGACGGGCGTCGACGCGCGCAAGGTCAATGCCCCCTTCCCGACC
The DNA here is from genome assembly GCF_036781545.1 of Tabrizicola sp. Classification (GTDB taxonomy): domain Bacteria; phylum Pseudomonadota; class Alphaproteobacteria; order Rhodobacterales; family Rhodobacteraceae; genus Tabrizicola. Next base: position 14,436 of record NZ_DAIQAT010000083.1, read on the forward strand.
CGAACCGTCGATCTTCAGGACCAGGCTGCCATCGCCGACCTGCTGAAAGGCCAGGAAGCCGTCCTGTCCTGCCTGCCGTTCCACCTGAACATCGGCGTCTCGACCGTCGCGCACGCGCTGGGCCTGCACTACTTCGACCTGACCGAGGATGTGCCCACAACCAGGCACATCCGCGAGCTTTCCACCACCTCCAAGGGCCTGATGGCCCCGCAATGCGGTCTTGCTCCCGGCTTCGTCGGTATCGTCGGCGCGCATCTGGCTGAACAGTTCGACAAGGTCCGCTCGATCCGCCTGCGCGTGGGCGCGTTGCCGCAAAACCCGACCGGGCTTCTGGGCTACGCCTTCAACTGGTCGCCGGAAGGCGTGGTCAACGAATACCTCAACGACTGCGAAG
>NZ_DAIQAT010000084.1:0-14607 GCF_036781545.1 Tabrizicola sp.
ATTATCGCGGCGCGCTGCCGCACCAGGACGAATCCCTGCGCATCATGCGCGACCTTGCCGCCGCATATCCCGACGATGTCTGGTATCGGATCGACGTGGTGCGCGCGCTCGACCAGCGGGCCATGCTGCTGCAGGACCCGACCGCCGAGAACCGCGAGGCGCTGGACATGTTGGAAGCGATGCAGACCGCAGGCACATTGCCCGCAGGCTATGAGGACTGGATCACCGGCTTCCGCAAGAACCTCGGCCTGCCCACGGATTTCTGACCGCCGCTGCGGCGGGGCAGGGCTTGGCAATGTGCGGGCTTTGCCTGTAAGACGGGGCAAACGACAGGAAAAGGCCAAGGCGTGAGCAATCCCGACAGCTTCATCGACGAAGTCACCGAAGAGGTGCGCCGCGACCGCCTGTTCCGGCTCTTCCGCAAGTACGGCTGGATCGGGATGGTGATCATCCTCGGCCTTGTCGTCGGCACCGCCTGGACCGAATGGTCGAAATCCCGCGCCGAATCCCGGGCCGAAGCCTTCGGCGATGCGGTGATTGACGCGCTGGACCAGGGCACCCCCGAGGAACGCCGCGAAGCGCTGGCCGCCGTGCCCGCCGCTGCCGGGCAGACCGCGATCCTGCAGCTTATCGCCGCCTCCGACCTGGCCGAGGACAAGGCCGCGACGCTCGCCGCGCTGGACAAGGTGGCCGGTGACGGATCGCTCTCCCCCGTTTACCGTGATCTCGCCGTCCTGCGCCGGGTGCTGGTCGCCGGGGCCGACCTGCCCGCCGCCGACCGCCGCGCCGCGCTTGACGGCATCGCCGTCCCGGGCCGTCCTTACCGCGTCCTGGCCGAGGAGCAGCTGGCCTATCTCCTGATTGAAGAGGGCAAGACGGATGAAGCCGTCGCCGCTCTGACGGCGTTGATGCAGGACCAGGAAGCCTCCGGCTCGCTCAGGGCGCGGCTCGGGCAGGTGGTGACGGCGCTGGGCGGCACCCTGCCCGAAACGGCAGGCGGCTGAGACGGCGATGGGCGGAAGCGAAAGGTCCTATCAGGTGGCAGGCATGAAGATCAGGCTAATGACCGGCGCGGCGCTTCTGGCGTGTCTCGCCGCCTGCGGCGACAAGGAAGTGATCCTCCAGGGCGAACGCTTCCCGGTCCGCACCGACCTTGACGCCTCGATCCCTGTCGAGGGCAAGCCCGCGCCCACCGCCCCCGCCGAGGCCGAGAACCGCAGCGTCCCGATCTCGCTCGGCGCCCAGACCGGCGGCGACTGGACCCAGCGCGCCGGCAACGCCCGCCACCTGATGCCGCATGCCGCGCTGTCCCCCACGCCGCAGCGGGTCTGGTCGGCCAATATCGGCGCCGGCTCCAGCCGCAAGAACCGCATCTCCGCCGCGCCCGTTGTGGCGGATGGCCGCATCTTCACCATCGACGCAGGCACCGCCGTCACCGCCACCTCGACCGGCGGCGCGACGCTCTGGTCCACCGACCTCGCCGCCAGCTTCGACAAGGGCGGCGGGCAGTCCGCGGGCGGCCTCGCCGTCGCGGGCAGCCGCCTCTTCGCCACCACCGGCTATGGCGAGCTGGTGGCGCTCGACGCCGCCACCGGTGCCGTCCTCTGGCGCCAGCGCGTCGACGCCCCGGTCAGCGGCGCCCCCGCGGCCGATGGCAACGCGGTCTATGTCGCGGGCATGGATGGTTCGGCCTGGGCGGTCGACGCGGCCAGCGGCAAGGTGATCTGGCAGGTCGTCGGCACCCCCGGCAAGACTGCCTATGTCGGCACCGCCGCCCCCAGCATCGGCGACCGCGCGGTGATCTTCCCCTCGTCGGCGGGCGACCTGATGGCCGTCCTCAAGATCGGCGGCGGCACCAAGGTCTGGCAATCCTCGCTCGCGGGCAAGCGGCTTGGCCGCGCCTATGCCGTCACCTACGACGTCACCGGCGACGCGGTGATCGCGGGCAAGACGATCTACGCCGGGTCCGGCGCGGGCCGCACCGTGGCGCTTTCCGCCTCCTCGGGGGAAAAGCTCTGGTCCGCGACCGAAGGCGCGCTCGGCCCCGTCGCCGTGGCAGGCGGCTCTCTCTTCCTGGTCAACGACGAGGCTCGGCTCGTCCGTCTCGACGCCGCCACGGGCGAGGTGATCTGGTCCGTCGAAATGCCCTATTTCACCCAGGACAAGATCAAGAAGCGCAAGGGCATCTACGCCCATTACGGCCCGGTCCTTGCCGGTGGCCGCGTCATGGTCGTCTCCTCCGACGGGCTCCTGCGCGCCTTCGACCCGGCCAATGGCGCGCTCACCTACACCGCCGAAATCCCCGGAGGCGCCGCGGCGCAACCCGCCGTTGCGGGCGGGACGCTCTATGTCGTAGGCGGCAAGGGGCAACTTCACGCTTTCCGCTAGGGGCGAAGCCGTGTATCTGGGCGGCTTCGCGAAGCCTGGACACATAAGATGACCTTCACCCTCGCCATCGTGGGCCGCCCCAATGTGGGCAAGTCGACGCTCTTCAACCGCCTCGTGGGCCGCAAGCTCGCGCTGGTCGACGACCAGCCCGGCGTGACCCGCGACCTGCGCGAGGGCGATGCCCGGCTTTTCGACCTGCGCTTCACCGTGATCGACACCGCGGGCCTTGAAGAGGTGACGGACGACAGCCTGCAAGGCCGGATGCGCCGCCTGACCGAACGCGCCGTCGACATGGCCGATGTCTGCCTCTTCCTGATCGACGGGCGGGTCGGCGTCACCCCCTCGGACGAGGTGTTCGCCGACATCCTGCGCAAGAAGGCCGCCCGCGTCCTTCTCGGCGTCAACAAGGCCGAGGGCAAGGCGGGCGACAGCGGCGCGCTGGAAGCCTGGTCCCTGGGCCTCGGCGACCCGATCCGTCTTTCCGCCGAACATGGCGAGGGGATGGACGACCTCTACACTGCCCTGAAGCCCTTCGAGGAAGAATTCGCCCCCCGCGAAGCCGAGATGCTGCCGGAGACCGACACCGACATTCCCGAGGACGAGGCCGAGCTTGAGGCGGATGAGAACGCCCACCGCCCCACCGCCACCAAACCCCTGCAGATCGCCGTCATCGGCCGCCCGAACGCCGGAAAGTCCACCCTGATCAATAAGATCCTCGGCACCGACCGGATGCTGACGGGCCCTGAGGCCGGGATTACCCGCGACGCCATTTCCGTCCGCGCCGACTGGCAGGGCACGCCGATCCGCATCTGGGACACTGCCGGAATGCGCAAGAAGGCCAGGGTGGTGGAGAAGCTGGAGAAGCTCTCCGTCGCCGACGGTCTCCGCGCCGTGCGCTTCGCCGAGGTGGTGGTGGTGCTTCTCGACGTGGAGATTCCCTTCGAGGTGCAGGACCTGCGCATCGCCGACTTCGCCGAGACCGAAGGCCGCGCCGTGGTGGTCGCCGTCAACAAATGGGATCTAGAGGACGACAAGCAGGAAAAGCTGGCCGAGCTGAAGGAGATGTTCGAACGTCTCCTCCCGCAGCTGCGCGGCGCGCCCCTTGTCACCGTGTCGGCCAAGACGGGCAGGGGCCTCGACCGCCTGCACGACGCGATCCTGAAGGCCCATGACGTCTGGAACCGCCGCATCCCCACCGCCAAGCTGAACACCTGGCTCGGTGCGATGACCGAGGCGCATCCCCCGCCCGCCCCCGGGGGCCACCGGATCAAGCTGCGCTACATGACCCAGGCCAAGACCCGGCCGCCGGGCTTCATGATCAAATGCTCGCGCCCCGATGAACTTCCGGAAAGCTACAAGCGTTATCTGGTCAACGGGTTGCGCGACCATTTCGACATGCCGGGCACGCCGATCCGGTTGTTCCTGCGGTCACAGGGCGACCAGAACCCCTGGAAGGAACGCAAGTTCCACACGCCCTCGCGGCTGCGGAAGCACAAGGAAAAGAACACCGGGCAGTAGTCGGGGCGCCGATTTCTTTGAAGAAATCGGACCAGAGCCTTCAAAGGCTCCGAACCGGAGTTTTCGAAAACTCCGTTACCCCCGCCGCCAAGCCAGCACGGTCACCGCTCCCATAACCACCGCGCCCGCCAGCGCCAGCCAGGCGACGGTCGGGTTCAGCCCCCAGTTGGCCACGACGATTCCGACCAGCGCCCAGATCACTGCAGCGCCATATTCCGGCACCCGGCCCACCCGCAGCTGCATCGCCGCCGCCAGAACCAGCACCGCCAGGATGCAGACCACCGCGCTCGCGGTATCCGTCAGCCAGCCCAGCCCCGCCAGCGTCACGCCCGAGGCCGCCCCTGCCGCCGCCGTGACCCAGCCCGCCAGAAGCGCAATCGGCGGCATCAGCCAAAGCCGGTCCTCGCGTCCGGTGCGCAGGACCGCAACCAGCGCCGCCGCCAACATCACCAGGATCGTCACCGTTCCCGCCACCGGCTGATCCTCGGCCAGCGCGACCCAGGTCGTTCCCAACACCAGCGCCGCCATCAGCGGCAGGCGGGGCCGGTCCCAGACCGGATCGTCGGCCCGACGCAAGAGACCGAAGCCCGCGTGCAGGATCAGCCCGGCATAGATCACCAGCCAGATCGAGAAGGCATAACCCGCCGGCTGCACCGAAGGCCGCAGCACCTGCACCGGGAAATCCTCCGGGTCATAGCCGTCGAAGCTGGGCAGCATCAGCGGGGTCAGCGCGAACAGGATAGCAAGGCACAGCAGGAAAACGGCACGGACTCGCATCAGCTCACTCCTTCCGACCGGAAACGCTTTCGCTGTCAGGGGGTTCCGTGGTCAGACCAGAACGCCCTCTGCCGTGATCCGGCTCTTGCCGCCAAGATAGGGCACCAGCGCCGAAGGCAAGGTCACCGAGCCGTCGGCCTCCTGCCCGTTCTCCAGGACCGCGATCAGGCAACGCCCCACGGCCAGACCCGACCCGTTCAGCGTCGCCACGAACTCCGGCTTGCCGCCCGCAGGCCGATACCGTGCGTTCATCCGCCGCGCCTGGAACTGGCCGCAGGTCGAGACACTGGAAATCTCGCGATAGGTGTTCTGTCCCGGCAGCCAGACCTCCAGGTCATGCGTCTTCTGCGCCCCGAATCCCATGTCCCCGGTGCAAAGCACGATGGTCCGGTAGGGCAGGCCCAGCCGCTCCAGCACCGCCTGCGCGCAGCCGGTCATTCTTTCGTGTTCGGCCAGCGCCGTTTCCGGCGTGCAGATCGTCACCATCTCGACCTTCTCGAACTGGTGCTGCCGCAGCATCCCCGTCGTGTCCTTGCCCGCCGACCCGGCCTCCGACCGGAAGCAATGCGTATGCGCCGTCATCCGCAGGGGCAGGGCTGCCTCGTCCAGGATGTCGCCTGCGACCGAATTGGTCAGCGTGACTTCCGAGGTCGGGATCAGCCACCAGCCGTTCGTGGTCTGGTAGCTGTCCTCGGCGAATTTCGGCAACTGGTTGGTGCCATACATCGCCTCTTCCTTGACCAGCACCGGGGTCCAGGTCTCGGCCAACCCATGCTCGGACGTGTGCAGGTCCAGCATGAACTGCGCCAAGGCCCGATGCACCCGCGCGACGGCCCCGCGCAGCACCACGAAGCGGCTCCCGGAAAGTTTGGCCGCGGTGGGGAAGTCCAATCCGCCCTTCGCCGCCGGAATATCAAAATGTTCCAAAGGCTTGAAGTCCATCTCGCGGGGCGTGCCCCAGCGCCGGATCTCCACATTCGCCGTCTCGTCCGGCCCCTCCGGCACCTCGTCCAGCGCCATGTTCGGAATGCGCATCAGCGCATCGCGCAGCGCCGCGTCCTCGGTCCCCGCCTCCTCGGTCAGCCGCGCGCCCTCGGCCTTCTTCTCGGCCACCAGCGCCCGCAGCCGCTCGAACTCCGTGTCGTCGCCCCGCGCCTTCGCCGCGCCCACCTCCTTCGACGCCGCATTCTGCGCCGCCGCCGCCGTCTCCGCCGCCAGGATCTTCGCCCGCCGCGCCTCGTCCAGCGCCAGCAGTTCCGCCGACATCGGCGCCAGCCCGCGCCGCGACAGCGCCCTGTCGAACGCCGCCGGATTTTCGCGGATGAAGCGGATGTCGTGCATGGCTCTGCCCCTCTGGAACGCAACACCGGCGCTTATGCCCGATAACGATGCAGGGGGGAAGGCGCCCCGCAGCGCACGCCCTCTGGCAAAGCGCTTCGAAAGGCCTTACATGAGCCGACAATCGCAAACGGGCCCCGCCAGACGGACCCGGCCCCGCAGGAAAGGATGCCCATGTTCGTCACCCCCGCCTTCGCGCAAACCGCAGGCGCCGCCCCCGGCGGTGCCGCCGCTTTCGCGCAGTTCCTGCCGATCGTCCTGATCTTCGTGATCTTCTACTTCCTGCTCATCCGCCCGCAGCAGAAGAAGATGAAGGATCACCGCGCCATGGTCGACGCGCTCCGCCGCGGCGACCAGGTCGTCACCTCGGGCGGCATCGTCGCCAAGGTGGTGAAGGTCCAGGACGACGGCATGGTCGAGGTCGAGATCGCCGACGGGGTCAAGGTGAAGGTCGTCAAGCACACCATCACCCAGGTCCTGAACAAGACCGAACCCGCGGCAAGCTGAGGCCGGAGCCCCCGACATGACCCCGACCCCGCTCTGGAAGCGCCTTCTCATCCTTGTGGTCTGCCTGTGGGGCGTGCTGGCGGCGACGCCAAACGCCTTCTACCAGCGGGCCGAGACCCACAACGATGCGGTCAACGCCATTGCCAAGGCCAAGGGGGTCGCCACGCCCGCGCAAGAGGCCGACAGGGCGCTCTGGCCCAACTGGCTGCCCTCAGCGGTGATGCCGCTCGGGCTTGACCTGCGGGGCGGTGCACACTTGCTGGCGCGGGTCGAGGTGTCGGACGTCTACAAGGCGCGGATGAATTCGCTCTGGCCCGAGGCGCGCGATGCCCTGCGCCCTCTGCGCGATCAGGTCGGTGCCGTCCGCCGCGCCCCCTCGCCCGAAGATACGCTGCGCATCACCATTTCCAACCCCGATGGCATGACGGCGGCGCTGGCCGCGATGCAGAAGCTGACCACCCCGGTCATGACCCTGACCGGCGCCGGCCAGAACGATCTCAGCATTACCGCCGAGGGTAACGATATCGTCATCCGGCTAACCGATGCCGAAAAGGCGGCCTCGGACGTTCGCACCGTCCAGCAAAGCCTTGAGATCATCCGCAACCGGGTGGACCAGGCCGGGACGCGCGAACCCACGATCCAGCGCCAGGGCTCTGACCGGATCCTGATCCAGGTTCCCGGCATCGGCTCGGCGGCGGAACTGAAGTCGCTGATCGGCACCACCGCCAAGCTGACTTTCAACCGCGTGATCAGCCGCACCACCGACGCTTCCGCCAACCCCGGCGCGCGCAACCTGCTGCTGCCCTCCAAGGGCGAATCCGGTGTCTACTACATCATCGAAGAGACGCCCGTCGTGTCCGGCGACGATCTGGTCGATGCGCAACCCTCTTTCGACCAGAATGGCGCACCCGCCGTGAGCTTCCGCTTCGATTCCACCGGTGCGCGCAAGTTCGGCGATTATACTGCGGAAAACATCGGCTCGCCCTTCGCCATCGTGCTGGACAACCAGGTCATCTCAGCCCCCGTCATCCAGAGCCATATTCCGGGCGGCTCGGGCATCATCACCGGCAGCCAGAACGTCGAGGAATCGACCGAACTCGCCGTGCTGCTGCGCGCGGGCGCCCTGCCGGCGGGGATGGAATTCCTGGAAGAGCGGACCATCGGCCCGGAACTCGGCGCCGATTCCATCGCTGCGGGCAAGACCGCCGCCGTCATCGGTGGCGTCGCCGTGATCGCCTATATGGTGCTGTGCTATGGCATGTTCGGCTGGTTCGCGAACATCGCGCTGGTGCTGAACATCATCATCATGGTTGCCGTCCTGTCCACCATCGGCGCCACCCTCACCCTTCCCGGCATCGCCGGGATCGTGCTGACCATGGGGATGGCCGTCGACGCCAACGTGCTGATCTTCGAACGCATACGTGAGGAATTGCGCATCGGCCTCTCGCCCGCACGCGCTGTCGAGGCCGGGTTCGAACGCGCCTTCTCGGCCATCATGGACTCGAACATCACCGGGCTGATGACCGGCTTCATCATGTACTGGATCGGTTCCGGCCCGGTGCGCGGCTTTGCCGTCACGTTCATGCTGGGCATCATCACATCGCTTTTCACGGCGGTCTATGTCACCCGACTGGTGATCGAGCTTTACTTGAACTGGAAGCGCCCCAAGGCGATTGTGGTCTGAGGAAGAGGAACAGAGAATGGCATTCCGTCTGAAACTGGTCCCCGAAAAGACCGACATCGACTTCTTCCACATCCAGTGGCTGACCTTCGGCATTTCGATCGTCCTGATGGTCGCGTCGATCATTTGCGTCGGGGTCATGGGTCTGAACTTCGGCGTCGACTTCAAGGGCGGCACCACGATCCGCACCGAATCGACGACGCCGGTCGAAATCTCGGTCTATCGCGACGCTCTGGATGCGCTTCAGATCGGCGATGTCTCGATCACCGAAGTCACCGACCCGTCCTTCCGCGATGACCAGCATGTCGCGCAGGTCCGCATCGGCCCGCGCGAGGGCGAAGAGGCCGTGACCGCCGAGGTCATCGCCGAGGTGGAAGGCGCGCTCAAGGCCATCGACCCCGCGATCACCTTCCCGCAGGTCGAATCGGTCGGGCCCAAGGTCTCGGGCGAACTGATCTGGAAGGCTATCGGTGCCGTGGTCGCCGGGACCATCGGGATCATGATCTACATCTGGATGCGGTTCGAATGGCAGATGGCGCTGGGAACCGTGGCCGCCATGCTGCATGACGTGATCGTCACCCTGGGCATCTGGGCGGTCTTCCAGCTGAAGTTCGACCTCTCCATCGTGGCCGCGCTGCTGACGATCCTTGGCTATTCGGTCAACGATACGGTGGTCATCTTCGACCGCCTGCGCGAGAACCTGGCCAAGTACAAGACCATGCCGCTCCGCGACATGATGAACCTGACGGCCAACGAAACGCTCAGCCGGACGGTCATGACAGCCTCGACCACGCTGATCTCGCTTATCGTGCTGATCATCTGGGGCGGCGACGTGATCCGGGGCTTTGTCTTCGCGATGATCCTCGGCGTCCTGCTCGGAACCTACTCGACGCTCTACATGGCCAAGAACATCGTGCTGTTCCTTGGCGTGAACCGCGGCGACAAGCCGAAGAAACGCGACAAGAGCGAATTCGCCAACGTCGATGCCTGAGGCTCTGGTCCGATGCGCCTGACCGAAGTCACCTACGGCTCGGCCAAGGCGATCGAGGGCTACGGGCCGGGTTTCTTCCGCGTGGCCGGGCATGTGCTGCGCGGCCCCTGCCTGATCACCCCCTGGGACGCCGGTCCCTGGGGCGGGCTCGACGACAGCGCCACGCCGCTGTCGCTGGCGGACCGGATCGATGTCCTCTTTGTCGGCACTGGCTCGCAGGTGGCGCATGTTCCGCAAGCCTTCCGCGAGGCGCTGGAAGGGCAGGGGATCGGGGTCGAGGTCATGGCCTCACCCACCGCCGCCCGCACCTACAACGTCTTGCTGGGAGAAGGCCGCCGCGTTGCCGTGGCGCTGATCCCGGTCGATTGAGCTACCAGCGCTTGCTTCGGTCGATCCGGTCGCGCAGGCGGATCATCGCCCGGTAAAACGCGCGGGTCTGGCGCCAGAACAGCCAGCCATACAGCGCTGCGGTCCCCGCAAAGATGGCCGCCAGAATGATCCAGGTGAGAAGGTCGTCGGAACTCTCCAAGCTTCCTGCTCCATGTCCTCCGCTCTCGGAAGCCTAAACAGGATCGAGCCGGGAGAGCAACTCCCGGCCCGGCCAAACCTGGTTAAGCCTTCCTGAACGGCGACAGACAACCCTCTGATTCCATTTGGAGTCCGAATGTGCCCGCGCGCGGGCAGGTCAGCCCCCGGCGATCTGCTTCGCCTTCTGGACCAGCACCTCCGCCTGCCGGATCGAGGCATAGTCGATCAGCCGCCCGTCCAGCGACACCGCCCCTTTGCCCTCGGCCGCCGCCTGGGCCATCGCCTCCAGGATCCGCTGCGCCCGGGTGACCTCCGCCTCCGACGGGCTCATCACCTCGTTGGCCAGCGCGATTTGCGACGGATGGATCGCCCATTTCCCCTCGCACCCCAGGACCGCCGCCCGCTTCGCCGCCGCCCGATACCCGTCGGGGTCCGAGAAGTCGCCGAACGGCCCGTCCACCGGCCGCAGCCCGTTCGCCCGCGCCGCCACGACCATCCGGGCCAGCGCATAGTGCCACATATCGCCCCAGTGGACCGCGCGGGAACCATCCTCCAGCTTGTCGGTCAGCACCGAATAGTCCGGGTTCACCCCCCCGATGATCGTCGTCCGCGCCCGGGTCGAGGCCGCATAATCCGCCACCCCGAAATGCAGCGATTCATTCCGCTTCGACGCCCCCGCGATCTCGGTGACGTTCTGCATCCCCAGCGCCGTCTCGATGATGTGCTCGAAGCCGATCCGCTTCTTGTAACCCTTCGCATCCTCGATCTGCGTGACCATCATGTCGACCGCATAGACATCCGCCGCCGTGCCGACCTTCGGGATCATGATCAGGTCCAGCCGTTCCCCGGCCTGTTCCACCACATCCACCACGTCGCGATACATGTAATGGGTATCCAGCCCGTTGATCCGCACCGACATGGTCTTCTTGCCCCAGTCGATCTCGTTCAGCGCCTTGATGATGTTCTTGCGGGCCTGCGCCTTGTCGTCGGGGGCGACGGCATCCTCAAGGTCCAGGAAGATCACGTCCGCGTCCGACGTGGCGGCCTTCTCGAACATCTGGGGGGCGCTGCCCGGAACGGCCAGCTCGCTGCGGTTCAGGCGCGCGGGGGCCTGCGTGATGACGTGGAAAGACATGTTTGGGCTCCTGCCAAGGTAGGAGCTGCACCCGCCCTAGGCATCCGCGATGGCGGGGCGGTTCGTCAAGCGGGAAAATGCGCCCCTCACATTTCCCCGCGCGAGGCCCGGTTGGCGTAGAAGAAGGCGATCGCCTGCGCGCGGTTCTTCACGCTCAGCTTCTCGAACAGGTTCGACAGGTGGAATTTCACCGTATTCGCGCTGATATCCAGCTCGCGCGACAGCTCCTTGTTGGTCAGCCCTTTCGACAGCGCCTCGAGCAGAGTCCGCTCGCGTGGCGAGAGCGATTCGATCGGGTCCTGCTTCAGTCCGCGCACGTCCAGGAAGGGGAACACCATCTGCCCCTTCGCCACCGCGACGCAGGTTTCCAGAAGCCGCTCCACCGATTCGGAGCGCGCGACGAACCCAGCCGCCCCCGCAGCCATCGCCTTCCGGGGAATGTCGCCGGTATCTTCGGCATAGACCACCAGCCGCGGCGCGCTGGCCTGCGCGCGAAGCACGTCGATCAGCCGCGCCCCACCCAGCTGGGGCAGGTTCCAGTCGATCACCCCCAGCTGCACCGGCATCCGCATCACCATGCCGAGAAACCCCTCCGCCGTCGCCGCCGTCGCGACCAGCGAGAATCGGCGGTCCTTCTCGAAGATCTCGGACATCGCCGTCAGCATCAGCGGATTGCCCTCGCCCAGCATCAGCGTGACCCGATCGCTCTTCGTCTGATCATCCCAAAGCGCCATCAACCGCTCCTCCCTACCCATTTTGGTAGGGTCTGATTTGTATACCGACGTATATCAACCTTTATGGGTGGGTAAACTACCACCCGAATAGATATCCAAAAGCAGGATATAGGAATGTTGTGACCGCTGTCGAGTGGCGCTTTCCTTGAGGGCAGGACCAGCGTCCACGGTAGACCCCGCGACCTTTTCTTCCGCTGCACCCGGAACGGTCGCAGGTCTTCCAAAGACCGCAGTCCAACCGACGTCGATGGCCTTGGGAGGGGCGCCGCATGACCGACACCGAACTTTTCCCGCAACTCACCATTCCCGAGACCCTGGCCGCCGGCCCCGGGCCCGGCAATACCGATGCGCGCGTCCTGGCCAGCTTCGCCAATGCGGGCCTGGCCGACCATATGCAGGCCGACGTGCTGAGAGGCATGGTCGAGGCCAAGCACATGCTGCGGAAGATCTGGGGCACGAAGAACACCTACACCTTCGGCGTGGGCGGCACCGGCTTCAGCGGGCTCGACGCGCTCTTCTCGGCCATCCTGCCGGGCGACACGGTTGTCTGCTTCGTCAACGGCACCTTCAGCGGCATCGACGCGCTGACCGTCCGTACCAAGGCCGCCAGCCGCGCGGACCTGAAAGCCAATGCGCTGGACCCGAAGCCCGCGAACGTCACCGTGGTCAATGTCCCGCACGGCCAGTCCGTCACCGGCGAGGTGGTGGAAAAGGCCCTCGCGCAGCACAAGCCCACCTGGGCCGTGATGGCGCATTGGGAAACCGGTTCGGGCCGGATCAACGATCTGAAGGGCTTCTCCGACGCCTGCGAACGGCATGGCGTGATGGGTCTGGTCGATGCGGTCTCTTCCCTCGGGATCGAGAACTTCGACATCGACGACTTTCCCGGCGTCGCGGGCTGGGCCTCCTGCCCGCAGAAGGGCGTGCTCTGCCTGCCCCTGACCTATGCCCCGGTCAGCTTCACCGACCGCTACATCGCGCATCTGCGGGAAAACGGCTGCTACACGTTCGTCCACAACCCGATCTTCGAGGCCCGGCACTGGGGCATCATCGACGGCAAGGACGTGGCCGCGGGCAGCTACCACCGCACCCATTCCGGCTATGCCGTCGCGGCTTTCCACGAGGCGCTGCGCATCAACCTTCAACATGGCCGCGCGCAGAAGGCCGCCGATTACGCCAACCATGAGGCCGCGCTCCGCGCCGCCGTGCAGGCGCTCGGCTGCGAGGTCACGTCGAACATGACCAGCCTCGTCGTCCTGAACCTGCCGCCCAGCCTCGCGGGCCGCGAGAAGGAGCTGGTCCAGGCCGCGCGCGCCAAGGGCTTCGGCATCTGGCCGACGCTGTCGGAACCGGTGCAGGTCCGCATCGGCATCCTCAACCAGCTGAGCCAGGCCGCGATCACCGAGATCGTGACCCGCTTCGCCGCCGAGATGAACGCGATGGGCGCGAATGTGGACGCCAGCCTGGCCCTGGCCGCGCTGGAAGACCACTACGCCGCCGCCATGGCCGCCGAATAAGGGAGGATCAGATGGATATCCACGAATACCAGGCCAAGGAAATCCTTGCCAAATTCGGCGTCACCGTGCCTGCGGGCGCGCTGGCCTACAGCCCCGAACAGGCCGCCTATCGGGCGCGCGAACTGGGCGGCGACCGCTGGATCGTCAAGGCCCAGGTCCATGCCGGGGGCCGCGGCAAGGCGGGGGGCGTCAAGCTCTGCAATTCGGAGCATGAGATCCAGGAAGCCACCGACGCCATGTTCGGCCGCAAGATCGTGACGCACCAGACCGGGCCGGAGGGCAAGGGCATCTACCGCGTCTATGTCGAGAATGCCGTCGAGTTCACGCGTGAGATCTATCTCGGCTTCGTGCTCGACCGCTCGTCGCAGCGGGTGATGATCGTCGCCTCTTCGGAAGGCGGGATGGAGATCGAGGAAATCTCCGCCTCGCGGCCCGAGTCGATCGTGCGCTCGACCGTGGAACCCGCCGTGGGCCTTCAGGAATTCCAGGCGCGCGAAATCTCCTATGCGCTCGGCATCCCCGCTGCGCTGACGCAGCAGATGGTTCGCACCCTGCAAGGCTGCTACCGCGCCTTCCGCGAGCTGGATGCGACCATGGTCGAGATCAACCCGCTGGTGGTGACCGCCGACAACCGCATCCTCGCGCTGGATGCCAAGATGACCTTCGACACCAACGCGCTTTTCCGCCACCCGCAGATCGCGGAACTGCGCGACAAGTCGCAGGAAGACCCGCGCGAAAGCCGGGCCGCCGACCGGGGTCTCGCCTATATCGGGCTCTCGGGCAACATCGGCTGCATCGTGAACGGGGCCGGGCTGGCGATGGCCACGATGGACACGATCAAGCTGGCCGGGGGCGAGCCTGCCAACTTCCTCGACATCGGGGGCGGGGCCACGCCTGAAAGGGTCGCCAAGGCGTTCCGGTTGGTCATGTCCGACCAGAACGTGCAGGCGATCCTCGTCAACATCTTCGCCGGCATCAACCGCTGCGACTGGGTGGCCGAGGGTGTCGTCCAGGCGCTGACCGCGAATCCGGTGGATGTGCCGGTGATCGTCCGCCTGTCGGGCACCAATGTCGAGGAAGGCCAGAAGATCCTGGCCAAATCCGGCCTGCCGATCATCCGCGCCAACACGCTGATGGAGGCCGCCGAACGCGCCGTGACGGCCTGGCAGAACGACCGCAAACAGAACACCAAGATGAGGGCCGTGTGATGAGCATCTTTCTCGACCGTTCCAGCCGCATCGTCGTCCAGGGCATCACCGGCCGCATGGCGCAGTTCCATACCAAGGAAATGCTCGACTACGGCAGCAATGTCGTCGCGGGCGTGGTGCCGGGCAAGGGCGGGGAAACCGTCATGGGCGTGCCGGTCTTCAACACGATGAAAGAGGCCGCCGCCGCCACCGGCTGCGACACCAGCCTCGTCTTCGTGCCGCCGCCCTTTGCCGCCGACAGCATCATGGAGGCCGCGGACGCGGGCATCCGCTACTGCGTCTGCA
>NZ_DAIQAT010000085.1:0-14514 GCF_036781545.1 Tabrizicola sp.
GCCTTCTGGGTGCCGACGCCGCTGAACATCATCGACCTCCTCGACCTCATGTCCACCACCGGCTGGCTGGCGAACATCGAACGCGGGCCGGGTCGCCACGGCATCTCCAACGCCTTCTTCCTGTACGTCCGCGATCCCGACGGCCACCGGATCGAGATCTACTGTTCCGACTACCAGACTGTCGACCCCGACCTGGAGCCAATCCGCTGGGACCTGAAGGACCCGCAGCGCCAGACCCTGTGGGGCGCCCCCGCCCCGCGCAGCTGGTTCGAGGAAGGCAGCCTCTTCGCCGGGGCCACGCCGGTTCCGGCGACACTGAACGCCAGCCCGATCATCGCGCCATGATGCTGGTCAGCTTCACCGCCAAAGGCGTGCAGCACTGGGGCACCACCGCGCCGGGCGGGGTGGTGGCGCTGTCGGGCGCGTTCCCGCAGTGGCGCAGCTTGCGCAACGTGATCGAAGCCGGGGCGATTGCGCAAATCCTCGCCGCCGCGCAGGGCCGTCCCGCCAGCCATAGGGAAGGATCGTTCACATACGATCCGCCGATTCCCGACCCGGAGAAGATCATCTGCGTCGGCGTCAACTTCCCCGACCGCAATGCCGAATACAAGGACGGGCAGGACGCCCCGCCCAACCCCTCGCTCTTCATCCGCTTCCCGCGCAGTTTCACCGGCCACGACCAACCGCTGATCCGCCCGCCGGAAAGCCCGCAACTCGACTACGAAGGCGAGATCGCCGTGGTCATCGGCAAGCCGGGCCGCCGCATCCCGGAGACACAGGCGCCGGACCATATCGCCGCCCTCACCCTCTGCAACGAAGGCACGATCCGCGACTGGGTGCGCCACGCCAAGTTCAACGTGACGCAGGGCAAGAACTGGGATCGCTCCGGCGCGATGGGGCCGGGCCTCGTCCCCTTCACCGACCCCGCCCAGATCGCCGACATCCAGCTCACCACCCGCGTCAACGGCGAGGTCCGCCAGCAGGATCGCACTTCGCAGATGCTGTTCCCCATCGCCCGGCAGATCGCCTATATCTCGACCTTCACCACACTTGCCCCCGGCGACATCATCGTCACCGGCACCCCCACCGGCGCGGGCGCCCGGTTCGACCCGCCCCTCTGGCTGAAGCCCGGCGACGTGGTCGAGGTCGAGGCCGAGGGCATCGGCATCTTGCGGAACGGCGTCGCCGATGAAAGAACCGGGGCATGACGCCCCGTGACCACCACGCCGCCGCGCTTGCCCTCCTCGACGCCGAGGCGACGCGCCGGCAGATCGGGCTCCTCTCCCTCGCCCATCCCGGCATGACGCTGGACGACGCCTATGCCATCCAGGCCGAACTGGTCGCCCTGAAGATTGCGGCGGGGCGGCACCGCGTTGGCTGGAAGATCGGCCTGACCTCCCGCGCCATGCAGGAGGCCCTGAAGATCGACACCCCCGACTCCGGTGTCCTTCTTGACGACATGGCCTTCCAGGACGGTGCGACGATTCCGAAAAACCGTTTCATCCAGCCGAGGGTCGAGGCCGAGATTGCCTTCCTGATGGCGCGCGACCTTGCCGGCGCGCATGTCACCCGCGACGAGGTGATCGCCGCCACCGCTCATGTCGCCCCGGCGCTGGAGATCCTCGACACCCGCATCCTGCGCAGCGACCCCGCGACCGGGCAGGCGCGGATCATCACCGATACCGTCAGCGACAACGCCGCCAATGCCGGGGTCGTGCTCGGGGCCCAGCGTCATACGGTCCAGTCCTTCGACCTGCGCCGGGTCGGCGCCATCGTCAAGCGTGACGGCGTGGTCGAGGAGACCGGCCTCGGCGCGGGCGTGCTGGACGATCCGGTCACCGGAATTGTCTGGCTCGTCCAGCGGCTGGCGCGCTATGGCTACGGCCTGTCGGCGGGCGACATCGTCCTGTCCGGCAGCTTCATCCGCCCGATCGAGGCCCCGTCCGGCAGCCGGTTCCACGCCGATTTCGGCGGCTTCGGCCAAGTCTCCCTCAACTTCGAGTAGCCCATGCCCGCGCCCCTGAACTGCCTGAAACACCGCCTCGCCGCCGGGGAAACCGTCTATGGCTGCTGGGTCGGGATGGCCGATCCCTACGCCGCCGAGATGGCCGCGACCTGCGGCTTCGACTGGCTGCTGATCGACGGCGAGCACGCACCGAACGACCTGCGCTCGACAATGGCGCAACTGGCCGTCATCGAGCCCTCGCCCAGTCTTCCCGTGGTGCGGCTGCGCGATGACGATCCCGCCCGGATCAAGCAGGCGCTGGACGCGGGCGCGCAGAGCCTGTTGATCCCGATGATCGAGACCGCCCAACAGGCCGAGGCCTGCGTGAAAGCCACCCGCTATCCGCCCGAAGGCATCCGCGGCGTCGGGTCCTCACTGGCCCGCGCATCGCGCTTCTCGGCGATCCCGGACTACCTGACCACAGCGAACGACCAGATCTGCCTGATCCTGCAAATCGAAAGCCGCGCGGGTCTGGCCGCGCTGGACGATATTCTGGCCCTGCCCGGCATCGACTGCGTCTTCATCGGTCCCGCCGACCTGGCCGCCGACATGGGCCATCTGGGCAATGCGGGCCACCCGGAGGTGCGCGCCGCCGTGATGGACGCACTGGCCCGGATCGCCGCCTCCGGCAAGGCCGCCGGAATGCTGTCGACCGACGATGCCTTCATCGCCGATTGCGTGACGGCCGGGGCGCGCTTCGTGGGCGTCGGGATCGACGTGCTGGCCTATGTCGGCGCGCTTCGGGCGCGGGCGCGGCAATTCCTTCCTGGCTGACGCCTCGTCGTGCGCCTCCGGCTTCTCCTCGGGACCGCAGCGAGGAGGACCGAAGGGAACGACGAGCGGTCAGACCAGCGCCAGCGCCCGGATCGGCGAACCCGTCCCATCCTTGATCTTCAGCGGCGTCGCGATCAGCACCGCCCCCTTCGGCGGCAGCTGGTCGAGGTTGCAGAGGCTGGCGAGGCCGAAGCAGTTGTCCCGGTGCAGGAAGTTATGCGCCGGGAAGGGCGGACTGAACTTGCCCGCCATCCCCGCATCGGTGCCGACGCATTGCGTGCCCCAGCCGACAATGCCCTTGCCCAAGAGATAGTCGATGCAATCCGTCGACGGCCCCGGCGAATGCGAGCCGTCCTCGTAAGGATCGGGGTCCTCGTTCAGGAACAGCGCCTCGTCGTGGCTGCGCCGGTCCCAGTCGGTGCGCATCAGCACCCATTCCCCCGGCCTGATCTCACCATGCTGCGCCTCCCATGCCTTCACATGGGCGGCGGTCAGCAGGAAATCCGGGTCCGCCGCCGCCTCGGCCGAGCAGTCGATGACATTGACCGGCGCGATCAGGCGCTGGACGGACAGGGTATCGGTGAAGCCGTCCGGGTGGTCCTTGCCGGACAGCCAGTGGTGCGGCGCGTCGAAATGGGTGCCGGAATGCTCGCCCAGCTCCAGCCAGTTCCAGGCCCAGAACGGGCCGTCGGTGTCATATTCGCTAATCCGGTGGATCGCGACTTTCGGCGTGTTCCGCGCAAGGTCCTCCGGCAGGCGCAGGATCGGCGTCTCGGGGCCGAGCTCGGCGGTCAGGTCCACGACCTTCACCCCGCCCCCGGCCAGCCCCGAGGCGAGCGCCGCCAGCACCTCCCCCGCGCGCCCGGGGACCTCGCCCTGCCCCGCGAAGCGGCGGCGGCGGCGGGCCATCACCTCTTCCACCAGGTCGAAGACGGCATCCACCGCCCGCTCCTCGGTCACGAAGCCGGGCGACATCCGCAGGATCGGGCCACGGAAATCGACCGAATAGCCCTCCACCCCCAAGGCGCCGACGCAGGCCGCGGCCTCGGCCTTGTCCGGCATCCGCAGCATGACCGCACCGCCCCGCCTGTCGGCGTCACGGGGGGAGTGGAGCGCCAGGTCCAGCCGGTCGGCGCGGGCGATGATCCGGTCGACCAGGCGGCGGTTGTGGGCGGCGACGTCGCGCAGGTCCTGCTTCGCGAACCACTCCATCGCCGGCAGCGAGGCGATGGCCGCGACCGAGCCCGGCGTGCCCGTATCGAAGCGGCGGATGTCGGGGGCGTAGTCGAACTTGTCGAGGTCCCAGGAGAACGGGTTGTTCTGCGAGAACCACCCCCGCGCTTCGGGCTGGAGGCTTGGGATCAGGTCCTTGTCGGCATAGAGGATTCCCGCGCCCGGCGTCCCGCAGAGCCATTTCAAGCTGGTGGAGACGACGAAATCCACCCTCGGATTCATCGCGTCGAAGGGCATCAGGCCCGCGCCTTGCGTGATGTCGGCGACCATCAGGCTGCCCATCCGGCGGCCATGGGCGACAAGGGCCGGGTAGTCCAGCCTGGAGGACCCGATCGACGTGACCCAGGTCAGCAGCGCGAGGCCCACGTCAGGGCCCCAGTGGGCCAGGAAATCCTCGGTCTCTACCCAGGCGCGGCCCTCGCTCAGGGGGACGGTGGTCAGGGTGAAGCCCATCTTCGGGGCTAGGCCCGCGAGAAGGAAATGGACCGAAGGAAAGCAGTCGGCAGCGGCCAGCACCCGCTTGCCGCGCAAGGACCCTTCGGGCAGCGCGCGGAGGATCTTCTGCATCCCCTCGGTCACGTTGTCGACCGTGGTCAGGCTGCCCTTCGGAACGTTGATCAGGCGGCGCCAGCGGTCGATGAAGTCCTGCCGCTTGCGCAGGACGTATCCCCACTGCTTGTCGTTCGGGGCGGCCCAGACCTCGGAAAACTCGGCCATGGCGCGGGCGAGGTCGTCCTCTTTCCCCGGATAGATCCCGATGGAATGGTAGAGGAAGTAGCCCCCCTCGGTCGTGTTGCGGTGCATCGGACTGACCCTCCCCGGCCTTTGGAGGGGAGAGTGCCAGCGGGGCGGAAGGGCTGCAAGCGGGTTCGGCTGCCCGCGCGCGGGCAGATTTTCGACCCTTGCAAGATCAAGGGCTTGGCCGTGGGCGTTCAGGATTTCTTAAGAATTTCGCCGTGCCATCCGGTGGACATTGGGACCGGGGCACCTGGCATGGGCTCCTGCGCAATGCGGATGCTGCTGCGCCTGGAGGGAGGGTCGGATGCCTCCGGCGGGAGTATTTGGCAAAGAGCAGGACATGGGGCGAGGTCTGCCGGGCGTGCCTTTGGCGGGGAAGTCGGGGCGAAGAGGAAAGGGCACAGACGGCTGGCGCGGCATCCGGTTCGCGGTTCAGGGGGCGGCGGCGCCTTCGTGCACCTTGGTCTTCTCGCCGCGATTGCCGCGGCGGGGGCTCGACGCCACAGGCGCGCGACCCAGTCAGCCCTGCGGCACGCTGACCACGATCCCGTCCAGCGCGGCGGTCATTTTCAGTTGGCAGGAGAGACGCGAGGTCGGCTGGCGGCCGGCCTCGGTGATGTCGAGCATGTCATCCTCGAACGGGCCGGCCTCTCCTGCCCTTTCCGCCCAGGCGGGGTCGACGAGGACATGGCAGGTGGCGCAGGACATCGACCCGCCGCATTCGCCGACGATACCGGGGACGCCGTGCCGGGTGGCGGCCTCCATGAGGCTGGTGCCTTCGGCGACGTCGAGGGTGATCTGACGGCCATCGGCCAGGTTCCAGGTGGCTTGCATGGCGGTCCCTCAGACATACCAGATGTAATAGTCGCGCAAGGCCGCGCCTTCGAGACCTTCGGTCTTC
The DNA here is from genome assembly GCF_036781545.1 of Tabrizicola sp. GTDB lineage: Bacteria > Pseudomonadota > Alphaproteobacteria > Rhodobacterales > Rhodobacteraceae > Tabrizicola. The sequence goes on from NZ_DAIQAT010000085.1 coordinate 5,652, forward strand.
GTCACCTCGATCCGCTTCATGAACAGGTGATGCTCCACCAGTTCCGGGCCGAGTGCTGCGGCGAGGGCCGTGTCGGCCTCAAGGTCGTCCATCGCCTCGGTGAGCGAAGCCGCGACGCCGTAGCCCGCATCGGTGCGGTCGAAACCGTCGCCCGCCTCGGGTGCGGGGAGGTTGTAGCCCTTGTCCAGCCCCAGCAGCCCGGCCTGCAACAGGGCGGCGAGCGCGGTGTAGGGGTTGCAGCTGGCGTCGGCCATGCGGTGTTCGAGCCGGGTCTTCGCGCCACCCTCCTCGGACACGCGGACGGTGACGCCACGATGGTCTCCGCCCCAGTTGCACCAGTAGCCCGACATCGAGGCCGGTTGCAGGCGCAGGTAGCTGCCGACAGTGGGGGCCAGCAGCCCCGCGAGGCCCTTGTGGTGATGCAGCCAGCCCGCGACGACGCCTTTGCCAAGGTCGTTCATATGGCCGGGACCGCCCTTCGCCCCGGTCATCAGGGCGTTTTTCCCTGCGCTGTCGGCGAAAGAAAGGTTGAAATGCAGGCCCGAGCCGCCCTTGTCCAGGATCGGTTTCGGCAGGAAGGTCAAGAGGATGCCGTGCTCCAGCGCCACTTCGCGGGCCATCTGGCGGAAGAGCACCATCTCGTCCATGGCCTGCACCGCCTCGTCATAGGCGAGGGTGAATTCATATTGCGGGGTGTCGTATTCGGCGGTGATCAGTTCGAGGCGGAAGCCCGCCTCCTCGGCCCGCTTCCAGATCGCATCTGTAAAGCCAGCCGGGTCGGCGAAAGGCCCGGTGCCATAGACGATGCCGCCGGGGGCGTGCATGGGGGCGACCTGGCCATCCTCGCCGATCTCGAAGGCGTAGGCTTCGAGTTCCACGCCGACCTTAGGGGTCAGCCCCCTGCCCTTCCAATCGGCCACGGCGCGTTTCAGGGCCGAGCGCGGGCAGAGCGGGATGCGCTGGCCGTCGCTGTCGTAAAGGTCGCCAGTGACGACTTTCGTGCCGGGTTCCCAGCCGTCGCGGATCTCGTCGGCCACCCAGCGCAGTTCCATGTCGGGGATGCCTTCGCGGCATTTGGTGTGGGGGGCGTCGAGGATCAGGTCCTTGTCCCAGTGGACGGAAAACGTGGGCCGCGCCAGTCGCGTGCCATCGGATTTCAGCTTCGACGCGGGCAGGTATTTGCCGCGCATCAGGCTGAGATGGTCGCAGAACAGCGCGCGCAGGCGATCGGCCATGGTGATTTCCCCCCGGATTTTTATTGCAGCGTGACACGAACCGGCAGGCTTTTCAGCCCGGCCACGAAGTTCGAGCGCAGGAATTTCTGTTCGCCCGCCGGTTCGATGGATTTGATCCGCTTGGCGAGCTCCTGGAAAAGCACGCGGACTTCCAGCCGCGCCAGCCACATGCCGAGGCAAAGATGCGGGCCGCCCTGTCCGAAGGCGAGATGCTTGTTCGGGCTGCGGGCGAGGTCGACTCGGAAGGGCTGGTCGAAGACCGTCTCGTCGCGGTTGGCAGAGGCGAACCAGTACAGCACCTTGTCGCCGGCCTTGATCTCTTTCCCGTGGATTTCGAAGTCGCGGGTGGCGGTGCGGCGGAAGTAGGAGGTCGGGCTGGCCCAGCGGATGATCTCGTCGGCCATCGTGTCGTCCACCGCGCCGGACTGGATCAGCGGCAGGAGTTCGGGCTGATGGGCCAGGGCTTGCAGGCCCGCGGCGATGGAATAGCGCGTGGTGTCGTTCCCGGCGGCGACGACAAGGCAGAAGAAGTTGCGGAATTCGATCTCGGGCATGACCTGGCCGTCGTGGCCGGGCTGCAGGATCATGTGGAGGACGCCGGAGGTGTCACCTGCGGCTTCCTTCCGCTTCATCAGGTCCTTGGCGTAGACGAAAAGCTCCGCGCCCGCCGGGGAATTGAAGGGCATCATGCGGAATTCGTCGGTGGTGAGCTTGTCAAGGACATGCGGCGTGAAGTCGGGGTCGGTGTTGGCGATAAGGGCATCGCCCTTTTCCACCAGCCAGGGCAGGTCCTCTTCGGGCAGGCCGACGATGCGGCCCAGCATCCGCATCGGCAGTTCGCGGGCGATCAACTTGGTGGCATCGAAGGTTCCGTGCTGAAGCGCGCTGTCGAGGATCGTTGTGCAAAGCTCGCGGATCGCCTGCTCGAAGGTGGCGATGACGGGTTTCGAGAAGGCCTTGGCGACCTTGACCCTTGTCATCATGTGTTCCGGCGGGTCGGTCTCCTGAAAGGTGCGGCGGGCGAGGTATTCCTCGTAGCTCTGGTCCTCCATCCGGATGCCGCGGGCCGAGGAGAGGAGGTCGGGCTTGCCGTTGAGCGACAGGATGTCCTCATGCCTGGTGACGGACCAGAAGCCCTGGCCTTGGGGATAGTCCGTCCAGTGCATCGGATCTTCGCGGCGCAGGCGTGCGAAGGTGTTGTGCGGCGCGCCTTGGGTGAAGGTGTCGTGGCTGGTGAGGTCGGCATGTCCGTCGTCGGCGGGTGTCCAGACTGTCACGGCTTCCTCCCTTGCGCGGTCGCTGGGTTTGTATAATGATGAACGTGTTAAATATGTAAAGGGAAATCTCATGCATATCGCGGTGCTGGCGACGAACACGGATGACAGCGATTTCGCCGCCCGGCATCCCCGGGATGTGGAGAAGTTCCGGGTGCTTTTGCAGGGGGTGCGGCCGGGGTGGCGGGTGACGGCCTTCGATCTGCCGAAGGGAGAGTTTCCTGATGATGTTCAGGGGTTTGACGGCATGCTGATCGGGGGCAGCCCGTCTTCGGTGCATGACGAGGATGCCTGGATCGACCGGCTTCTGGCGCTGATCCGCGAGGGTTTTGCAGCAGGCGTGCCGGTGGCGGGGGCCTGCTTCGGACATCAGGCGATCGCCAAGGCGCTGGGGGGCGTGGTGGGGCCGAACGCGGGCGGATTCGTGCTGGGAACGGCGGAGACGGAAGCCGTCGCTCCCGCGCCCTGGATGGAGCCGGTTGCGCGGTTCCGGCTGGCGGCGGCGCATGGGGAACAGGTGACGGCGCTGCCGCCGGGGGCGGAGGTGGTGGGCCGGGCGGAAGGCTGTGCAGCGGCCTGCTACCGGATCGGGGACCGGGTGTTCGCCACGCAGTATCATCCCGAGATGACGCCGGAATTCCTGGCGGCGCTGGTGGAGGAATTCGCGCCGAAGGTCCCGGCGGAAGTGGGTGCGGCGGCGCGGGCTTCGCTGGCGCCGGGGACAGAGGGGCCGCGCTTTGCGGAATGGATCGCGCGGTTTTTCGAGGCGGATCGGGGCTGAGCCCAAAATTTTTCTGGAAGGCTCAGGACAGCGCGGCCAGCAGGTCCATCGCGGTGACCTGATCGAACTGGACATGGGACTGCATCATCGCCTCGGCGCCGGTTGAGTCGCGGTCGGTGATCAGGCGGGCAATGGCGCGGTGTTCCTCGGCCGACCGGGGGATCGCGCCCCGGAAACGATAGCGCGCGCGGTAGTAGGCCAGAAGGCGGCGGGCGTTGGTCTTCAGGCTTTCCAGGAGCACCCCGTTGCCCGAGGCGATGGCGACGCAGGCGTGGAAGCGCAGGTTCAGCTGGTAATAGCCGTCGGGGTCGCTGTCGGGGCTGGCGGCGGCCTTCGCCTCGCAGGCGCGGACGGCGGCTTCCAGGTCCTCGGCCCCCTGTCGCGACAGGCGGCGCGCGGCGAGGCCTGCGGCCTGGCCTTCCAGCTTGGCATGGACTTCGAGGATGGCGAGGAATTCCTCCAGCGTCGGCCGGAAGATCGCCGCCCCCTTGCGCGGCAGGCGGCGGACGAGGCCCAGCGCCTCCAGATACAGGATCGCCTCGCGCACCGGGGTGCGCGAGACGCCGTGGGTCTCGCTGAGGTCCGCCTCGTCCAGAAGATCGCCGGGGTTCAGCTGGCCCAAGTCGATCCGGTCCAGGATGTGCTGGACAAGCGTCGGGATCTGCGGGCCTGCGAAGGGGATGGACATGGGGGCTCTCCTTGGGCGGGACCCTGCCACGGTCGAAGCCGCTCGTCGATTGCCTTCGGCACTCCTCGCCACCGACGAGAAGCCGAAGGCGCACGAGGAGGGGAGGGTCAGAGGCCGTAAAGCGCTGCCATATCGGCCAGACGGCGGTCCTCCAGCGCGTCGAACTCGCGCGGGGGCTGCTGGGCCATCAGGAAATCGAGGAACGGGTCGATGACCTGGGTCCGCCTGCCGGACAGGGTTTCCATGACCGCCTGGCCGCAGAAGGGAACATAGGCCTCGGAATAGCCGCCTTCGTGGACCATCACGAGACGGCCTTGGCACAGGTCTTCGGCGGCCTGCATCAGGCGGGTGGTCATCGCGCGGTAGGTGTCGGAATGGGCCAGCATCCGCGCCAGCGGGTCCAGCGCGTTGGCGTCGAGGCCGGAGGCGACGACGATCAGCTCGGGCTGGAAGCGGCGGAGGGCGGGCAGGACGATGCGGTCCATTGCGGTCAGGTAGCTTTGATGGCCGCCCCCGGGCAGGAGCGGGATGTTGATGTTGGCCCCCTGCCCTTCGCCCTCGCCGCGTTCGCTGGCTGCGCCGGAGTTCGTGGGGTAGCACGAATTCTGGTGCAGCGAGAGGGTCAGGGTGTCGGCGCGGTCCCAATAGATGGCTTGCGTGCCGTTGCCATGGTGGACGTCCCAGTCGATGACGGCGACCTTGCCGAGGCCGTGGCGGGCACGCATCTCCTCGATGGCGACGGGGATGTTGGCCATCAGGCAGAAGCCCATCGGGAAATCGGGCAGACAGTGGTGCCCGGGCGGGCGGGACAGGGAATAGGCGTTGGCCCATCCGCCTGTAATCACCTTGTCCATCGCATGGATGGCAAGGCCTGCGGAAAGCGCGGCGATCTCGTAGCTGCCTTGGCCGAAAGGCGTTTCTTCACCCAGCATTCCCCCGTCTGCATCCGAGAGACGCTTGAACTCATTGAGGTAGCTGGCCGGGTGGATGCGGCGGAGCGCCTCCTCGCCGGCCTCGGGCGCGGTCTCCACCGCGAGGTGGCGGGAAAGGCCGGAGACGTCGAGGAGGTTCTTGAACCGGCGCTTGGTCTCCGGGCTTTCGGCATGGCCCCCGGCGGCGGGGGGCTGGATCCAGCCGCCGGGCTTCAGGAACAGCGCCGCCTCGCCGGTGGTGTGCCAGAGGGTGCGTTCGTCGAAGCAGAAGCCGGTGGTCATGACAGGGCCGCCAGTCCCGCGTCGAGCGCGGAAAGGATCGTGGCGGCGTCTCCTTCCGTGATCACCAGCGGCGGCGAAAGGATGATGTTCGGGCCGGAAACGCGGACCATCGCGCCTTCCTCGTAGGCCTTGGCCTGCACCTGCCCCGGCTGCGCCTTCGGCGGGGCGGATTTGTTCGGGCCAGCCAGCTCGATGGCGAGCATCAGCCCGTAGCCGCCCCGCACGTCGCCGATCACCGGATATTTCGCCTTCAGCGCCTGGATGCCGTCCCACAGCTGCTTGCCCCTTGCCGCGGCGTTGACGGGAACGTTCAGGCGCTTGGTTTCCGCAAGGCAGGCGATGGCGGCAGCGGCGCCGACCGGATGGCCAGAATAGGTATAGCCGTGGCCGATGGCGGCCTTCCCGGTTTCATCCGATTCAAAGACCTGCGCCACGCCCTCGGCGATCATCACCGCGCCGAAGGGGAAATAGCCGTTGGTGATGGCCTTCGCGGTGCAGGCGAAGTCGGGCTTCACGCCCCAGAGGCGGCTGCCGGTCCAGGCGCCGGTGCGGCCGAAGGCGGTGATCACCTCGTCGGCGATAAGCAGGATGCCATGTTTCCGGCAGATCGCCTCCACCCCCGGCATGAAGGTCGGGTGCGGGGGGATGACGCCGCCCGCGCCGAGGATCGGCTCCATGATGAAGGCGGCGATGGTCTGCGGCCCCTGGAAGGCGATCTCGTCTTCAAGCGCTTGCAGGCAGAGTTGCGCCAGCTTCGCCGGGTCGCTTTCGTTGAACGGGTTGCGGTAGGTGTAGGGCGCGGGGATGTGGAAGCAGCCGGGCAAGAGCGGCTCATAGGCCGCGCGGAAGTTGGCGTTGCCGTTGACGCTGGCCCCGCCCATGTGAGTGCCGTGGTAGCCCTTCTTCAGCGACAGGAACTTGGTCCGCCCGGCCTCGCCGCAGATCTTGTGGTACTGGCGGGACAGGCGGAGGGCGGTTTCGACGCTGTCGCCGCCACCACTGGTGAAGAAGGCGCGGGTCAACCCGTCGGGTTCGAAGAAGGTGCGCAGCTCCTCGGCCAGCTCGATCACCTTGTCGTTCGAGGTGCCGCGGAAGATGGAATAGTAGGGCAGCGCGTCGAGCTGGGCGGCAATGGCCTCCTTCACCGGCTGGCAGGAATAGCCAAGGTTGACGTTCCAGAGGCCCCCCACCCCGTCGACCACCTCATGCCCGTCGATGTCGCGGATGCGGGTGCCTTCCGCGCCGGTGATGATTGCGGGCGGGGATTTCAGGCTGTCTGCCGGCGCGGTCATCGGATGCCACAGCGAGCGGGCGTTGTAGGCTTTCAGGAAGTTGGCGTCTTTCATCGGGCGGCTCCTTCAATGGGGGGCGGACCGCCCCGGAGTTCAGTGATCTCGGCCACGGCGAGGGCCAGTTCGCGGGTGATGGTGGCGTGAAGGTCGGGCGTCATGCGCGGGGCGGCGGCGGCGACGGCCAGCGCGCCGGTACAGGCGTCGGTGGCATCAAAGAGCGGCACGGCAAGGGAATGGACGTCCTTCTCGAAGGTCGAGAGGGTTTCGGCATAGCCCTTGGCGCGGGCGTCGCGGATGCGGGCGCGCAGCGTTTCAGGATCGGGGGCGGCGGCGATCAGCGGGTCAGGGTCGGGATGGTGGGCGAGGACCGCCGCGCCCGAGGCGGTGGCGTGGAAGGGCAGGACATCGGCGTCCTCCATCATCACCCTGACGCCCGTGCGCGAGGCATAGGCAAAGGCGAGGGTCTGCAGCTTTCCGGCGACGAGATGCGACAGATGCGCGGTCTCGCCGGTGGCTTCGGCCAGGCGGCGGAGCACGGGCATCGCGGCCTCGCGCGTGGGGACGGCGGCTTCGCGCAGGGCCGACAGGCGCAGGACGGCGGGGCCGAGCCGGTATTCCCGCGCCGGGCCGGTCTGTTCCAGAAGCCCGCGCGATTCGAGTTCGGTCAGAAGCCGGTGGCAGGTGGCCTTGTTCAGGCCCGAGACCCGGGCAAGCTGGCTGAGGCCAAGCTGCGGCTGACCCCTTGTGAAGAGGTCCAGAAGGTCCAGTGCCTTGCCAACCGTTCCCATCTGGCCAATGCCCCTCCCCCGGCTTGCCAAAAGAGTTGACAGAGCGGGGCGGGCGCTGTCAATCTGTTTTTAAACCATCGGTTCATTATTTGAACCACTCGGGAGGGGATATGGACCAGGCATTGATCGACCGGCTGGCGGCGGCCCCGGTCGCGGCGGGGAAGCTGCTGATCGACGGCGAATGGGTGGAGGGCGCGGGGGAAAGCCCGGTCCTGTCGCCCATCGACGGGCGGCAACTGACCACCCTCGCCTCTGCCGAGCCCGCGGATGTGGCACGGGCCTGTGCCTCGGCCCGCGTGGCCTTCGAGGACGGGCGCTGGTCGAAGGCAGCCCCTGCGGCGCGGAAGGCGGTGCTGCACCGGCTGGCGGATCTGATCGACAAACACGCCGCCGAACTGGCCGTGCTGGGCGTGCGCGACAACGGGACCGAGATTTCCATGGCGCTGAAGGCCGAGCCCGGCAGCGCGGCGGGAACCTTCCGCTACTATGCCGAGGCCATCGACAAGGTCTATGGCGAGGTGGCGCCGACCGCGCCGAACGTCCTTGGCCTGATCCACCGCGAGCCTGTGGGGGTGGTGGGCGCCATCGTGCCCTGGAACTTCCCGCTGATGATCGGGGCCTGGAAGATCGCCCCTGCCCTTGCCATGGGCAATTCGGTGGTGCTGAAACCGGCGGAGACCGCGTCCTTGACGCTCCTCCGCCTGGCCGCGCTGGCGCTGGAGGCGGGCGTGCCTCCCGGAGTGTTCAACGTGGTCACCGGGCCGGGCCGGGTGACGGGCGAGGCGCTGGCCTTGTCCCCCGAGGTCGATGTGCTGGTCTTTACCGGGTCCGGCGCGACGGGGCGGCGATTGTTGCAATATTCGGCACAGTCGAACCTGAAGCGCTGCTATCTGGAACTGGGCGGCAAGTCCCCCAACGTGGTCTTCGCCGATGCGCCGGACCTGTCGGCGGCGGCGAAGGCGGCGGCCACGGCGATCTTCCGCAATGCCGGGCAGGTCTGCGTCGCGGGCTCGCGGCTGCTGGTCGAGGCTTCGGTGCATGATGCCTTCGTTGCCGAACTGGCAACGGCGACGCGGAAGATGGCGGTCGGGAATCCCTTGCGATTGGATACGCAGGTGGGCGCGGTGAACTCGCTGACCCAGCTGGAGGGGAACCTGGGCTTCGTCGCCGATGCCACGCGCGAAGGGGGCGAGATCGTCACCGGCGGGGGTCGCGCGCTGGAGGAGACGGGGGGCTGGTACATGGACCCGACCATCGTGACGGGCGTCAGGCCCGAGCATCGTCTCTATCAGGAAGAGGTCTTCGGCCCCGTTCTGGCGGTTACGCCCTTCACAGACGAGGCCGAGGCGCTGCGGCTGGCCAATGCATCCGATTTCGGCCTCGCAGCGGGGGTCTGGACCGGCAACCTGTCGCGCGCGCATCGGATGGTGCGGGGCATCCGGTCGGGCGTCGTGCATGTGAACACCTATGGCGGCGCGGATGTGACGGTGCCCTTGTCGGGGGTGAAGCAATCCGGCAATGGCGCGGACAAGTCATTGCACGCGCTGGAGAAATACACCGACCTCAAGACCGCGTGGATCCAGCTGTGACC
>NZ_DAIQAT010000086.1:0-14389 GCF_036781545.1 Tabrizicola sp.
GACGGTGCCTGCGAGGCCTTCTTCGAGTGGAAGGAGCACAAGAAGCAGGACATCATGGCCTTCCGCAACCATGCCTACAAATCGGTCATCACCGGGACGATGGCGCCGATCCACCACACGCCCTGGAAGGACGCGCTGGAAGATTCGATGGAAAGCTACCTGCGCAACTGACGCAGGACCCAGGATCAGGGAAGCGGCGTCGGAGACGGCGCCGCTTGCTTTTTGAGCGCCGTCTGTGACCGAAACTGCGATCAGAGGGAAACATTCTTTCGCAGGGATCAAATTTTGCTCGCTATGACTTTGCGCCCGTGCTTTTCTGCGCGGCGTCAGGTCGCAGGGGAAGCCGCGTCCTGAGCCGATTCTGCGCCGGACAGAGGGGAGGACTGGGGAAGACCGCAACTGATGTCCGCACATTGAAGACAGCACCGCACAGCGGAACGAAGGGTAGGCAGCAAGACCTGCCCAAGGGCCGATGTGGCGCCTAACAGGAGAGAGGGAATGACGACTGAAACTGGATCGGGCCAAATGGTCCGAGCGCTGACGTGGAAGGGTGCCTTCTGGGTTGCGGCCGGGGTGCCGCCGCTGGTGCTGTTCTCGATCGGCGGGATTGCCGGAACCACGGGCAAGCTGGCCTTCATGGTCTGGATGATCTCGATGGTGATGGGCTTTCTGCAAAGCTTCACCTATGCCGAGATGGCGGGGATGTTCGGCAACAAGTCGGGCGGTACCTCGGTCTATGGCGCGACGGCATGGCTGCGCTATGGCAAGCTGATCGCGCCCCTGTCGGTCTGGTGCAACTGGTTCGCGTGGTCGCCGGTGCTGTCCCTGGGCTGCGCCATTGCGGCAGGATATATCCTTAACGCGATCTTCCCGATCCCGTTGGCCGACAGTCAGCCGGTGCTGGACTGGATGGCCGCCAACATCGGCAGCTACACCGCCGAAACGGCAAGCGTCGTGCAATATATGGCGGACAACGCCGGCACCACCGCCGAACAGGCGATTCAGGCCGTCGCCTCGGGCGATGGCGTGCACGCGCTGACCCCCTGGTTCCGCAGCTTTGAAGCCGCCGCCATTACCATCCCGGGGTTGGGGACCCTGCACTTCAACTCGACCTTCATCATCGGCGTGGTTCTGATGCTGATCATCCTGTTCATTCAGGAAAAGGGCATCGCCTCAACCGCAAGCGCGCAAAAATGGCTCGCGGTCGTCGTGCTTGTTCCGCTTTTGCTGGTGGGCCTGGTGCCGATCCTGACCGGCTCGATCAACTGGATGAACGTGACCAATCTGGTGCCTCCCACGGCCGCCTACTCGGGCGTGGACGGCGAGTGGAACATCGGCGGCTGGACGCTGTTCCTGGGCGGTATGTATATCGCCGCATGGTCGACCTACGGCTTCGAAACCGCAGTCTGCTACACGCGCGAATTGAAGGATCCCAAGCGCGATACCTTCCGCGCGATCTTCTACTCCGGCCTTCTGGCCTTCGTCTTCTTCTTCCTGATCCCGTTCTCGTTCCAGGGGGTTTACGGGGTGGAAGGCATGCTTGCGAGTGGCATCGTCGATGGCACAGGCGTCGGCGAGGCGATGGGCAACATGATCGGCGGGGGCCCGGTTGTCACCCAGATCTTCGTGATCCTGATGATCCTCGCGCTGTTCCTGGCGATCATGACCGCAATGGCGGGCTCTTCCCGCACGCTCTACCAGGGGTCGCGTGACGGCTGGCTGCCCAAGTACCTGGGCGAGGTGAACAGCCACGGCGCACCGCGCAACGCCATGTGGACCGACTTTGCCTTCAACGTCGTTCTGCTGGCGCTTGCCTCGGACGCGGGTGGCTACTTCTACGTCCTCGCGATTTCGAACGTCGGCTACATCATGTTCAACTTCCTGAACCTGAATGCGGGCTGGATCCACCGTCTCGACTCGGCACATATGGACCGCCCCTGGAAGGCGCCCACCTGGCTGATCGGGCTGAACACCTGCCTTGCCTTCGTCAACGCGCTGTTCCTGGGTGCGGGGGCAAAGGTCTGGGGTTACGAGAACGCGCTGTGGTCGGGGCTGATCTTCGCCTCGTTCATCTTCCCGGTGTTCTGGTACCGCCACTATATCGTCGACCAGGGCAAGTTCCCGAAGGAAGCCTATGACGACCTTGGGCTGCCGTATGGCGAGTTGGGTGAGCGCAGGGCAGGGATCCTTCCCTATCTGGCGCTGGTCGCCGGGGCGGCGGTTGTTCTCTGGGCGAACTGGTTCTTCGTCCTGCCGGCCTGACCGCGCGGAAAAACCGGAAAAGCCGCCTTTCGGGGCGGCTTTTTCTTGCGAATGTGTTTTCTGGTAAGAAATTTTGTTGCATTTCATTATTGCTTTCTGGCGGGAATCACCCGAGACTGGACGGAAATCACCATGCTTCAGGGAGCCTGACGATGACCAATTCCTGGCGTTTCTCGACGCTGATCGACCGCCACCGCGCGCTTGGGTCCAACCTCGAAGACTGGAGCGGGATGGGAACCGCCTGGTCCTATTCCAAGGGCGACCCGGATGCCGAATACATGGCGATCCGCACCAAGGCCGGGCTGATGGATGTCTCGGGCCTGAAGAAGATGCATATCACCGGCCATGCGGCCAGCCATGTGATCGAACGCGCGACGACGCGGAACATGGAAAAGCTGATGCCGGGCCGGGCAGTCTATGCCTGCATGCTGAACGATGCGGGCAAGTTCGTCGATGACTGCGTGATCTACCGCATGGGGCCGAACAGCTTCACCGTGGTGCATGGCTCGGGCCAGGGGCATGAGCAGCTGACCATGGCCGCCAGCGGCCGCGATGTCTCGGTCCGCTTCGACGACAACCTGCACGACCTGTCGCTGCAAGGGCCGCTGGCGGTGGACTATCTGGAAAAACACATCCCCAATGTCCGCCAGCTGGGCTATTTCAGCCATATGCCGACCAGCCTCTTCGGCAAGCCGATCACGCTGTCGCGCACCGGCTATACCGGCGAGCGTGGCTATGAGATCTTCTGCCGCGGCCAGGATGCAGTGGAAATCTGGGACCGCATCCTCGAGGAAGGCGCCAGCATGGGGATCATCCCCTGCCGCTTCACCACGCTGGACATGCTGCGGACCGAATCGTACCTGCTGTTCTTCCCCTTCGACAACTCGGAAATGTATCCGTTCGAGAACGAAGGCCCCGGCGATACGCTGTGGGAACTCGGGCTCGACTTCACGGTTTCACCCGGCAAGCAGGGCTTCCGCGGCGCCGAGGAACACTACCGCTTGAAGGGCAAGGAGCGTTTCAAGATCTCGGGCCTGAAGCTGCAAGGCAAGAGCGTGCCGGGCAACGGCGCGCCGGTGTTCAAGGATGGCAAGCAGGTCGGCGTCGTGACGCAGGCGATGTATTCGCCGCTGAACGACTGGACCGTCGCCATCGCGCGGCTGCCGGTTGCCGATGCCAACAACGGCACCGAGCTTGAGGTGCGCTGCGGCACGCATGGCCCGATCAAGGCCAAGTCGGCCCCGCTGCCGTTCTACGATGTGGACAAGAAGCGCCGCACCGCCAAGTGACCAACCTTCGGGGCCTGCCCTCCGGGCGGGCCCCTTCTGCCAGGGAATCCCAAGCCGTGAAGACCTTGCTGACCCCCGTGGACGCCCCTTCGATCCGAAGCCGTCCGGTCTATGCGGCCCTTGAGCCGCACCCCGCTAGCCTGCACCTGATCGTCGCCGACGGTGAAGGGGCGGGTGCGGTGGTGGACCTGCTGGCGAAGGCGACCGATCGTTCGGAAATGCTGGCGGCGGCGCATGTGATGTATTGCCCCGGCCCCGACGGCCGCGACCAGTCGGCGGCGCTGGAAGGCCTGGGCGTGGCGCAGTATTTCCGAGCTCCCTCCATTCCCGCGCTGTTGCCGCGGCTGGCGCGGGTGCTGTCGGCGGCACATATGGGAACGCAGTTCTATCTTGCGGGCTCCGAAGGGCTGATCGGCCAGGCCGAGCGCGACATCATGAACACCGGCTTTCCGCATGCCTCGGTGCAGAAGGAGCAGCGCGGCTCGACGGTGCGGCGGGTGCAATGCGTGCATTGCAAGGGCATCACCGAAAACGTGGCGACCGATCCGTTCAAATGCAGCCATTGCGGGCTGAACCTTTTCGTCCGCGACCATTATTCCCGGCGGCTCGCGGCCTTTCAGGGGGTGAATATCGACGCGGAAGACCCCGGTCTGGTGCCGGAAAGTGTGGTGAGGTTCAAATGAGCGGGGTCGCGAAACTCCAGGTCCGCGTGGCCGAGGTCGTCGAGGTCAACGAGCTGATCAAGCGCTTTCGCTTCGTCAGCCGCGACGGGTCCGACCTGCCGGCCTTCTCGGGCGGCGCGCATACCGTGGTCGAGATGGATGACCATGGCACGCGCCGACTGAACCCGTATTCGCTGATGTCCGATCCCGAGGACCGGACGGGTTACGAAATCTCGGTCCGGCGGGATGATGTCGGGCGCGGCGGGTCGCTGTTCATGCACCGGCATGTGACGCCGGGGATGGAGATGACGCTCTCCTATCCGGTCAACCTGTTCGCGCTGGACAACCGCGCGAAGAAGCATCTGATGATCGCGGGCGGGATCGGGATCACCCCGTTCCTCGCGCAGATCGCGCAGCTGTCGCATTTCGGCGGCCGGTTCGAGCTGCACTATTCCGCGCGGTCGAAGCCGCTTGGCGCCTATATGGACCGGCTGACCGGGGCGCATCCCGACCGGGTGCACTGCTATTTCGACGACCAGAAGCAGATGATCGACCTGAAGAAGGTCCTGGAAAACCAGCCCATCGGCACGCATCTCTATGTCTGCGGGCCGAAAGGGATGATCGGCTGGGTGTTGTCCACGGCGGAAAGCATGGGCTGGCCGAAACAGGCGCTGCATTCCGAGGAATTCATCGCCCCCGGCACCGGCCTGCCCTTCACGGTAGAGCTGACAGTCAGCGGCAAGACCATCACCGTCGGCCCGACCCAAAGCCTGTTGGAGGCGATGGAAGCCGCCGGGGTGGATGCGCCCTACCTCTGCCGTGGCGGGGCTTGCGGGCAATGCGAAACGGCCGTTCACAAATGCGACGGCACCATCCTGCACCGCGACCATTGGCTGACGCCCGAGGAGCAGGCTTCCAACACGAAGATCATGCCCTGCGTCAGCCGCTTCGAGGGCAAGACCCTTGTCATCGACCGATAGGAGAATCGCATGAGCCTTGACTTCAAGACGGGTGCCTTCAACGATTTCTTCCGGGACGAGACGTTCCGCGGGGACTTTACCTATCGCAACTCGAACCCGCGCCGGTTCCCGTTCCCCTTCGACCGCGACGACTACATGTATTCGGTCAACATGGAACCGCATGTGCCGGGTCGCCCCGGCTCGGTCTTCGAGCATATCCTGGACGTGGACGAACATTACGTCGCCGAGATGATCGACCGCTCCAAGGTGCTGGCGGATGACCCGCTGCGCTGCCAGTCGTTGCCGCATATGACGCTGGCCGGTTGGGACACGCTGGAACTGGTGATGGAGTCCAAGGCGCGGGATTATCCGCAATGGTTTTCGCTGACCAAGGACGGCAACCGCTGGCATTGGGTGAACCGCCCACTGGGAATTGAACAGTCGTTCACATTCCTGGACGAATCGACGCTGCCCTATCCGCCCTTCGAATACATCATGCGCCAGACTCAGGGCGACTGGACCCTGCAGGACGAACGCGACGGCACGCTCTGGATGGATGCGGGGATCGCGACCTCCCAGGCCGACTGGTCGGTGGATTTCGACGTGGGCATGAACTTCCACGAATGGCACGCGCCCGTCCCGCTGGCGCATGAGAAGGGCGTCTTCGACCGGGCGCTGAAATTCCTCTTGAAGCTCCAGCACGGTGCGCCGGTGCGGCGGTTCAACTGGACGATGACGGTGAATCCGCTTCTGGATACGGCGCCCGAGACCTATCCGAAATGGGGGCCGATGAAGGCCAGCCTGACGCCGGAGAACCTGGGCCAGAAGCAGCACCTGCGGGTGGAGTTGCAGACGCTCTACCGTCTGCCACGGTCCAACGCGATCGCCTTCGACATCCGCTGCTACCTCGCCAGCTTCGACGAGATCGTGACGGTGCCGAAATGGGCCCGCCGGTTGCACCGGGTGGTGCGCGACCTGCCGGACGAACTGGCGACCTACAAGGGCTTCATCCGCAACCGCCCCGCCATGGTGGAATGGCTGTCCAAGTACGACGACGGCGCGCCCACCTCGCCCGGCTGGTGGCCCGATGACTGAGCGCGGGCCGCTCCGCCTGGGGTTCCTGATGTTCCCCGGCTTCCCGATGGCCTGCCTCACCTCGGCCATCGAGCCCCTGCGTGCCGCGAACGAGATCACCGGGCGGCGGGAGTTCGTCTGGTCGCTGGTCGCCGAGGCGTCGAGCCCGGTCCGCTCCAGCGCCGATATCGGCTTCGAGCCTGACGTGACGCTCACCAACTTGGAGACGGTGGACCACCTCTACCTTCTCTCGCCTCCCACCGCCGAATATGCCGATCCGCGCCGCAGCCCGGCGAAACTGCGCTGGCTGGACCGGACCGGGGTCACGCTCGGCGCCTTTTCCGGTGGTATCTTCCCGCTGGCCCGCGCGGGGCTGCTGGAGGGGCGTCCCTGCTCGGTCCACTGGTGCTACGAGGCGGCCTTCAAGGCCGATTTCCCGGCGGTCGAAGCGCGTGAGGTGACGATCCTGCGCGAAGGGCGCCGGATCACCGCTTCCGGCGCGGGGGCGGTCTTCGACGCCATGCTGCGCCTGATCGAAGAGCGCCTGGGCCGCGATTGCATGACCGAGGTCGCCTGCTGGTTCCAGCACCCCTTCGTCCGTGATGCCGACGCCAGCCAGAAGGTCCCCGTCGCTCGCGCGGGCGGCACCACGGACAGCCTGCCGGTGGCGATCCGCGAGGCGATCCATCTCTTTGAGACCCATGTCGAGGACCCGCTGCGCATCCCCGATGTCGCTGCCGCCGTGGGCCTGTCGGGCCGACACTTCGAGCGGATGTTCAAGCGCGAGACGGGGCAGAGCCCCTTGCGCTACTACCACCATTTGCGGCTGATGAAGGCCCGCCAGCGGGTGCTCTATTCCAACGACAGCTTGCGCGAGATCGCCGCCTCGGTCGGCTACATGACCTCGAGCCCGATGATCCGGCACTATACCGAGTTCTTCGGCGTCTCCCCCCGCGACGAACGCCGCCTGACCCAGACGATGCGCCGCGCCCCGGTGCGGGTGGAAGCGGCGGAGTAAGGAGCGAGGCCGGGCAAGGGTTCACTTACCCGCCTTGCAGCCCCAGCACGGCAATCCCGGTGAAGACGGCGCCGATCCCCAGCCATTGCACCGCGCGGACGCCTTCCTTCAGGAACCATGCGGCGAGGAGCACGGTCAGCACTCCGAACAGCGAGGATGTGACAGAGGCGTATTCCGCGCGGGGCAGGGCACCGGCGGCGGTCACAAGGCCGAGGGCGACGGCATCGAAGGCCCCCATCAGAGCGAGGAGCCAGGTCTGGCCGGGCGAGGGACGGACAGGCGCGCGGAGAGCAAGGGCCAACAGAAGAATCGAGGCCAGCGCAACGAGGCGGCCGATGAGCAGCACCGGAAGCTCGCCTCCCTGCCGCGTAGCCTCTTGTCCCAGGGCGAAGGCGGTGGCGAAGCCCAAGGCGCTGAATGCGGCCCAGCCGAGGGCGACGGCGGGGGGCGCGGCATAGCCCTCGGGCGCATCGTCGCGGGCGGCCGTGGCGACGATGGCGATCCCCAGGACGATGGCGGCGACGGCAAGCCAGTCGGTCCGGGTGACGGGCTGGCCCTGGGCATGGGCGACGATCAGGGACAGCATCGGAAAGGCCCCGATCACCGGCGAGACCAGGCGGACAGGGGCAAGGCTGAACGCCTTGTAAAGCGCCCCGCCCGCCACCGCATAGGCGAGGCCATAGCCGACCGAGATCACGAGGGCGGTCCCGGTCATTGCCCCCCAATCGCCCCAGATCAGCACGGCGGGGGCGAGTACCAGGCTGCCGGTCATGAACACCGTCGCGATGATCGGCAGGATAGCCGCACCCTGGCTGACTTTCCGCGCCAGAAGATCATGCGCCGCCCAGATCAGGGCGGCGGTCAGGCCGAAGCCGAGTGCCAGCATTTCAGCGCCTTTTCTCGTCCTAATGCTTGTGTCAGGCTCACCCTGACGCTATTCTTCTGGATGAACAAGTTTTATCCTTGTTAAACTTTCCGGGCCGAACGGCCTTGGGTCCGATGATGGGGTGCGCGATGCTCGATTCGATCTATCCCAATGTAGTTCCGGGCCCGCCGCGGCCGAGCCGGATACTGACGCCGCAGGGCTTTTCCCGCCATCACGGGCAGGAGCGGCTTGCGGTCCCCGGCGGTGGCGCGGTGCTGTTGCAGATCATGGTGGGCGACCGGGTCGTGGTCATCAACGATGAAGGCGGGCAGCCGGTAGAACTGGTCGCGGCGGCGAAGGATGGCCGGATCGACGCGATGCTTCTGGGGCAGGCCTCGAACTCGGGCGCCGAGGGGCTGAAGGCGATGCTGGCGCAGGGCGATGCAAGCCTGCGGCGCCTGCGCAAGGGTCTGGAGAGCCGCCATATCGATCTTGCGAAGGCCGGAGCGATTCGCCTCTTCGGAGGGGAGACGCCTGCGGGGACGCAAGCCGAACTGACCGCGCTGGACGAGGGCTGGCTGGTCATCGCGGCCCCCGGCCTGCCGATGGCGCCTGAGGCACAGGATACGGCGACGCCGGTCACGGTTCTCGTCAGCCGCGCAAAGCCCCGGATGATGGGGCAGTATGACCTGCCCGATCCGCTGGCCGACCCGATCCTGGACCTCCGGGTGAAATCGGCGACGGCGGAAAGCTATTTCGTCAAGGCCGGCGACTATATCCAGATTCTCGACGTCGATGGCCGGCAATGCACCGACTTCCAGTGCTTCGATGCGCGCAAGCTTGAGAAGGGCCTGCAGCACGCGCTGGACGTGACGACATCGCGCACGCTGATGGGCCATGCCTATTCCATGCCCGGCCTGCATTCCAAGTATTTTGACCAGGACTGGGTGCCGCTGGTCGAGGTTGTGCAGGATACCGTAGGGCGGCACGACGCCTTCGCCATGGCCTGCGCGGCGAAGTATTACGACGACATCGGCTATCCCGGCCATGTCAACTGCTCGGACAATTTCAACAAGGCGCTGGCCGGATACGGGGTGGACGCGAGGCCGGGCTGGATGGCGGTGAACCTGTTCTTCAATACGAACATCGATTCACATGGCGTCCTGATCAGCGATGAACCGTGGAGCCGCCCGGGCGACTATGTGCTGTTCCGCGCGCTGACCGATATCGTCTGCGTGAACTCGGCCTGCCCGGACGACACCTCGCCCGCCAACGGCTGGCATCTGAGCGACATCCACGTCCGCACCTATTCCGGGGCCGAGACATTCAGCCGCGCCATCGCCCACCGCACCACGCCGCAATCGGAGCCGAAGATGACCAAGGAAACCGCGTTTCATGACCGCATCTCGGCGCGGACGCGCAATGTGGTGGAATACAAGGGCTACTGGCTGCCGCAGGTCTATTCGCAGAACGGCGCGCTGGAGGAATACTGGGCCTGCCGCGAGAAGGCGGTGGTGCTGGATCTGTCACCCCTGCGCAAGTTCGAGGTGACGGGCCCGGATGCCGAGGCGCTGATGCAATGGTGCGTCACCCGCGACATGAAGAAGCTGAGCCAGGGCCAGGTGGTCTATACCGCGATGTGCTATGAGCATGGCGGGATGATCGACGACGGCACGGTGTTCCGGCTGGGCCGCGACCAGTTCCGCTGGATCGGCGGGGACGATTATTCCGGCCTCTGGCTGCGCGAGCAGGCCGAGAAGCTGGGGCTGAAGGTGATGGTGCGGTCCTCGACCGACCAGTTGCACAACCTAGCGGTCCAGGGTCCGAACAGCCGCGAGATCATGAAGCGGATGATCTGGACCGCGCCGCATCAGCCGACGATCGAAGAGCTGGGCTGGTTCCGCCTGACCGTGGGCCGTCTGGGCGGCCCGAACGGGGCGCCGGTGGTGGTGTCGCGTACGGGCTATACCGGCGAGCTGGGCTTCGAGATCTTCTGCCACCCGAAGGACGGCTCGGCGGTCTATGACGCGGTCTGGGAAAATGGCGGCGATCTGGGGCTGAAGCCCATGGGGTTGCAGGCGCTGGACATGGTGCGGATCGAGGCCGGGCTGATCTTCGCGGGCTACGATTTCAGCGACCAGACCGACCCGTTCGAAGCGGGGATCGGCTTCACGGTGCCCTTGAAATCGAAGACTGACGATTTCATCGGCCGCGAGGCGCTGATCCGGCGGAAGGAACACCCCAGCCGCAAGTTCGTTGGCCTCGACATCGATTCGAATGTCGATGTGGGCCACGGCGACTGCCTGCATGTCGGGCGGGCGCAGGTCGGGGAAGTGACCTCCTCGATCCGCTCGCCGATCCTGGGCAAGAACATCGCTTTGGCGCGGGTGGATCTGGCGCATTCCGAGGTCGGAACCGCGCTGGAGGTCGGCAAGCTGGATGGCCAGCAGAAACGCCTGCCGGCGGTGATCGTGCCGCTGTCGCACTACGACCCGAAGAAGTCCCGTCCGCAAAGCTGAGAGGGTATGCCATGCAGCCGATGATCGACCGGATCGGGGGGGAACCGCAGGTCCAGCTGCTGGTGAACCACTTCTACGACCTGATCGAGACCCTGCCGCAGGGCAAGACCATCATGGAGATGCACCAGAAGGGCCACGGGCTGGCCCATGTGCGGCCCGAGCAGTTCAACTTCCTCTGCGGCTTCTTCGGCGGGCGGCGTTATTACCACGAGTTGCACGGCCACATGAACCTGCGGGAAATCCACGCGCATGTGGAGATTCGCAAGCAGGATGCCGAGGATTGGCTGGCGGTCATGGACCGGGCGATGGTGGAAACCAACGTGGCCGAGAAGGAACGGGGAGAGATCATGGCGATCTTCCGTCGGGCCGCGCTGATGCTGGTGAATGTGAACTGACCCTCGTCAGAGCGTTCCGTCGCGCAGCGCTTGGACCTTCTGCCGCAGGTGGAGGTCGGCAAGGATCACCCGGCCGTCGCTCACCAACTGGTCCCGCAGCGCGAGCGGCAGGATCTGGGTGCGGCGGTAGAACTTGTCGATCTCTTCCGGGCTCGCTTCAGCAAGGAAGGCCTGCAGCTCGGGACGGAACTGGTAGGCGCCCTTGGTCATCCTGAAGGGCACCGCGGCCAGCCAGGCGGCCTTGTCCTGCGCGTGGAAGTGCAGGAGCTGCATCTCGGGGTGCCAGTCGGGTGTCTTGACGAATTCCTTGTCGATCATGACCGTGTGAAGGCGCGGCAGAAGGCCGGGGACGCGCGTCCGGTAGATCACCTTTCCCACGCTGTGTGACAGCATCCCGTCGCGGATCACCTTGCGGTAGGGGCCAAGGGCCGCGCGGCGGCGCGGCCAGTATTCGTGGCGCAACGCGCCGCGGAACTCACGCGCGGTATAGATGTCGTCGGGCAGGAGAGGATCGTGCATCGCCTCGAAGGGTTCCAGCTTCATGACGATGGTTTCGGGCGGCGTGGCGTCGAGGATCGCGGCGACGGGGCGCGGGGCCAGGAGGAACTCGTCCACGTCGATATGGACGATCCAGTCGCTCGAGACCTTCTCGCGGTAGGTGAACCGGGCGTTCTGGGCCTGGCGGTTCTGGTGGGCGGGCGGGCGCTTCTTGCCGACGCTGGCCCAATGGGCGTCATCGCAAGGCGTGACGGTGACGCGGGGGTGATGGGCCAGGGGCTGGGGGATCGGCTGATCGGGATCGTCGAGGAAGAGCCAGAGGTGATCGGCCCCGAGCGTCAGGTGGTAGGCAGCGAAGGCGAGAAGCTTTTCCTCGGGGGCCTTGACGGTGGCGACAAGGCTCCACGTCGCCATCAGAGCGCGTCCAGAAGCGCGGGGGTCGGCCAGCCGTCAGCGGGCAGCCCGAGGCGGGTCTGTTCCTTCTGCACCGCCGCGCGCGTTCCCGCGCCGAGGATGCCGTCGATCTTGCCGACGTCATGGCCGAGGGCGGCAAGCTTTTCCTGCAAGGCGGTCATCTGCTCTGGGTTGAGCGCCGGGTCGGGGTTGCCCGCCGCATAGGGCTTTGCGCCCTCGATCCTTGTGGCGAAATAGGCGGCGGTGGTGACGTAGACGAAGCTCTTGTTCCATTCGAAGAGCACGCGGTAGTTCGGGTAGACGAGGAAGGCCGGTCCCTTGCGCCCCTGCGGCAGGAGGATGGAGCCGACAAGGCCCGGGGCGAGCGGCCCGTTGCGGGGGGTGACGGCAAGCGCGGCCCAGTCTTCGCTGGGCTTTTCGGTATCGAGGCCGGTCAGCGCCCAGTCGAAACCCTCGGGCAGGGTGACTTCCGCCAGCCAGGGCTCGCCCGCCCGCCAGCCATGGTGTTGGAGCATCCGCGCGCCTGAGAGGATGGCGTCGGCTTCCGAGGTCTTGAGCAGGATCAGCCCGTCGCCATCGCCATCGACCCCGCGCTCCAGGATGTCCTTCGGCAGCATCTGCACCATGCCGATCTCGCCCGCCCAGGCGCCGGTGGTGTCGAGCGCGAAGTCATCCATCGCGTAAAGCCGGGCGGCGGCGAGGACCTGGGGCTGGAAGATCTCAGGCCGGCGGCAGTCATGGGCGAGGGTGAGAAGGGCGTTGCGCGTGTTGAAGTTGCCCTGGACCTGACCGAAATCGGTCTCGAAGGCCCAGAAGGCGAGAAGGATGCCGCGCGAAACGCCATACTCGGTTTCGGCGCGGGTGAAGATGTCGTTCAGTGCGTCGGACTTCGCGCGGGCGGTGGCCAGGCGCTGCTTCGAGATCAGCGATTGCGAGAAGTCGAGGAAGGTCTTGCGGAACACGCCCTGCGCGCGGTCGGCCTTCAGAACCTTCGGGTCCTGCCGCGCGCCCTTGAAGAAGGCGGCGGCGGTCTCAGGGGGAACGCCTGCGGCGACAGCCTCGGCCTGCATCGCCGAAAGGAATTCGCCGAAGTCTCCGCCACAGGGCGCGGCTGCGGCGGGAGCGGCGAGAGCTAGGGCGAGAAGGGCGGCGCGCATGGGGTCTCCGGCGGTTTGCCAGACCCTAGAGAAGCGCCACCAGAACGGCAACCGCAAGGAGAGCGGCCCAGACCCGCCACAGCGCATCGGCGGCGGCGTCGATGTCCTCTGCGCCGGCGTCGCGGCGGCCTTCGGGCCAGACCCACGGATAGTCCTTGCGGACGCCGTTGTAGCTGCGCGGGCCGGAGAGGGCGACGTTCAGCACCGGGGCCAGCGCGCTTTCGGGCCAGCCCGCGTTGGGGCTGCGGTGCTTCGGCGCGTCGCGGAGGATGGGGGCAGGGTCGACCCAGCCATGGGTCAACGCAATCAAGAGCGCGGTCAACCGGGCCGGGATCAGGTTCAGCAGGTCGTCGAGACGGGCTGAGGCCCAGCCGAAGTCGCGATACTTCGGGGTCAGGTGGCCGATCATGCTGTCGGCGGTGTTGACCAGTTTGTAGGCCAGGATGCCGGGCAGGCCCAGGACGAGATACCAGAAGACCGGCGCGACCACGCCGTCCGACAGGTTCTCCGCCGCGCTTTCGATGGCGGCGCGGGCGATGTCGGGGCCGGTCATCCCGGTGGTGTCGCGGCCGACGATCATTGCGACGGCCTGTCGCCCCTCGGGGATAGAGCG
The DNA here is from genome assembly GCF_036781545.1 of Tabrizicola sp. Lineage (GTDB taxonomy): Bacteria > Pseudomonadota > Alphaproteobacteria > Rhodobacterales > Rhodobacteraceae > Tabrizicola. The sequence continues at coordinate 13,726 of NZ_DAIQAT010000086.1, forward strand.
GCGGAGCGCGGTGGCGACGGCGCGGACATGATCGACCAGGCTTTTCTGCGCAACCAGGATCGCGACGGTCAGCACTTCAAGGATGCCATGGTCCGGGATCAGGTGGATCACCCAGCCAAGGACGAGGCCGGTGAGCAGGAGACCTGCGGCAACGAGGGTGCCCTTCAGCTTCAACTCTCCATCGCGGTTGAAGCGGGCATCGCACCAGCCGACCAGACGGCCCATCAGCACGGCGGGATGGGGTAGCCGGTCCCAGAGCCAGCGCGGCTCGCCAAAGGCGGCGTCGAGGAGAAGGGCAACGATCAGGATCATGATCCGGCTATCGGCGGCGGCCGGGTGATTCGCAAGCGGTCGTGGGCGCTTGCGCCGATTTCCCGCCAGGTAAGGCCGTGCGGCGGGGCCGATCAACCGATGGTTGCCGAAGCCTGTGTCTTTGATGACATACGCGCTTCACATTCCGGCAATACCCTTGTGACAGCTTGATTTTCTGCGGGTCCGCTCCAGAATTTGAATCGGGGAGAGGTCGAGGCTGCCATGCTTGAGTTTCTGCCGAAAGAGGTGCGCGAGGGGCTTGAGGCCGCGCGCAAACGTGACCTGAAGCGCAAGTCCCGGCTGCGGGTGCAGGTCGGCGATGCGGTCTATCCGGTGCTGCGCTTCTGGGACA
>NZ_DAIQAT010000087.1:0-14279 GCF_036781545.1 Tabrizicola sp.
CCTTGTTGGAGAACTTGCCCCCGGCGTGGAGGGTGCAGAGGATGACCTCCAGCGCCGATTTGCCGGGAAACTTGGGGTGCGGGTCGACGGGGATGCCGCGGCCGTTGTCGCGGACGGTGACGGAGTTGTCGGCGTGCAGTTCCACCTCGATCCGGTTGGCGTGGCCCGCGACGGCCTCGTCCATCGCATTGTCGAGGATTTCCGCGACCATGTGGTGCAACGCGCGTTCGTCGGTGCCGCCGATATACATGCCGGGGCGCTTGCGGACCGGCTCCAGCCCTTCGAGGACCTCGATCGAGGAGGCGTCATAGGTGGAGGCGCCGGAGAGGAGGTCGTTGGGCATGGAGGATCACCTGCTGGAAATACGCAGGCATTAGACCATTTCCGGGGGGAGGGGCGCAAGATGTGGGGATGACCGGGAGGTGCCCGCAAATTTCTTGGAAGAAATTTGTCAAAAATCTTCCAAGATTTTTGCGGAAACCGCGGCCTTGCTCACCGCCAGCCCAAGGCCGGGGCGACGTGTTTCAGGATGTTCTCGATCACATGGGCGTTGTAGTCGACGCCCAGCGTGTTCGGCACGGTCAGGAGCAGGGTGTCGGCCTCGGCGATGGCGGTGTCCTTGCGAAGCTCCTCGATCAGCTGGTCGGGCTCGCCCGCGTAGCTGCGGCCGAAGACGGCGCGGGTGTCGTCGATGACGCCGATCTGGTCCTGTTCCGGGCGGCCCTGGCCGAAATACATCCGGTCAAGGTCGCTGGTGATGGCGAAGATCGAGCGGCTGACCGAGGCGCGGGGCGTGCCCTTGTGCCCGGCGGCCTTCCAGGCCTCGCGGAACTTGCGGATCTGGGTGGCCTGCTGGATGTGCAGCGGCTCGCCAGACTCGTCCCATTTCAGGGTCGAGCTTTGCAGGTGCATCCCGACCGTTCCGGCCCATTCCGCCGTCGCGTCCGAGGCGGCGCCCCACCAGATGCGGTCGCGCAGGCCGGGAGAATGCGGCTCCAGCCGGAGGAGGCCCGGCGGGTTGGGGAACATCGGGCGGGGGTTGGGCTTGGCGAAACCCTTGCCGTCCAGAAGGCGGAGGAAGGTCAGCGCATGGTCGCGGGCCATGTCCTGGTCGGTCTCGCCCTCTTTCGGCACATGGCCGAAGTGGCGCCAGCCGTCGATCACCTGCTCGGGGCTGCCGCGCGAGATGCCGAGTTGCAGCCGCCCGCCGGAGATGAGGTCGGCGGAGCCTGCATCCTCGACCATGTAGAACGGGTTCTCGTAGCGCATGTCGATGACGCCGGTGCCGATCTCGATCCGCCTGGTCCGCGCGCCGACGGCAGCGAGGAGGGGGAAGGGCGAGCCCAGCTGGCGGGCGAAGTGGTGGACGCGGAAATAGGCGCCGTCGGCCCCCAGCTCCTCGGCCGCCTCGGCCAGTTCGATGGATTGGGTCAGCACATCGGCGGCGGAGCGGACGGCAGAGCCGCGCTCGTCGGACCAATGGCCGAAGGAGAGAAAACCGATCTTCTTCATGGCGGGACCTTTCCCGAAAAGCTTGCGTTGCGGGGAAGGTAGGTGCGCCCGGCCCGCTGCACCAGAGCGAAGCAGCCGGGCGGGTTGCACAGAGACTGTGCCGTTTTACGCCGGTTCGGCCAGCCGCGCCGCCCACATCCGCTGGAAGGCCGGGCGCGACTGGCAGGTTTCCAGCCAGGCCTTGACCGCCGGGAATTCCGCCAGGAGCGTCGGGTGGCCCTGGGCGTAGCGCAGGCATTCGGCGAGGTTCAGGTCGGCCACGGTGAAGCGGTCGCCGACGAGGTAGGGATGGGCGGCGAGATGCGCCTGAAGCCGCTTCAGCGGGCGGCGCAGTTTCTCGGCATTGATCGCGATGGCACCCTGGCCTTCGGGCGTCTTGTCGCCTCCGGCCCCCTGCACGTTCAGGATTTCCAGCGCCGGGGTTTCCACCGCCGTCACCGCCAGAAGCGTCCACTGGTCGATCAGCGCCTGTTCCGCCGGCGTCTTCGCCCCAAGCGCGCCGCCCCGGGTGCGGGCGATGTGGTTGGTGATGGACAGCGACTCGGTCAGCACCAGGTCGCCCTCGACATAGGCGGGGACCTGGCCCTGCGGGTTGACCTGCAGGAAGCTGGCCGAGGTGGTGTTCAGCGGCGCATCCGGGGCGCTGGCTTGCGGCAGCCGGTAGGCCTGGATCACCGGGACATGGTCGAAGGTCTCGTCCAGCTCGTAAAGCAGCCAGATCGGGCGCGAGGCGCGGCTGCGGAAAACGCCATAGAGGGTGGGCATGTCTCGGACTCCATCGAAGCTGGAGCCAGCCTATGCCCTGTGGCCGGGAAGCAAAAGGGGGGGGGAAAGGGCGGGAGTCTTGATCGGGATCAAGGCAAAATGCCGCAGCCTGTGCATGGGTGACAGTTCATGTGCAAGGAGGTGCCCCGTATGGAAGACAGCGCGACGATGCAGACCCCCGCCAGCCAGCCGCCCGCTCCCGAAGCGGTTGCCGTCACGCCCGGCCCGAAGACCTTTCCGGTGGCCCCCAGCCCGCTGCATCAGGCCTTCGAGTCGGGCCGCTATCCCTATGCCCGGCTGATGGGCCGCGTGGCCTATGAGGCCGAGAAGGCCAAGCTGCAGGCCGAGCTTCTGAAGGTGCAGATCTGGGCGCAGGAGACCGGGCAGAAGTTCGTGATCCTGATGGAAGGGCGCGATGCCGCCGGAAAGGGCGGCACGATCAAGCGGTTCATGGAGCATCTGAACCCGCGCTATGCCCGCGTCTGCGCGCTGACCAAACCTTCGGATGTGGAGAAGGGCCAGTGGTTCTTCCAGCGCTACATCGCGCATCTGCCCACGGCGGGCGAAATGGTGTTCTACGACCGCAGCTGGTACAACCGCGCGGGGGTGGAGCGGGTGATGGGCTTCTGCACGCCGTCCGAATATCTGGAATTCATGCGCCAGGCGCCGGAGTTCGAGCGGATGCTGGTCCGGTCGGGTATCAGGCTTTACAAATACTGGTTCAGCGTGACCCGCGAGGAACAGCGCGCGCGGTTCCTCGCGCGCGAGACCGACCCCCTGAAGATGTGGAAACTGTCGCCCATCGACAAGGCGTCGCTGGACCGCTGGGACGACTATACCGAGGCGAAGGAGGCGATGTTCTTCTACACTGACACCGCCGATGCGCCCTGGGTCATCGTCAAGTCGAACGACAAGAAACGGGCGCGGCTGAACTGCATGCGGCATTTCCTGTCGACGCTGGATTATCCGAACAAGGACCCCGCGGTGGTGGGTGTCCCCGACCCGCTGATCGTGGGCCGGGCGACACAGGGCTTGGGCATCGGTCCCGACATCTACGACGCGGCGACGCATCCGGCGATGCAGCGGGGCTGAGGCGCGCTGCGCTGCGGCGGAAGCGATGGCTTGTGCGGCGCTTCGGCCCGGCGTAAGCCTTCGGCATGACTATACAAATGTCGAATTCCACCCACGCGAGGGAAACCCTTGTGCTGGGCCTGCCGCTGATCGGCTCGCATCTGGCGCAGATGGCGCTGCATGTGGTCGATACGGTCATGGTCGGCTGGTATGGCGTGGTGCCGCTGGCGGCGGTGGTGCTGGGGGCATCTTCGTTCTTCATCATCTTCGTCCTCGGCTCGGGCTTCGCCAAGGCGGTGATGCCGATGGTTGCCACGGCGATGGGGCAGGGCGACGAGGTCCAGGTCCGGCGCGACACGCGGATGGGGCTGTGGCTTTCCATCGGTTACGGGATCGTGGTGCTGCCGGTCTTCTGGTGGTCAGGCGCGATCCTGCTGGCGCTGGGCCAGAAGCCCGAGGTTGCGGCGATTGCGCAGGAGTATCTGCGGATTGCGGGATTCGGGCTGGTGCCCGCCTTGTGCGTGACCGTGCTGCAAAGCTACCTCGCCGCGCTGCACCGGACGCAGGTGGTCTTGTGGGTGACGCTGGCGGCGGTGGCGGTGAACGTTGCGATCAACTGGGCGCTGATCTTCGGCAACTGGGGCTTCCCCGAGATGGGCGCGCGGGGCTCGGCCGTGGCGACGCTGACGGTTCAGGTGTTCTCGCTGGCGATCCTGGGGGCTTATGCGGGCCTCTTGCCCGACCTGCGGCGGTTCCACCTGTTCCAGCGCTTCTGGCGCCCGGACTGGCATGCGATGGGGCAGGTCTGGCGGCTGGGGGTGCCGATCGGCCTTACCGGGCTGGCCGAGGGCGGGCTGTTCCAGGCCTCGGCCTTGATGATGGGCTGGATCGGGACGGTGCAGCTGGCCGCGCACGGGATCGCGCTGGAGGTCGCAGCGCTGACCTTCATGCTGCATGTGGGCCTGTCGAGCAGCGCCACCATCCGCATCGCGCGCTTCGATGGGGCGGGGGACCGGGCGGCGCTGCGGCAGGCGGCGAAGGTTTCGGTGGCGATCTCCTTCGGGGTGGCGCTGTTCTCGGTCACGCTGTTCCTGTCCTTCGGGCGGCCCATCGTGGCGCTGTTCCTCGACATGTCGAAGCCGGAAAGCGCGGCGATCCTCGACTATGGCGTGGTGCTCTTGGGTCTGGCGGCGCTGTTCCAGCTGGCCGACGGGATGCAGGTCATGGCGCTGGGCCTTCTGCGCGGGGTGAAGGACACCAAGGTGCCGATGGGGCTGGCGGCAGTGAGCTACTGGCTGATCGGCATTCCCTGCAGCTATCTGCTGGCCTTTCCGCTGGGTTTCGGCGGGGTGGGGCTGTGGCTGGGGCTGGTGGTCGGGCTGGTCTGCGCTGCCGCCAGCCTGATGTGGCGGTTCTGGCGGCTGACCGCCCGTCGGTAACGTCGTTCCTGCTCGCTGGCGGCACCCTTGCGACGAGACGACCAAGTCGCACGAGGAGCATCACCGCCAGAGATGCGCGAGGCTTGCGAACCGGCCTTGCAGTTTCGAAAGAGCGCGGTTGAAGCGGCCGGGATGCGGGATCTCGCCGCTGGCCAGCCGGTCGAGCGCGACCTCGACCGGGCAGGGGCGGCGGCTGACCGGGTCCCAGTAGCGCGGATAGGCGATCAGGGCCGCGTGGACCAGCTGCGCAAGGTCGAGGCGGGCAGTGCGGCGGGCGGGCGGAGCGCCGAGGTCGCGGGTCAGCCCCCAGCCCGCATAGAAGGGCGCGCCGAGGCAGGTGACGGGCAGGCCACGGACCAGCGCCTCGAAGCCGAGGAGCGAGGTCATCGTCCAGACCTCCTGCACCTCCGCCAGAAGCGCCGCCGGGTCGACGCCTGAAAGGACCATGTTGGCAAGTCCCGTAGCGTCCACCGCGCCGGGGCGCAGGCCCGCCTCGACATCCGGATGCGGCTTGTAAAGGATCACCGCGCCGGGGTTTGCGGCCCGCGCGGCCTGCAGCAGCGCAAGGTTCGTCCGCAATTCCCCCGCGCCGAGGCGGATCGAGGCGTCGTCCTCCACCTGTCCCGGCACCAGAATGCGGTGCCCCGGCGGCAGGTCGGGCACCGCGCCGCCGAGGTTGTATTTCGACAGGCCCTCGGCCTTCAGCCGGGCGATGACGGCTTCCGCGCGGCGGCGCTGGCTGTCGGTCAGGGGCGTCGCGATCAGGCTCTCCAGCCGCGAGGGGCGGGTGGGGTCGTAGTAGATGCCCAGGTCGTCCGTCACCAGCGACAGCGGCGGCACCAGCTCGGCGCCGAGACCGCGCGAGCGCAGGAAGCCGTCCTCGACCCGCAGGCAGGGGGTCTTCGGAATGAAACCCGCGGGTTCCTTTCCCGCCCAGAGGAGGAGGCCGCGCCCGGTGCGCACCGCCAGCCGGTCCGCTGCCGCCGGGTCGTCGCGGAAGCGCAAGGCCTTCGTGCCGCCGAACACGGCCTGCAGGCGCCCCCGCTTCCAGAGCCGCATCCCTGCTGCGACATGGCCGCGCCGATCCTCGCGCCAGGCTCGGACTTCGGCCTCCAGCTGGCAGATCACCTCCTCCAGCCCGCAGAGCTGGTCGCGGCAGGGGTCGTACCAGAGCGGTGCCAGCAGCATGGCCCCGGCGAACAGCTCTTCCCGCGTCAGGCGGCGGGTGCGGCGGGGCAGGGGGTGGTCGTCATGGGTGAGCCCCCAGCCGGCATAGAAGGGCTGGCCGAAGACATGCGGGCGGTGCCCGTGCAGGATCGCCTCGAACCCCAGTTGCGAAGAGACGGTGTAGACTGCCGATGCCCCCGCCAGCAGCCGGTGCGGCGAGACCGGCGCGGTCATGAGCGACACGCGGCCCCCTGCATCGGCGGCGCCGAAATGGCCCGCCCGCAGGCCGAGCGTGGTCTCGGGATGGCTGCGAAGCACGATGCGCGCGTCGGGGTGATCGGCCTTCGCCCGGTCCAGCATCGCGCGGAAGGTCGCTGCCGACGCCCCGGAACCGGCGATCGAGGCGTCGCCGCGCGTCTGGTCGATCACCAGGACATAGCCGGGATCGGGGCAAGGCAGGTTCGGGTCGTAATTATTGTATTTGGACAAGCTGCTTTCGGTAAGCCAATGGCTTAGGCGATTTGCTTTTTGTATAATGTTTGAATTATACAAGCCGCCATTGCCCAGAATCTGCTCGATCCGCGATGGTCGGCTGCCGTCGAAATGCACGCCCACCGGGTCGATCAGCAGCCCGAGAGGCGCCGCACCGCCCGCCCGCCCCGGCAGGACCGAGCGCAGGAAGGCATCCTCGACCCGGACCAGCGGAACCCCGCGCCGGGCGGCCACCACCTCGCCGCGCCGGGCGGTCGGGCTGGCGCCCCAGACCAGCACGCCATCACCCGGGCCGGGCAGCCCGAAGCGCAGTTCATGCCCGGCCAGCTCCAGCATCCGGTGCAGGCGGCGGTCGCGCAGGAAGGAGAGGTTCTGGTGCCAGAGCCGCCGGGGAACCCCGCTCAGCCCTTCGCCCCCGCCCGACATGGCCGGGTCACTTGCCCGAATTCGTGGTGCTCGCCAGGTTCGCCGCCGCGCTGGTGGACCCGGTGATCGCGCCCAGCGTCTTCTGCCACTGCACGAACGGCGCTTCGGTGACGTAAAGCGTGTCGCCGTCGCGGATCTGGAAATCCCGCGCCTCGAAAAGACCCGTCGGCTCGGTCAGGTTCAGGACGTAGATGATGCGCTGGTCGCCGACCAGGCCCGGCTTGCCCAGAACATTGCGGGCGATGGCTTCGGTCTCGTCCCGCAGGACGAAGACGCCCTTCGGGTCGGCGGCCATGGTCGAGAGCCCGCCCACGGTGGCAATCGCCTCCAGCGCCGACAGGGTGGCGGAGGCGAAGGGCACCTTGCTTTGCGTGCCGGTGGCCCCCAGCGCGATGAAGTTGCGGCTGTCTTCCTCGATCATGATCTTGTCGCCGGGGCGCAGCGCGATATCCAGCGAGGGATTCTCGTAGAGCTCCTTCAGCCAGATCTTGCCGGTGTGTCCGCCGCGCGTGACCCGCACGATGGCGGTGGCCGGGTCGATGGTCACGCCGCCAGATTTCGCCAGCATGGTGGCCAGCGTCCGGGTGGAGGCGTCGATCGGATAGACGCCATTGGCACCCGCCTGGCCCGAGATCGACACGGTCGAGCCGTCGCCAGCCTGCCGCGCCACGCTGACCTGCGGGTCCGGCGTCTGGCCTTCCAGCTTGCGGGTGATCGCCTGGCGCAGCCCTTCGTTGGTCTGGCCCGCGGCCTTGATGCGCCCGGCATAGGGGATGAAGATGTAGCCCTGCCCGTCGACCTGCACGGTCGAGAGGCCCGAGACCCGCTGCCCGGTGTTGCCCAGAAGCGGGTCGTCCTTCACGTTCTCGTAGACGGTGACGTTGATCGCATCACCCGCCGAGATCATGTCCGACGCAACCACCCCGGCATTGCGGAAGCTTTCGCTGAAGCCGAAGGTCGGCTGCACGGCGGTGGCGGCCGAGACGGCGGGCGTTACCGGGATGATATAGGCGTTGCCCTTCTTGTCGACGGATCCGGCATAGATCTCGCGCTTGTTCGGGCCCGAGCGCGGCAGACCGCAGGAGGCCAGGATGGCGACCGACGACAGCAGGACGATCGCCTTGAGCGCGAGTGAGTTTCTGACCGGCACTGCCCGCATCCCTTGCGTTCGCTTCGGATTTTTGCTGGCCGAACTGTAGCGAAAGGCCTGTGGGTTGGCCAGTCTGGCCCGCGCAATTCAGCGCACGAGGCGCAACTGTTGCCGCGGAGCCGCTGTGCCCAGCGCCAGCGCCTGATAGGGATCTTGCGGCGAGAGCATCAGATCCACCACCTGTCGTAGCAGCGCCCGCCGCCCCCGCGAGGAGTAGAAACCACCCAGTACCTGCGAGGTCTCCAGCAGGAAATGCCGGTAGTCGCGGTAGGCGCGGGTATCGGGGCGTTCGGGGTTGGCAAAGAAGGCGTCGAGCGGCTGGGAGGAGACGAACTCGGGCTTGGCATAGACCGCCGCCCCGAAGGCCCTGAGCGGCAGGCCGCGCCACAAAGCCTGCTGCCCGGCGGTGGAATTCACCGTCACCGCCGAGCGCGCCTCGTTCAAGAGCTGGGCCAGCTTGCCGCCGCGCACGAAATGGACGCGGCCCGTCAGCCCATGCTGGCGCGCCAGGCGGCGGATCGTGGGCAGGATTGGGGCGCGACCATCCTCCAGCGGATGGGCCTTGAAGACCAGGTGGTGGTGCGGCGGGGCGCCCCTGGCGAAGCCCTCGATCACCAGGGCCAGGAAGTCGGTCATGCTGGCGAAGGGCGAATGGTCCCGGAAGCTGGCGTCATGTTCCAGCTGCAGGATCGCCAGGTGATAGGGGAAGCCGCCGTGCCGGATGCGGCGGGTGGCAAGCCGGCGTTCCCAGCGGTGGACGGGCATCAGCAGGAAGCGCTTGAGATAGAGCAGGAACTCCTGCCCCACCGTCAGGCTGCGATGCGGCCGGAAATTGCGGTAGGCGCGGCCCCCCAGCGCCACGAAGCCGTGGTAGAGCGCGCCCCAGAACATGTGCTGGCGCATGTCGCCCCAGGTGGCCGGAGCCTCGGGCAGGTCGAGGTCGACCCGCGCCAGCCCTGCCTGCATCTCGGGCACTGTCAGCTCCATCAGCCGGGAATGCCCGTTCGCGCCGCCGCGTTCGTAGGTGACCCAATAGGGCCGCAGGTAGCCTTCCTCGAACACATGCACGGTGATGCCCCGAGCCCGCGCCAGGGCGACGGCCTGGGCATGGATCGGCCGCGTGTCGCCGTAGACCACGAGATCGGTGATGGCATGGGTGTCGAGAAGCGTGGCGCAGGTTTCGGGCCAGGCTTCGGGGCCGCCCTGGAAGGCGATGTAGCCCGGCCCCGGCCAGAACACCCGGTCGCCCAGGTTGAAGCCCACCCGCCAGACCTCGGCCCCCGCCCGGCGCAGCATCGTGGCCAACTGGCGGAACCAGGGCCCGTGCGGCCCTTGCAGGCAGAGGAAGCGGCGGGGAACGTCGGTCACGGCTGGCCTTGCAGGGGGTTTGCGCAGATTGTGCAGATAAGCATGGTGGGATCATGGCGTCAGGCGCGGCAGGCTTGCAAGCCCGGTTCCGCCGCTTTACCTCGGATCGAAACATCAGGAGCACGCCCATGTTCACCGGAATCGTCACCGATGTCGGCCGCATCGTCGAGACGAAGGTCACGGGCGACCTGCGCGCCCGGATCGCCACGCGCTATGACGTGGCGGGGATCGACATAGGGGCGTCCATCGCCTGCGACGGGGTCTGCCTGACGGTGGTGGCGCTGGGACCCGAAGGCTGGTTCGACGTGGAGATTTCCGCCGAGACGGTGTCGAAGACCAATCTCGGGGGCTGGGTTCCCGGCAAGCGCGTGAACCTGGAACGCGCGCTGAAGGTGGGGGACGAACTGGGCGGCCATATCGTCTCGGGCCATGTCGACGGGCTGGCCGAGGTGGTCTCGGTCCGGCACGAGGGCGGATCGGTCCGCGTGACCTTCCGCGCGCCGGAGGCCTTGGCCCGGTTCATCGCGCCGAAAGGCTCGGTGGCGCTGAACGGCACCTCGCTGACGGTGAACGAGGTGTCGGGGGCGGAATTCGGGGTGAACCTGATCCCGCACACGCAGGAGGTGACGACCTGGGGCGAGATCGCGGTGGGGGGCAAGGTGAACCTGGAGGTCGACACCATGGCCCGCTATGTGGCGCGGCTGCGGGAGTATGACTGAGGCCTCGCCCCGGGGCTGGCGCCGGAGGGTTTCACACCCTCCGGACCTCCCGTGGAGTATTTCGAAAAGAGCAAGCACAATTTGAATCAAAGGCTTCGGAGTTCATGATGGGCGGGATCGGGCATAACGGCGGGCCTTCGGTGGAGGGCGGGGCCAGTTGGCGCAAGCATTGCTGGCAGTCCGCGCGTGAGCGGCTGTTGCCCACGCTGCCGATCGAGGTGGTGCGGCTGCGGGTGAAGCGGGCCAAGGCGCTGGGGCTGGACTACAAGACCTATGCCGGGGTGCGCGCGGCGACCGGGCATGACGTGGTGGCTTTCCTGTTTTCGTCGAACGCCCTGCGGGTTTCGCTGGTGCGTCCGGCGATGCCGGAGGATCGGGCGGTGAAGCTGGCCGGGGTGCAGTGCGGGCGGCTGGCGCTGGCGGTGGCCCCGCTAATGCCGGGGATGGTGGAGGCGGCCAATCCGGTTCTGGAGGGGGCGCATCCCGCGCCTTACGCGCTGGCAGGGTTCGGCGAGGTGCGGGCGGTGCTGCGGCAGGCGCTGGGCAAGCTGCCCTCGGACCGGGTGATCCTGGTGGGCGACATGGCGCTGGAGCGCGACTGGTGCGCGGCGGGGCGGCTGGCGGGCTACCTGCCGGCGGAGCGGTATTTCGGGTGATTGCGCCGCGTCTGGCCCTGTCCGCCGACATTGATGATCTGTTTCGCATCCGCGCCGCAGTTCGGGAAAACCGGCTCCACGATCCTGGATCCGTCACGCGCGAAGATTGCGACTGGTTCGTGCAGCGCCGACGCGTCTGGGTGGCCGAGATCGACGGACGTGTCGCGGGCTTTTCGGCAAGCGACCCGCGAGACGCAACAATCTGGGCCCTGTTTGTCGACCCGGACTTCGAGGGCCGGGGCTTGGGATCCATGTTGCTGGCCCAGGCCTGCGCCGATCTTGTGGCGGATGGCCACCGCAGGGCATCGCTGACCACTGACCCGGAACGAGGGCGGCGCGACTTTACCGACATCTCGGCTGGGAGGAGCAGGGCCTGACCGGCGACGGCGAAATGGGCTTCGCGCGCGGCCTGTGACCAAAAGAAAACGGCGGCCCCGAGGGACCGCCGTTCCGCATTCCTTGAAGACGGATCAGGCCGCGCGGCCGACCAGCACGCTGTCGACCTGCTTCGCCGCGCCCGCCTCGTCCACGCCCGACACGGCGGCCACTTCGCGGGTCAGGCGTTCCAGCGCAGCTTCGTACAGCTGACGCTCGGAGTAGCTTTGCTCGCGCTGGTCGTCGGTGCGGTGCAGGTCGCGGACCACTTCGGCGATCGACAGCAGGTCGCCCGAGTTGATCTTCTGTTCATATTCCTGCGCCCGGCGCGACCACATGGCGCGCTTGACCTTGGCCTTGCCCTTCAGCGTGTCCAAGGCCTTCGTCACCACATCGGGGGCCGACAGCGCGCGCATGCCGATGTCCAGCGCCTTGTGGGTGGGGACGCGCAGGGTCATCTTGTCCTTCTCGAAGGAGATGACGAAAAGCTCCAGCTGAATCCCGGCGATCTGCTGTTCTTCGATCGAGATGATCTTGCCCACGCCATGCGCAGGGTAGACCACGAAATCGTTCGGGCGGAATTCAGGCTTCTTCGACTTGGTCATTCAGCGTTCCCCAGTAAGGTGGCCCCACCGCGACAAAGACCCCGCGCGCCCTGAACCCCGGTTCAGGCGAGTGGAGCTGGATTGTCACAAAAGATTTTGGCCCAGGCGATATGCGCTAAGCCGGTGTCTGGCTTCCATGCTTGCTTTGTAAACGAACAATAACACAAAAATGCACTGATTCCAACTGCTGCGAAACCGTGCAGTTCAGCTGTAACATGCTGGAATGACTGCGATTATCCGCGTGTCACCGATTCGTGGCCATGGTTCCGCCCGAATCGGGCGCGTGCTCAGCCGCCTTCGCCCGGCGCTTCCGAGAAGTATTTCTCGCGCTTGCCCGTCTCACCGTCGCGTTCCTCGTACCCCGGCAGCGGGTCCTTCTTGGTCACGATCACCGGCCATTGCACCGCATATTTGCGGTTGAAGCTGACCCATTCCTCCATGTCCGGCTCGGTGTCGGGGCGGATCGCGTCGGCGGGGCATTCCGGTTCGCAGACGCCGCAGTCGATGCATTCATCCGGATGGATGACCAGCATGTTCTCGCCTTCATAGAAGCAGTCGACCGGGCAGACCTCGACGCAGTCGGTGTATTTGCAGGCGATGCAGTTGTCGATGACGACATAGGTCATGGGCGTGGCTCTGGTGCGGAAGCTTTGACTGCTAGCTAGAGCAGCCGGACGGATCATTCAAGCGGCTGCGGTGCGGCAGATGCGTCGAGGTCGAGATAGAGCGCCTGCGCCTCGGGTGCGGGGCCGCGCCGCAGACCCAGCGCCAGGATGCGCACCACGCGGATGCGATCGCCTTGCGGGAAGGTGAGCGTATCGCCTTCCGTCACGTCGCGGCCGGGGCGCGAGATGCGGGTGCCGTTCACCCGGACATGGCCCGCCTCGATCACTTCGGCGGCCAGGCCGCGCGACTTGAAGAATCGCGCCTGCCAGAGCCATTTGTCCAGCCGCAGCCTTGGAGCGGCTTTGGGATCGGGTCTGCCCGAAGGCCCGGCCAAGCCTCAGACCTTGCCCTTCAGCGCGAGCAGAGCCGCGAAAGGATTGTCGGGGTCGATCGGCTTTTCCGCACGGGGCGGGCGGGCCTCGAAGCTCTTCTGCCGATCTTCGCGCGGGGGCTTGCCGCCCTTGCGGTCGTCGCGGCGGTCGCCCTTGGGCCGGTCGTGCTTGGGACGGTCGCCCTGGCCTTCCTTGCGCTCGCCCCGGGGACGGTCACCTTGGGGACGGTCGCCCTGGGGACGGTCGCCCCGGGGGGCGCCGCCTTCTTTCCGCTCGGGCCGGGGGCCGCGTTCGGGACGCGCGTGGCGGGGTTTCGGCGCCCAGGTGAAGGTGTAGAAAGCCTCCATCTCGGGCGCCGTAGCCTCGGGTTCCGGTTCGGGCGGCGGGGCCAGGATCGAGACCTCTTCCGGGATCGGCACGCCTGCCGCGATGGCGGCGGCGGCTTCCTCGGAAATCTCGGGGGCCTTCGGCGCCTCGGCCTTCACCTTGGCCCGCTCGGCCTTCTCGCCCTTGTAGCCCAGGCCCGCCATCAGGTCGGCGAACTGGTCCAGCGTCATGCCGGTGATCGACAGCATGTCGGGCGTCGCCTCGAACCCGGCGCGGCTGTCCTTCTGGCGCAGGATGTCGGCCAGCCGTTCCAGCATGTCGATGCGGATCGCCCGCGCGCCCGCCGGGTGGTAGCCCGCAAGTGTGTAGTGCTGCTTCGGCACCTCGGCCACGTTCGGGATCGTCACCAGACCGGGGGGAGGGGATTCGGGGAATTCCTGCAACCCGTTCCACAAGGACCACAGCACCAGCCGCAGCCTGGTGGGCGCTGGCTTCAAGAGCGCAGGCAGGAAGATGGTGAACTGGCCGAAACGCACACCATGCTTGCGCAAGGCACCGCGCGCCTCTTGGTCCAACTCCTTCACCTCGGACGCCACCGCCTCGCGCGGCAGGACCCCCATCGCTTCCGACAGGCGGAAGGCGAAGCCCCGCGCCAGACCGGTCAGCGCCTCGTCCCGGCCCATGGCCAGCAAAGGCTCGAACTGCGCGGCAACCTTGCGGTCGATGAAATGCTGCAGGCGGCGGCGGACCTTTTCCGCCACGTCCGGCCCGGCCTCCTCATCCACGAAGGCTTCGACCGCCGGTTTCGCGGGCTCGGCGCCCTTGACCAGCTTGCCCACCGCGTTGGTGCCCCACATCAGGCCGCCCTGTTCGGTGAAGTCCAGCTCGGTGTCCGGTGCGTTGTAGAATCGGTCGGCGCGCAGATGGAACTCGGGCTTCAGCGCCTGCAACGCGGCCTGGGCCAGCGTCCGCGCGGCATCCGGCGTGGCGGAAGCGTCCTGCTTAAAGCGGAACCCCTCCAGCCGCCCGGCGAATTCGCCCTCGACCGTCACTTCGCCCTTGTCGTTCACTTCGGCCACCAGAGCCTCCTTCTGCTTCAACCGGCGGAGGAGGACGCTCGTCCGCCGGTCGACAAATCGTTGCGTCAGTGCCGCGTGGAGCGCGTCCGACAGGCGGTCTTCTACAGCGCGGGTTTCCTCGCGCCAATGG
>NZ_DAIQAT010000088.1:0-14264 GCF_036781545.1 Tabrizicola sp.
GGTGGTCCGGCGACATCATCGCGATGGGGCGGTCGTCTAGGATCAGGTCCAGGTCATGCCGCGTCACCGGATGGTCGAGGATCTCATAGGCCGCGCCCTGCGCCATCAGAAGCGGCAGGTCGGGGTTTTCCTCCGCATAGGCCCGGAACGCCCGCGCGAGGTCGTCGAACCCCTCCACCCCGCCCAGTTGCAGTTGCGACAGCTCGTTGCCACCCAGCACCAGATGCAGGTGGCTCTCCACGAAGCCCGGCAGCAGCGTCCGCCCGCCCGCATCCACCACCCGGCACCCCGGTCCCGCAAGCGCCTCCATCTCGGCGCGCGCGCCCACCGCCAGGATGCGCCCGCCCGCAAGGGCCACCGCCTCGGCCCGGGGGCGGCCCTCGTCCATCGTCAGGACTTTCGCATTGGTGATGATCATCTCGGCAAGTGGCATTTTCTGTCTCCAAATATCCCGGGGTCCGGGGCAGCGCCCCGGGGTCAGCCCCGTGCGACCCGCTCGGCCATGACACACAGCATCTCGAACATCAGCGAAATCCCCAGCCAGGCCGTCCCGCCGCTGGTATCGAAGGGCGGCGAGACCTCGACCAGATCCGCGCCCACGATATCCAGCCCGCGCAGGCCCCGCGCCACCTGCAAGGCCTGCCAGCTCGACGGCCCGCCCACCTCGGGCGTCCCGGTCCCCGGCGCGAAGGTCGGGTCGACGAAGTCGATGTCATAGGTCACATAGACCGGGCCGGAGCCCACGATCTCCCGCGCCTCGGCCATCACCTCCTCGGCCCCCCGCGCATGGAACTCGGCGATCGGGATGATGCGGATGCCGTTCGCCTCTGCGAAATCCCAGTCCTCGCGGCCATAGGCGGTGCCCCGGATGCCGATCAGCACATAGCGCTTCGGGTCGATCAGCCCCTCCTCCACCGCGCGGCGGAACGGGGTGCCGTGATTGTAGCGCGAGGTCCCGAAATAGACGTCGTTCAGGTCGGTATGGCTGTCGAACTGGATCATCCCCACCGGGCGCGCCTTCGCCACCGCCCGCAGGATCGGCAGGGAACACAGGTGATCCCCGCCTCCGGTCAAGGGCCGGATCCCCGCCGCAACGACCTTCGCATAGAAGGCCTCCATCCGCGCCATGGACTCCATCAGATCGCCGGGGTTCGGCGCCACATCCCCCAGATCGGCGCAGCGCACCAGGTCGAAGGGCGCAACCCAGGTCGCCCCGTTCACCGCCCGGATCATGGTGGACAGGTCGCGCAGCTGGCGCGGCCCGTGCCGCGGGCCCGGCCGGTTCGTCGTCCCCCCGTCCCAGGGCGCGCCGATCAGCCCGATCTGCACCTCCCTGAACCTCGGATGATCGAAGGCGACATGCGGCAGCCGCATGAAGGTCGGCACCCCGGCAAAGCGCGGCAGGTCGAAGCCGGACACCGGCTGGAAGAACGAATCCGTCATGTCACCCCCTGATTCCCGCTGCATCTGACCATCCGGCCCCGGCCTTGTCAGCCCCGCTTGCGACATGGTTCGCAGGGAAAGACATGGGTCCCTCGGGGAAAGCTGCCGCCCGCCCAAAGCGCCCCTTGACCGGGCAGACGCGATCCTCCCTTATCAGGGCAACCCCTTCCGCAAGGATACCGCGATGTTCTCCAAGACCTCCGACCCCAGCTCCGCCCCGGCCGCGCCCGCAGTGCCCCGCCCCGCCGCGCCCGGCAGCAACACCGCCCGCTCCGTCCTCGGCGCCGACCTGAAGATCACCGGCGAGATCACCTCCTCCGGCTCGGTCGAGGTCCTGGGCGAGATCGAGGGCAACATCACCGCGAATGGCCTCCTCATCGGGCAGGAGGGTCGCGTCAAAGGCTCCGTCACCGCCCATACGGTCGAGGTCAAGGGCAAGTTCGACGGCAAGGTTTCCTGCGAAAGCTTCACCCTTCGCGCCTCGTCCGAGGTCAAGGCCGACGTGAACGCCGCGGCTCTTGTCATCGAAAGCGGCGCCCATATCGAGGGCCGCTTCACCAAGCCCAAGGTCTAGCGCGTCGGCGGGATCGCATAGGTCAGGCTGGCGCGGGCGACCGGCTCGACCCCACCCTCGCTGAATATCATCACATCGCCCACGGCAAGGCTGCGGCCCAGCTTCAGCACCCGTGCCTCGCCCAGCAGATCGCGCCCCGCCGCGGGCTTGCGCATGAAATCCATGGCAGCGCTGGTCGTCACCGCCAGCGCCACCGGCCCGATCCGGCTCAGCACCGCCAGATACATCGCCACATCCGCCAGCAGAAAGATCGTCGGCCCGCTGACCGTGCCGCCGGGCCTCAGGTGCTTCTCCGACACCTTCAGCCGCAGCGTGACGCCCGCCGCGTCCGCCCGCTCCACCGCGAACTCCCCGGCCACCTGCCCGAACTCGGCGGCAAGGAATCCGGTCAACGCATCCTGGTCCATCTTCAGCTGCATCTTCCCCTCATCCGCCGCCGCTTCTAGACTGCCCGCAAGCCTTGGGGGGATGCAATGACCGAACCGCTAATCCGACGCCATGTCCAGGACGGGATCGCCACCCTGACCCTCGCCTCCCCCGGCACGCTGAACGCGCTCTCCTCACCCATGCTGACCGCGCTGGAAGATAGTTTCGCCGCCCTCGCGCAGGACGACAGCATCCGCGTGGTGATCCTCGCCGCCGAGGGCAAGGCCTTCTCCGCCGGGCATGACCTGAAGGAGATGCAGTCCTTCCGCGCCGCCCTCGACGCAGGCCGCGCACAGTTTCAGGCCCTGTTCGACCGCTGCGCCGCCGTGATGCAAGCCATCGCCGCCCTGCCCCAGCCGGTCATCGCGCAAGTGCAGGGCGTGGCCACCGCCGCCGGCTGCCAGCTCGCCTGCTCCTGCGATCTCATCACCGCTTCGGAAACCACCCGCTTCGGCGTCAACGGCATCAACCTAGGCCTCTTCTGCTCAACCCCCGCCGTGGCCCTGAGCCGCCGCCTCGCCCCTGGCGCCGCTTTCGAGCTTCTGACCACGGGCGACTTCCTCCCCGCCCCCCGCGCCCATGTGCTCGGGCTGGTGAACCGCCTCGCCCCGCCCGACCGGCTGGCCGAAGAAACCCTCGCCCTCGCCGCCAGCATCGCCGCCAAGGACCCCGCCGCGATCCGCCTCGGCAAACGCGCCTTCCGCGCCCAGCTTGGCCAGCCCCTGCCCGAGGCCTATGCCACCGCGGGCGCGACCATGGTGGAAAACGCCCTCCTCCCCGCCACCGACGCAGGCATCCAGACCTTCCTCAACCGCCGGTAGTTCCCGGCAGGCCGGGCTTCAGCCCGACTCCGCCACCGCCCGCTCCCGCCCCGCCAACAACACCCCCATCAGCCCCAGCCCCGCCAGCGCCAGCCCAAGGCAGACCGCATAGACCAGCCCCGGCCCACCCAGCGCCAGAAGCCCCGCCCCGACCGAGGGCGCCGCCGCCGAGGCCAGGATCGGCGCCACCGCCGCAGCCCCCGAAATCGCCCCGAACCCCTGCCGCCCCAGCACCTCGGCAATCAGCACCGGCCGCAGGATCGAGGTCAGCCCGATCCCCGCCCCCTGCGCCAGCGCGAAGGCAAAGATCAGCCAGGGCGTAATCCCCGCCAGCCACAGCAGGACCCCCGCCAGCACCGCGCCGCCCAGCGACACCATCACCGCCTGCGCCGTCGTCACCCGCGCGCCCGCCCCCAGCAGGATCAGCCGCCCCGCCACCTGCGACGGCCCGATGCAAGCCGCCGCCAAGGCCGCAAGCCCCGGCGCGGCCCCCCGGTCGGCGAACAGGACCAGCGCATAGGTGATCAGGATGCCGTGGTTCAGATAGACCGCCAGGAACCCGCCAGCGATGATCCAGAAGGCGGGCTTGCGCAGCGCCGCCCGCACCACTCCCGGCGGGGTCGGAGGCAACACCAGCCCCGCCCGCTCGCGCCGCCGCAGCTGCCGCACCGCCACCGCATTCAGCGGCATCGCCAGAGCCACCAGCCCTGCGAAAGCCACCAGCGCCCCCTGCCCGCCGAAAACGCGCCCCAGCCAGTGCCCCAGCGGAAAAGCCACCGTCCCGGCAAATCCCGCCACCAGCGTCACCCGGGTGATCGCCCCCCGCGCCCCCGCACCCAGCCGGCGGGTCAGGAAGGCGAAACAGGTCTCGTACAGGCTCCCCGACTGCGCGACCCCGATCACCGCCCAAAGCGCCAGCCACCCGGCAAGCGAGCCCGCCAGCCCCAGCCCCGCCACGCCCAGCGCCGCAAGCCCCGGCAGCCAGACCAGCATCTCGCCGCCCAATCCCCGGTCCACCAGCCGCCCGGTGAAGGGCGTGAGCCCCGCCATGATCAGGAAGGCCAGCGTCGGCCCCAGCGCCAGCGCGCCCTTGCTCCAGCCGGTCGCCGCCTCAAGCTCCGGCAGCAGCGCCGGGAAGGAATAGTAGCAGCCCGCGTAGATCAGCGTCTGGCCCAGCGCCAGAAGCCAAACCGCCGCGCCGCCCTTCTCTGCAGACCCCGCCTCCGTCACACCTGTCCCATCCCCACCCTATCCGTCCCGGCTACGCCAGCCCGGTTCCGCCCAAAGCCCCTGCCGCTCGCAAACCTCGGCCCGCACGATCGCGCGTCCCCGGTCCCGAAAGCAGCCTCCACGACAAGGCCCCTGACTGCACCGCCCGGTACGCGCCCGCAACCCCACGCGGCCTTGCCGCACGGTTTCACCACCGCTATGCCTTCCCCGTCCGCCCGCAGGAGACCCGATGCCTTTCCCCGCCCTCGACGGCCTCTTCTACCGGATCGTCCCGGAGGCCCGAGCCGCCCAGGCCCTCGCCCCCGCCGTCAGCCCCGAGGGCCGCTTCCACCACGATGCCCAACCCAGCCTCTACGTCTCCCCCCGCCCCGACTGGGCCTGCCACGCGATCGCTCCCTACGTCCGAGACACCGACCCGCCCCGCGTGATCTGCGAATTGCGGCTGGCCGGGGCCAAGGTGCTGGACCTGCGCGATCCCGCCCACTGCGCCGATGCCAGCATCGACCCGACCCTCGCCGCCATCCCCTGGCTCCCCCAGCGCGCCCGGGGCCTGCCCGCCTCGACATGGGACGTCTCCGACCGCGCCCGTGCCTCCGGGGCCTCGGGCATGATCTACACCGCCCGGACCGAGCCCGCCCGCTGGCACCTCGTCCTCTTCCGCTGGCCGGAAGCTATGCTGACAGGCCGGATACTGCCCTACCCTTTACCGGGCTGACTCCCCACCCTCCTCGTTCGCCTTCGGCTTCTCGTCGGTGACACTCGGCGAGGAGGGACGAAGTCCCCGACGAGCGATCCGTCAGAGCCGTGGCCCACGCCTTAAGATTTCCCTAGCGCCCGCAACCAAGATATTGAAAATAAAGGGAGTTATCGAAGCACCACGCGTGGCGCCCCGGCCTCAAACCCCGTAGATCGCCCCGAACTTCGCCTCCAGATAGTCGAGGAGCGGCCCTTCCGACGGCTCGAATCCGCAGGCCCGCCGCACCACATCCCGGGGCTCATACAAGCCCCCATGCCGCTGCAACCGCTCCCGCAGCCACCCCGTCGCCGCGGACACGTCCCCCTCGGCCATCATCCCGTCCAGCCCCGGCAGATCGGCCCGCAGCGCCTTCACCAGACACCCCGCATAGACGTTCCCCAGCGTGTAGGTCGGGAAATAGCCGAAAAGCCCGCAGGACCAGTGCACGTCCTGCAGCATCCCGTTCGAGGGCCGGTCCACCGCCACCCCAAAATCCGCCCGGAACCGCGTGTTCCAGGCTTCCTCCAGATCAGCCACGTCCAGATCGCCCCGGATCAGCGCCCGCTCCAGATCGAAGCGCAGCATGACATGCAGGTTGTAGTGCACCTCGTCGGCCTCGGTGCGGATATAACCCGGATGCACCCGGTTCACCGCCCGGTAGAAGCCCTCCGCATCCGCGATCCCGAACTCTCCGAAGACCTCCCGCATCCGGCCGAACAACCAGCCGGTAAAGGCGCGGCTGCGGCCCAGTTGGTTCTCGTAGGACCGGCTCTGGCTTTCATGCACGCCCATCGACACGCCCTGCCCGATGGGCGTCAGCGCATAGCCTGCGTCGATCCCCTGCTCATAGGCGGCATGGCCGACCTCGTGGATGGTCGAATAGAAGCAGTTGAACGGATCGGTCTCGCTCACCCGCGTGGTGATCCGCACGTCATGACCCGACCCGCTGCTGAACGGATGCACCGCCAGGTCCACCCGGCCCCGTGACCAGTCGTAACCGAAAACCGTCGCCAGTTCGCGGCTCAGCGCCATCTGCGCCTCGGCCCCGAAGGTCCCGACCAGCCCTTTCGGGGCCGCCGCCCCCAGCACCTTCTCCCGCAGGGCCACCAGCCGGGGCCGCATGGCATCGAACATCGCCGCGATCGTCGCCCCGGTCATCCCCGGCTCGTAATCGTCGACCAGCGCATCATAGGGGTCGCCCCCCGCCGCCAGCGCCGCGCCCTCCTGCCGCTTCAGCTCCACCACGCGGCGCAGCGTCGGCAGAAATCCCGCCACGTCCTCCTTCGCCCGATGCTCGGCCCAGACCCCCTGCGCCAGCGACATCGTCGTCGCGATCTCCTCGGCAAGCTTCGCGGGCACTTTCACCGTCCGCTCATAGGACCGCCGGATCAGTCGCAACTGCGCCGCGCCCACCGCATCCGGCGCCTTCGCCTCTGCCAGCCATCCGGCCAGCCGGGGATCGGTCCGCCGGGCATGCAAGACGCCCTCAAGCGCGCCGATCTCCTCGGCCCGCTGCCCGGCCGCGCCCTCGGGCATCACCGTCTCCTGATCCCAGCCCAGCCGCCCGGCCACCTGCGCCAAGGCCTCGGTCTGGCGCTGGAACGCCATCAATTCTTCGAACGCGCTCATGCCGTGCCCTCCCGGATCGAGCCTGCAATGGGATATTGCGACAGATGCCGTGCCCGCAGGATCAGCACCCAGAGGATCACCGCGCCGATCTGGTGGGTGATCGCCACATGGACATGCGCCGCCGTGATCGCGGTGACGATGCCCAGCACCATCTGCGCCAGAAGCATCGCCATCACCGCATGGAACGCCGACCGCGTCGCCTGGTAGCTGGACTTCCGACCCTTAAGCCAGACGACGATGCCGAAGATGAAGAGAAGATATCCCGACATCCGGTGGATGAACTGCACGAGGCCGGGATTTTCAAAGAACGCATGCCAGACCGGCAACGTGCCCCCCTGCCCGTCCGGCACATAGAAGGCATCCGCCGGAAAGAACTCGCCGTTCATCAGCGGCCAGGTCGGGAAGGCGCGGCCTGCGTCAATCCCGGCGACCAGCGCGCCCAGCAGGATCTGCAGGAAGGCAAAATGCATCAGCCCGGTGGACAGGCTGAACAGCTTCGCCTCCCGCCCCCGTCGCGCGGTCATCAACTCGGCCTCGCTTCGCCCCAGCAGGAAGACATACCAGGCGATGAAGCCCAGGATCACGAACGCCAGCCCCAGATGCACCGCAAGGCGATAGGAGGCCACGTCCAGCATCTCTCCGCCCAGGCCCGAGGAGACCATCCACCAGCCGACCGCCCCCTGCGCCCCGCCAAGCACGCCCAGAAGCAGAAGCCGCCCGGCCCAGCCCGGCGGAATCTGGCGGGCCAGCGCAAAGCCCGCGAACCCTACGAACCACACCACCCCGATCAACCGCCCGAGCTGCCGATGACCCCATTCCCACCAGTAGATCGACTTGAAGGCCTCCAGCGTCATTCCCTTGTTCTGCAACTGGTATTCCGGGATCGCCTGATATTTCTCGAACTCAGCCTGCCATGTCGTCTCGTCCATCGGCGGCAGGGCGCCCGTGACGGGCTTCCATTCGGTGATCGACAGGCCCGAATCCGTAAGCCGGGTCAGCCCGCCCACCGCGATCATCGCCGCGACCAGCAGGAACAGGGCGATCAGCCACAGCCGGATGCCGCGCCGCGCCCCCTTCGGCCGCGCGTCGATCCCCCCGCCCGTCGGCGCAACCGGGGCCTTCTGTCCCTCGCCGACCTCTTCAAAAATGCTGCGCTTGCTGGCCATGGCTCGCCCTCTTGTCTCGCGCCGGACACTAGGCCCGCCCTGTCCCGCCTTCAAGGGCCGCCCGCCTGCGACTTCGTCGCGCCTCGCTGACCGGCCCCGCACCGCGCCAAGGCGCCCGGCTTGAGCATCCGCCCCGCTTCCTGTATCCCCGCGCCTTGACCCGTCCCCGAAAGCAAACCCGATGAAGTTCCTCGACCTCGCCAAAGTCTACATCCGCTCCGGCGGCGGCGGGGCCGGCTGCGTCTCGTTCCGGCGCGAGAAGTTCATCGAATTCGGCGGTCCGGACGGCGGGGACGGCGGCCATGGCGGCAGCGTCTACGCCGAAGCGGTCGAAGGGCTGAACACCCTGATCGACTACCGCTACCAGCAGCATTTCTTCGCCAAGTCGGGCCAGCCCGGCATGGGCAGCCAGAAGACCGGCAAGAGCGGCGACGACATCGTGCTCAAGGTTCCCCTCGGCACCGAAATCCTGGACGAGGACGAGGAGACCGTCCTCGCCGACCTCACCGAACCGGGCCAACGCGTCTGCCTCGCCGAGGGCGGCAACGGCGGCTGGGGCAACCTGCGCTTCAAATCCTCGACCAACCGCGCCCCCGCCCGCGCCAACCCGGGGCAGGACGGTATCGAACGCACCATCTGGCTGCGGCTGAAGCTGATCGCCGACGCCGGGCTTGTCGGTCTGCCCAATGCCGGGAAGTCGACCTTCCTCGCCGCCGTCTCGAACGCGCGGCCGAAGATTGCCGACTACCCCTTCACCACCCTTGTCCCGAACCTCGGCGTCGTCGGCATCGACGGGCATGAGTTCGTCATGGCCGACATCCCCGGCCTGATCGAGGGCGCGAGCGAGGGCCGTGGCCTCGGGATGCAGTTCCTCGCCCATGTCGAACGCTGCAAGGTGCTCTTGCATCTGGTCGACGGCACGTCTCCGACGATCACGAAGGATTTCAAGACCATCGTGGCCGAACTTGAAGCATATTCCGAAGTTCTGGGCGACAAGCCGCGCATCGTCGCGCTGAACAAGACCGACGCGATGGACGCACGCCAGATCAGCGACCGCCGCCGCGCGCTGGAGAAGGCCTCCGGCGGCCCGGTCCATGTCATCTCGGGCGTCTCCCGCAAGGGCCTGCCCGAGGTGCTGCGCGCCCTCTACGCCACCATCACGGCGGAGGCCCCCGCCGAGGAGTCCGGCCCGTGGCAACCTTGAACATGGGCCTGGCCGAAACCCGGCACGCCCCCGACATCCGCACGGCAAAACGGCTGGTGGTGAAGATCGGCTCCGCCCTTCTGGTCGACCGCAAGGCCGGGCTGAAACAGGGCTGGCTCTCAGCCCTCGCCCTCGACGTGGCCGAGGCGAAGACCCGCGGCACCGATGTCGTCCTCGTCTCCTCGGGCTCCATCGCGCTTGGCCGCAAGGTGCTGGACCTGCCCGCGGGCGTCCTGACCCTGGAACAGTCGCAAGCCGCCGCCGCCGTGGGCCAGATCCGCCTCGCCCGTGCCTATGAGGAGGTGCTGGCTCCCCACGGCATCACCACCGCACAGATTCTCGTCACGCTGGAAGATACCGAGGACCGCCGCCGCTACCTGAACTCCCGCGCGACGATGGAAACCCTCCTCGGCCTTGGTGTCGTCCCGATCGTGAACGAGAACGACACCGTCGCCACCGACGAAATCCGCTTCGGCGACAACGACCGCCTCGCCGCGCAGATCGCGGTGACGGCGGGCGCGGACCAGCTGATCCTTCTTTCCGACGTCGACGGCTTCTACACCGCGAACCCGAAGGAAGACCCCACCGCCACCCGCTTCGACGTGGTGGACACGATCACGCCCGAGATCGAGGCAATGGCAGGCGATCCCGTAAGCGGGCTCTCCAAGGGCGGGATGAAGACCAAGCTCCTCGCCGCCAAGACCGCCGTCGCGGGCGGCTGCGCGATGGCGATCATGGAGGGCTCGACTCTCCGCCCCCTGAAGGCGCTGGCCGAGGGCGCGGCCCGCACCTGGTTCGTCCCCTCCGCCGACCCGCATCTGGCCCGCAAGCGCTGGATCAACGCGATGAAGCCGAAGGGCGAGCTGGTGCTGGACGCCGGGGCCGTCACTGCGCTCCGCGCCGGGAAAAGCCTGCTTCCGGCGGGCGTGACCAAGGTGACGGGCAGCTTCGGCCGGGGCGAGCCGGTGGCGATCCTTTCGCCCGAAGGCGCGGTTCTCGGCAAGGGGCTGGTGCGCTATACTTCGGTCGAGGCCCGCAAGATCGCAGGGCACCGCTCGAACGAGATCGAGGCGATCCTCGGCTACCAGGGCCGCGCGGCGCTGGTGCATCGGGACGACATGGTGGTTTAAAGGGGTCAAATTCCTTCCAAGGAATTTGCAAAAGTTTTCGAAAACTTTTGCGCCCAGACGAAACGGAGCAAGACAATGGACGGCCAGTTCACCGACCTGATGACCGAGATCGGCCGCAAGGCCCGCGCGGCCGCGGCAGAGCTGGCCTGCGCCTCCTCGGAACGCAAGGCCGCCGCCCTGATCTCCGCCGCCGATGCCATCTGGCGCCGGCGGCAGGAAATCCTCGATGCCAACACGCTCGACCTCGACGCCGGCGCGCAGAAAGGCCTGACCCCGGCGCTCCTCGACCGCCTGCGTCTCGACGACAACCGCCTGCGCGGGATCGTCGATGCCCTGCGCCAGATCGCCGAGCAGAAGGACCCCGTGGGCCGCATCCTGGCGGAATGGGACCGTCCGAACGGCCTCCACATCCAGCGCGTCGCCACGCCCCTGGGCGTCGTCGGGGTGATCTACGAATCCCGCCCCAACGTCACCGCCGATGCAGGCGCGCTCTGCCTGAAATCGGGCAATGCCGTCATCCTGCGCGGCGGCAGCGAAAGCTTCGAGACCTCGGAAGCCATCCATTCCTGCATGGTCGAGGGCCTCAAATCCACCAATCTCCCCGAAGCCGCGATCCAGTTCATCCCCACCCGCGACCGCGAGATGGTCACGGCGATGCTGCAGGCCATCGACTATATCGACGTCATCGTCCCCCGCGGCGGCAAAGGCCTCGTCGGTCTTGTCCAGCGTGAGGCGCGGGTGCCGGTCTTCGCCCATCTGGAAGGCATCTGCCACCTCTACGCCGACCGCGACGCCGACCTGGACAAGGCCCGCCGCGTGGTCCTGAACGCCAAGACCCGCCGCACCGGCGTCTGCGGCGCGGCGGAATGTCTGCTGATCGACTGGCAGTTCTACACCAAGCATGGCCCTGTGCTGATCGAGGATCTGCTGAAGGCGGGCGTCGAGGTCCGCACCGAGGGCGAGCTTCTGAAGATCCCCGGCACGAAGAAAGCGCAACCCGATGATTTCGGACGCGAATTCCTGGACATGATCATCGCCGCGAAACTGGTGGACGGCGTGGACGAGGCCATCGCCCATGTCCGCAAATACGGCAGCCAGCACACGGAATCGATCCTTACCCAAAACGACGCCACCGCGCAGCGTTTCTTCGACCGGCTCGACAGCGCGATCCTGATGCGCAACGCCTCCACCCAGTTCGCCGATGGCGGCGAATTCGGCATGGGCGCGGAAATCGGCATTGCCACCGGCAAGATGCACGCGCGGGGCCCCGTGGGGGCCGAACAGCTGTGCAGCTTCAAATATCTGGTGACGGGCGACGGGACGATCCGGCCCTGAGCCCGCCCAGCGTGTCGTCGACCATGCGCGCAATCTCCTCGGGCGCAGGCAGGCGGTCGGTCATCAGCAGGTAGAAGGGCCAGGACATCGCGAAGTCCTTGGCGCGGGCAAGGTCGGTCTCCTGCGGCAGTTCGCCCCGCTCCATCGCCGCCTGCAGGATGTCGTTCAGCATCGTCCAGCGCTCGCGCCGCTCGGCCTGCAGCGCCGCTGCCAGGGCCGGATCGGACCAGGCCTCGGCATAGCAGTGCCGCACCAGGACACCCACCGGCAGGCCCGAGTCGCCGCGCCACAGCCCCACCACCCGCGTCATGTAGTCGATCAGATCTTCCCGCAGCGAGGCTCCCTGCGGGGCGGTCAGCTCCAGCTTCGCCTGCGAGATCAGCGACAGCGCGATATGCGCCTTGCCCGGCCACCAGCGATAGACCGTCGCCTTGCCTGCCCGGGCGCGCTTCGCCACCGCCTCCATGGTGATCGCGGCATAGCCGACCTCGGCCAGCAGCGCCGCGAAGGCCTCCAGCACGGCGACCTCCGTCGCCTCGGACCGGCGCGCGCCGACCGAGGTGCGGGATTCTGGCGAAGCGGTAGTAGGTGTCATTTTCCCCCTTGTGAAACGAAACGTTTCGTTTCATATAACAGAACACTCCGTTCCATTAGAGACTCAGATGCCCAAGAATCAAGCCCCCGCCCGCGCTCCTTCACGCTTTCGTTTCGCCTTCCTGGTTTTCCTGGGGGTCTATCCCCTAGTCACGGTGCTGCAGGCGATCATCCTGCCCCTGACCGACGGCTGGCCGATGCCGCTGCGCAACCTCGTCTTCGTGCCGGTGATGGTGACATGCATGGTCTGGGGGCTGATCCCCTTCATCCAGACCCGGCTGCGCCACCTTTTCTAGAAGGTCAGCCGGATCGTCGTCTCGCCGATCTCGGTGATCAGCCGCCGCCCCTGCCGCGCCAGCTCGTCCGGCACCAGCGCGAAATGCACCTGGTTCGCCCCGATCTCGGCAGGCGCGCGCGGCTCGGTCAGCACCTCCCACAATGCGGGGTCCACCTTCAGCCGCGGCGCCTCGGCCAGCACCTGCCAGCCCGTCTCGCCCCGCGTCACGCTGACCCTGCCGCCATAGGCCAGCGCGCTTTCCAGGCATTGCAGCAGCAGGAACACCAGCCGCACCTCGCGCCGCGACAGGTCGGCCGGGCTGGTCCAGCCATAGCCGACCCGCCCCCCGCGCGAGAGGTCCCCCAGGATCGACGCCACCTCCGACCGCGCGATGCGCTGGTCGCCCGACGCCTGCCCGAAGCAGATGCGGAAGAAGCGGATCCGCGCATTCGCATTCGCCACGCTTTCCGAAATCAGCGCCATCTCGGGCCGCGGCCCGCCCTGCTCCATCGCCAGAAGCTCCACGCCGTTGCCTATCGCCCCGATCGGGCTGATAAGGTCATGGCAGATGCGCGAGGCGATCAGGGCGGCGAGGTCGGGCTTGTCTTGCATCATGGGACCAGGGCAAAGGACGGAACATGGCGGCACTTCTGGAACCGGGCATGCTGGTGCGCCACCCGGAGCAGGCTGACTGGGGCCTCGGTCAGGTACAGTCGAACATCGACAACAAGGTGACGGTGAATTTCGAACATGCCGGGAAGGTCGTGATCGACAGCAAGCGCATCTTCCTTTTGCCGGTCGCGGGAACTGATCACGCATAGTGCGAATCCGCAGTCGAAACTCAACCGGGAATTGCCGAAGCCGTGATGAAACGGCAAACGGTTGCAATGCGGCCAGCGCATGGCTAAGTCAGACCTGCCGTTAGCCCAGACCGGAGCGCCCAGATCAGAGCCGATGTCTGCTGAAACTGCCCCCTATACCGTGCGGCTGGCGACCACGCCCGAGGACCTGACCGCCGCGCAGCGCCTGCGCTACCAGGTCTTCGTCCGCGAGCTTGGCGGCGACGGCCCGATGGTCGACCATGCGCTCGGCCTGGAACGCGACGCCTTCGACCCGTTCTTCGACCACCTCCTTCTCGTCGACCGCAGCATCGACCCCGCGACCTGCGCCCATGTCATCGGCGCCTACCGCGTGCTGCCGTCCGACCGCCGCGCCAGCGTCGGGCGCTTCTATTCCGAGACCGAGTTCGACCTGACCCCCCTCCTCGCCTCGGGGCGCCGCCTGCTGGAGCTTGGCCGCTCCTGCGTCGAGGCCAACCACCGCGGCGGCACCGCGATGTTCCACCTCTGGAACGGTCTGGCGGAATACGTGCTCGACCGCGGGATCGAGATCCTGTTCGGCGCCGCCTCCTTCCACGGCGCCGATCCCGCCCCCCTCGCCCAGCCGCTCAGCTTTCTCTACCATCACCACCTTGCGCCGCCCGCGATGCGTGTCCGCGCCCTGCCCCCCCACCGGCAGGAGATGGACCTGATCCCCGCCGACAGCATCGACCGCCGCGCCGCCATGGCGGCCACGCCCGCGCTGATCAAGGCCTACCTGCGGCTCGGGGGCTTCGTCGGCGACGGCGCCTGGATCGACAGCGATTTCAACACCACCGATGTCTGCCTGGTGATGGACACCGGCCAGATGTCCGCCCGCC
>NZ_DAIQAT010000089.1:0-6521 GCF_036781545.1 Tabrizicola sp.
CGAACGGGCAGGGCGCGCCCTATGCCGTCTACGGCTACGGCGCGCAGATGGTGGAACTGGAGGTGGACGAGGCGCTCGGCACGGTGCGGCTGATCAAGATCACCGCGGCGCATGATCTGGGCCGGGCGATCAACCCGATGCTCGCCCGCGGCCAGATCGAGGGCGGCATCGCCCAGGGCATCGGCATGGCGCTGATGGAGGACTACCTGCCCGGCCGCACCGAGAACCTGCACGACTACCTGATCCCGACCTTCGGCGACGTGCCGCCCATCGAAAGCCTGCTGGTCGAGGTGCCCGACCCCGAAGGCCCCTATGGCGCCAAGGGGCTGGGCGAGCACGTCCTGATCCCCACCGCCCCCGCGATCCTGAATGCGATCCGCCATGCCACGGGAGCCGGGATCACCCGGGTTCCGGCGCTGCCGCACCGTGTTCTGGATGCGATTGGGGGCCTGATATGACCCAGGCGCCCGAGAAGATCCGCTGCGATGCCTGCCCGGTAATGTGCTACATCGCGCCGGGCCAGACCGGGGCCTGCGACCGCTACGCCAATGCCGCGGGCCGGATCGTCCGCACCGATCCGGTGGTGATGCTGTCCCACGCAGTTGAGGCCGGGGGCCGTGTCGTCCCCTTCGCCGCGCGGGACTGGGACGGTTCTCCGGTCCCGGCGGATGCTTTCGTGACCGGCATCGGCTCGGGCACCACCTACCCGGATTACAAGCCCGCGCCCTTCATCGTCTCTTCCCGGGTGTCGGGCGCCGATATGGTTACGGTCGTGACCGAGGCGATCTTTTCCTATTGCGGGGTCAAGGTGAAGATCGACACCGACCGCTTCCTTGGCCCCGAAGGCGCGGTAGTCAGGGTGGACGGCGAACCCGTGGGCCATGTGACGACCGCCGAATATGGCTCGCAGATGCTGTCTCTGGGCGGCGTCCATCACCTGACCGGGGGCGGCAAGGCCGAGGGCCGCGTCACCTGCGCCGCGATGCTGGCGCTTTGCAACGGCGAGGCGGTGGAACTTGCGATCGACGGCGGCTCGACCGTTGTGGCACAGGCCGGGCAGGCGCCGGTGGTCGACGGGGTGCGCGAGAGGCGGATGCGGGTCGGCTGCGGCTCGGCCACCATCGGGATGTTCGCGGTGCAGTGGCAGGGCCTCGTGGACGAGGTGGTGGTGGTTGACGATCACATCACCGGGGTCGTCAGCGAGCATCAGGCGGGCAAGGTGATCGGCTGGGAACCTTCCGGGATCAGGATCAAGGGCCACCGCTCCACGCCGGGCCGCTATTTCCGGGTGTCCGAGCCCGGTCAGGGCTGGGGCGGCACAAGGCTGACCGACCCGCTGGAGATCCTGGGCGAGTGGAACCCGAAGAAGGGCGCGCGGCCGGGACTGCGGCTGTTGATGGTTTCGACAACGGGCGAGCAATATGCCTATTACGTGCTGGACGAGGCGCTTCAACCGGTGCAGCGGGAGTTGCCAGATTACTTGAGGAAGGCCGTCGAACTCATTGACGAGAATTGCGAACCCTCACTCTGTACGGTGCTGTTCGTGGGCGGCGCTGGGGGGTCCTTGCGGGCCGGAGTGGCGAAGAACCCGGTGCGGCTGACGCGGTCGGTGCAGGGCGGCGTGACCCGGCTGACGAGCGGCGGGGCGGAGACCTATATCTGGCCGGGTGGCGGGATCACCTTCATGGTCGATGTCACGCGCCTGCCGAAGGGGGCTTTCGGCTATGTGCCGACCCCTGCGCTGGTGGCGCCGCTGGAATTCACCCTCCCGCGCGAGGATTACCTGGCGATGGGCGGGCATGAGACGGCGATCCGCAGCCTGGATCAGTCCATGGCCGAGGGCGGGGAATATCCGACGGCGGCGAGGGTCGAGCCATGGCCGTAGCTCTCCTTTCCCCTCTGCAAGCGCCTGCGGCAGGCCGTGGAGCCTCCGGCGGGAGTATTTTTGAAAAGAGCAAGCTGGGAGGGGCGGTGGCGGCCCTTTTGCCGGACGGGCGGCTGCATTTGCAGCACGGGCCGATCGACATCGTCGCCGAGAGCTTTGGCGAGGCGGGCGCGGTGCGCGCGGGCTATATCCGTGCGGCGGCGCGCTTCGCGACGGTGCTGGAGGAACTGGTCGCGGAACTGCCCGCCCTGCGGTCGGAAGGTGTTGCGGTCGAAGGCAGGATCGCTCGCCGGATGGCCGCCGCCGTCGCACCTTTCCGGCCTGCCTTCATCACTCCCATGGCCGCCGTTGCCGGTGCGGTGGCGGAAGAGGTGCTGGCGGCCCTGACCGGCCCCGGCATTGCCCGCGCCTATGCCAACAATGGCGGCGACATCGCGCTTTGGCTGGCCAAGGGTGAGCGGCTGACCTGTGCGCTGGCGGCGGACGGGGGCCGGGCGACCATCCGGCACGCCGATCCGGTGCGCGGGATCGCCACCTCGGGCTGGCGCGGGCGCAGCTTCTCCCTGGGGATCGCGGACGCGGTGACGGTGCTGGCGCAGACGGCGGCGATGGCGGATGCGGCGGCGACGATGGTCGCGAATGCGGTGGATCTGGATCATCCGGGCATCCGCCGCCGCCCGGCGCGGGAACTGCAATGGGACAGCGATCTGGGCGATCGGCTGGTGACGGTGGCGGTGCCGCCCCTGTCGCCAGAGGAGCGGGCACAGGCGCTGGACGCGGGCCTGCGTGCGGCCGAGGGTTTCCGGGCAGCCGGGCTGATTGAAGGTGCCGCGCTTTTCCTGCAGGGTGAGCGGCGGGTGACAGGCGCGCTGGCGCTGGAGAAGGGGGATGCAAGTGGCTGATTTCGCTGTCCGGAAGATCGTTGTGCAGCTGGAGGAGATCCGGCACGAGGGCGGACCCCTGGTCACGCCGCCGCCGGTGCGCGGCGCGATCTATGCGATCTGCGCAAACCCCTTCGCGGGCCGCTATATCGCCGACCTGCAACCCGCGATGGAGGATCTGAAGCCGCTGGCACTGGAGCTGACCGACCGGCTGGTCGCTGCCCTTGGGGGGCGCGCGGGGATCGACGCCTATGGCAAGGGCGCCATCGTGGGCGAGGGGGGCGAGGCCGAACACGGCGCGCTCTGGCATGTCGCCGGTGGCTACGGGATGCGCGAGCGGCTGGGGGAATGCAGGGCCATCGTGCCGAGCGTGATGAAGGTCGGCGGCATGGGCGCGACGCTGGATATGCCGCTGGGCCATCTGAACGCGGCCTATGTCCGGTCGCGCTTCGATGCGATCACGCTGGCCTGTGCCGACGGTCCGCGGGCGAACGAAGTGCTTTTCGCCTTGGGAATGGCGCGGGGCGGGCGGGTGCACAGCCGGATGGGGGGCTTGGAGATCGATCAGGTCAAGGGAGAGGACGGGCTCCGGTGAGACTGACGCCAAGATCCTTCGAAGGATTTTGCCGGGAGTTTTCCAGAACTCTCGGGGCCAGCGGTCTGGCGGTGCTTTTCACCCCCGGCCTCGCCTTCGCCTGCGCCTTGCCGCCTTCGGTGATCCTGACGCTGCCGACCGGCCATTACATCACCGCCGCCGCCCTGACCGTGGCCCTGACCGCGCTGATGGGCGCCGCCACCCACCGCCTGCCGGTCATGGCGCCCCGGCTGATCTGGGAACGGCGGGTGCTGCTGCCCCTGACGCTGACCTCCTACCTCGGGTTCCTCGCCTTCCTGGCCCTGGTCTTCGTCGGCCTCTATGGCGAGCGTGATCCGATGCACAACCTGATGACGCTGGTCTTCTGGACCGGGGTCTGGATCGTGGTGCCGCTGGGCTCGATGCTGCTGGGCAACCTCTGGCGGCCGATCAACCCCTGGACCGGGCCGGTGCGGATCGCCCGCACGTTGCTGGGCCGCAGCGGCTCCATCGGCCTTGCCCGCCTCGGCCATTGGCCCGCGGTCGCAGGCTATGCCGGTTTCGCCTGGTTCCAGATCGTCTCGCTTTATCCCGACGACCCGGCGGTGCTGGCCGAGGTCGCGCTTGCCTACTGGCTGGTGATCTTCACCCTCGCCGTGCTGGACGGTGAGGATTGGCTTGAGCGGGGCGAGTTCCTGACCGTCCTTTTCGCCTTCATCTCGAAGGTTGCGCCGCTTTGGCACGAGCCCGACGGCCCGAAAACCCGCCTGATGCTGGGCTGGCCCGGTACGCAGGTCCTTGCCATGCCGCCGCTTACCCCCTCTGCCGTGGTTTTCGTCAGCCTCGCGCTTGCGGCCCTCACCTTCGACGGCCTCAACGAGACCTTCTGGTGGCAGGCGCTGATCGGCGAGAACCCGTTGGAGCCGACCGGTCGCAGCGCGGTCGTCTGGCAGAACACCGGGGGGCTTCTGGCGGTCTGGGTGCTGACGCTGGGCCTGATCATCGGCGCGATCACCCTTGGTCGCCGGATCGGCGGAGGTTTTGCGACCGGGCCGGTGATGCTGTCCTTCCTCGCCATCGCGGCGGGCTATCACGCGGCGCATTACCTGGTGATGCTGCTGACCGCCGGGCAATACACCCTTGCCGCGCTGAACGATCCTTTCCTGACCGGCGACAGCTGGTTGGGCCTGCCGCCCTTCTACGTTTCCTTCGGCTTCCTGACCGACCCAAGGGTGATGCCGCTGATCTATGCTGCGCAGTTCGCGGCGGTTCTTGGCGCGCATCTGCTGGCCGTGCTGCTGGGGTTGAAGCTGGCAGGGCAGGGTGCGCGGCCTGCGGCGCATCTGCCGATGACGGTGCTGATGGTTGCTTACACCGTGCTGGGCCTCTGGCTTTTGTCCACCGCCAGAACCGGATGAAAAGGCTGGACAATCCGGAGCCCCTGGCCCCCCAATGAACCAGAGGCCCGCGAGAGGCCGCAACAGTGAGGAGACGGATATGACGAACCTGCTTCATCCCACCCGCCGCGGCCTTCTGATGGCAGGCGGCGCGGGCCTCTTGACGGCGGCGCTGCCGGGCTATGTCGCGGCGCAAGGCGCCCCGATCAAGATCGGTTTCCAGCTGCACCGCACCGGCATCGGCGCGGCCTACGGGCGCTGGTACGAGCGCACCGCACAGGCCGCGCTGAAGATGATCAACGAGGGCGGCGGGATCGCCGGGCGTCCGGTCGAGCTTCTGTTCGAGGATGACGCGACCGATCCCAAGCGCGGCTCGGAGGTGGTGGACAAGCTGACCCAGTCCGACGGTTGCGATCTGGTGATGGGCACGCTCTTCTCCCATGTCGTCATGGGCTCCGCGCCCCGGGCGGGCGAGTTGAAGGTACCCTATCTCGTCTGCTCCGAGGGCTACCATGTCGCCAGCGGCGCGTTGAACCGCTGGACCCTGCAGCCCGGCATCACCGACGTTCGCGCGCAGATTTCCACCATGGCGCCCTGGGTGGCGGCGAACCTCGGCAAGAAGGTCACGATGGTCTTCCCCGACTATGCCTTCGGCCATGACCACCGCGATTTCTTCACCACCGCGATCCAGGCCCAGGGCGGCGAGGTCATCGCCCAGATCGCCGTGCCGCCGACCGAGACCAGCTTCACCCGCTATTTTCCGCAGATCCCGGCCGAGACCGAGGTGCTGTATCACGTCATGGTCGGCCCGGCCGTGCTGACCTTCGTCAAGGAACTGGGTGAATTCTACGGCACCGGCGCGAAGCCGGCGCTCTTCGGCTTCGTCGACAGTCTGGAAGCGGTGGACACAGCGACGCCCGGCCTGGAATTCCTGGAAGGCTCGCATTTCTGGGAGGCGCATCCCCGCGTGAAACCCGCCGACGCGGGCGAGCACGAGGCCGCCTACCGCGCGGCCGTGGGGGTGGATGACAACGGGGCCAGCGTCAGCGACGCCAAGGATGTGTCGACCTACAGCCACATGTTCTCGACCTGGGAGACGCTCTACTTCATCAAACAGGCGATGGAAGCCGCGGGCTATACCGGCCCCGCCGACCGGCAGAAGCTGGTGGAGGCGATGGAGGCGATCAGCGACCTGCCCTATGGCATCGAGCGTCCGCAGGGGGCGATGCGCTTCAACGGCAAGACCCATCAGGTCTTCGGGTCGCAGAACATCAGCCAGATACAGGGCGGCAAGCTGGTCAAGGTCCACACCACGACCATCGAGGAAGGGCTTTACGAGGACGCGGTGGACTATACGACGATGTCGTTCTGAACAGACGCAGGCGGATCGCCCACCCTGCAGGGGGGTGATCCGCCCATCTTCCCCCAACCGGACCCTTGCATGGCCTTCGGACCTTTCCTGCTCCTCGCCCTGATGGAGGGCCTCGTGACCGCCGCCGTGCTGGCGCTGGCGGCCTCGGGCCTTTCGCTGGTCTTCGGCGTCATGCGCGTGGTCAACGTGGCCCATGGCGAGTTCTACATGCTGGGCGCGGTTCTGGCCTGGGCGGTCACGGGATTCATCCCCGGCCTGCCCGCGCTCGCCTTTGTCGCGGCCCTGCTCATCGCGCCACTTCTCGTGGCAGCCCTTGCCGCACTGGCAGACGGGCTGATCCTGAAGCGGCTCGCCTATGACCCCGAGGCGACCATCGTCGCGACCATCGGCCTTCTCTACATGATCCAGCAGG
>NZ_DAIQAT010000089.1:6621-14154 GCF_036781545.1 Tabrizicola sp.
GACCCCGAGGCGACCATCGTCGCGACCATCGGCCTTCTCTACATGATCCAGCAGGCGGCGCTGTCGCTTTATGGCCCCAATGCCAACCCGGTGCGCGCGCCCTTCGAGTGGCGCATCCAGCTGCCCTGGTTCGGCTATTCCGGCTACAAGCTGTTCGTCGTCATCGCCGCGCTGGCCGTGCTCCTGGCGCTGTGGCTGGTCATGACCCGCACCAAGGCGGGCCTTGTCATGCGCGCGACGCAGGTCGACCGCACCACCGCCCGCGCCTTCGGGATCAACGTCGACCGGGTCTACATGGGCACCTTCGCCCTCGGCGCTGGCCTTGCCGCGCTGGCCGGGGTGCTGGTCGTCCCGATCCAGCAGGCGCATTACCTGATGGGGGGCGACCCGCTTCTCCTCTCGTTCATCGTGGTCATCATCGGCGGGCTCGGCAGCTTGCGCGGTACGCTGATCGCGGCGCTGATCATCGGCCTCTCGGACGGGGTGATCAGCATGTTCTTCACCCCCACGCTGGCCAAGATTCTCGCCACGCTCCTTGTCGCCATGGTGCTGGTCTTCCGTCCGCAGGGCCTGTTCGGAGCCAGGGCGTGACGGGTGGGGGGGTGAAAGTCTGGGCGCTGCACCTTGCGCTGATCGCGGTCCTTTTCACCGCGCAATTCTGGCTCTCGCCCTACCATACCACGAACCTGTCCCGGATCATGGTGCTGGCGGTCTTCGCCATGGGCTACAACCTGGCCTTCGGCTACACCGGGCTCCTCAGCCTTGGCCATGCTCTCCTCCTTGCCGCCGGGATGTATGCGGCGGGGCTTCCTGCGCAGCTCTGGGGCTGGAGCGCGGGCCCCGCCTTCATCGCCGGGGTCGCGGGCGGGGGGCTGGTGGCCGCGGCGCTGGGCCTTCTGGCGCTGCGGACGGCGGGGGTCAGCTTCATGATCGTCACGCTGATGTTCGCCCAGGCCGGATATCTGACGCTGCTCTACTTCGCCCCGGTCACCGGCGGGGACGACGGCTTTGCCGTGGCGGCGGCCAGTCGCAGGTTTCTCGGCTTCGCCCTCTCTGCCGACACCCCCCGCTTTCTGGCCGCGCTGGCGATCTTCGCCGCGGGCCTTTTCGCCAGCCTCGCCCTCGTCCGTTCGCCCTTCGGCCGCACCCTGGTCGCGATGCGGGAAAACGAGGAGCGGTCGAGGATGCTGGGCTACAACCCCTTCACCGTGAAACTGGCCGCACTCACGATCTCGGGCCTTTACGCCGGGGCCGCGGGGGCGGCCTACGCGCTTCTCTTCGGCTATGTCGGGGCCAGCTTCGCGACCATCCAGTATTCCATCCTGCCGATGCTCTACGTCCTCCTCGGCGGGGCGGGCACCACGTTCGGCCCCTTCCTGGGCGCGCTTCTGATGTTCGCGCTGATCGAGGTCGCCAGCGGCCTGACCTCGGCCTATCTCTTCTTCGTCGGCGCTGCTCTGGTGGCCCTCGTCCTCTTCGCGCCGAAGGGCATCCTTGGCACGATCCGCGAAAGGTGGGTCCAATGGCTGCCCTGATCGAGACACGGGGCCTGACGCTGCATTTCGGCGGCCTCAAGGCGGTGGACGGGGTCGACTTCACCCTTCAGCCGGGCGAGATCCACGCCCTGATCGGCCCCAATGGCGCGGGCAAGACCACTTTCGTCAGCCTCCTCTCCGGGCGGCGCATGGCGCAATCCGGGACCATCCTGCTGGACGGAGAGGACATCACCCGCCTTCCCGCCCATCTCCGCGTCAGGAAGGGCATCGCCTATACCTTCCAGATCACCTCGATCTTCCCGCGGCTGACCGTCTTCGACAACGTGGCGCTTGCCGTCCAGTCGCAGGGCGCGCGCGACCTTCCCGCCCGCACCCGTGCCGCGCTGGCCCGCGTGGGCATGGCGGGGCTGGAGGGGCAGGAGGCCCAGACCCTGAGCTACGGCCACCAGCGGCTGCTGGAGCTTGCCATGGGCCTTGCGCTGAACCCCCGCGTCCTGATCCTGGACGAGCCGACGCAAGGGCTGGCGGCCAGCGAGATCGACAGCTTTACCCGGCTGGTCGAAAGCCTTGTCCCCGAGACCACCGTCCTTCTGATCGAGCACAACATGGAGGTGGTGATGGACCTTGCCACCCGGATCACAGTGCTGAACTTCGGCCGGGTCCTCGCCACCGGCACCCCCGCCGAAATCCGCGCCAACCCCGCCGTGCAGGAGGCCTATCTTGGCGCTTGAGGTCAAAGGCCTGACCGCCGGATACGGCCCGGTCACCGTCCTCCACGGCGTCGATTTCAGCGCCGGGCCGGGGCGGATCACCTGTCTGATGGGCCGGAACGGGGTGGGCAAGTCCACCTTCCTCAAATGCCTGATGGGGTTGGTGCCCGCCAGCGGCGGAACCATCACCCTGAACGGAACTACCCTCCAAAACCTGCCTGCCCATGAGGTTCCGCGCCATGGTCTCGCCTATGTCCCGCAAGGCCGCCGCCTCTTCGGGCCCTTGACCGTGGCCGAGAACCTTGCCGTCGGCGGGCTGGTGCGGGGCAATGACCTGGCGACGCTCGACCATGTGCTGACGCTGTTCCCCCGCCTGCGCGAGAGGCTGGCCCAGACCGCGCAGACCCTGTCGGGCGGCGAGCAGCAGATGCTCGCCATCGCCCGCGCGCTGTGTCTTCAGCCCAAGGTCCTGCTGCTGGACGAACCCACCGAGGGGCTGCAGCCCTCGATGATCACGCTGATCCAGCAGGCGATCCTGACGCTGAAGGGGCAGGGTGTCGCCGTGGTTCTGGTCGAACAAAGGGTCGATGCCGTGCTGAAGCTGGCCGACCGGGTCGCCTTCATGGCGGCGGGCCGGGTGGCGGAGACAAGGGAAATCAAGGGCATGGCGGCCGATGATCCGGTCTTCCGGACCTATGTGGGGGTATGAATGACCGGGCTGGTGGCAGGCGTCGACGTGGGCGGGACCTTCACCGATCTGGTGATCTTCGATCCTGCGACGGGGGCGGTGCGGCTGGCCAAGGTGCCGACGACCCTGCCGAACCAGTCGGGCGGGGTGCTGGAGGCCTTTCATCAGGCGGGGGCGAACCTGTCGCAGATCGACCTGATCGTTCATGGCACCACGACCACCACCAACGCCGTCCTTGAACGGCAGCTGTCGAAGACCGGGCTGATCACCACCGCGGGCTTCCGCGACGTGCTGGAACTGGGCCGCCGCACCCGGCCTCAAGCCTACGGGATGCATGGGTCTTTCACCCCGATCATCCCGCGCGACCTGCGGCTGGAGGTGCCCGAGCGGATGGATGCGCGGGGCCGCGTGGTCACGCCGCTCGACGAGGATGCGGTCCGGGCGGCGGCCCGGCAGCTGCGCGATGCGGGCTGCGAGGCGCTGGTGATCCACTTCCTGCACGCCTATGCCAACCCCGACCACGAGTTGCGGGCCGAGGAGATCGCGAAAGGCATCTGGCCCAATGATTACATCACCTTGGGGCACAAACTTCTCTCGGAATCGCGGGAGTATGAGCGGGGGGTGACGGCGGCGGTCAACGCCTCGGTCCAGCCGCTGCTGGAGCGATATGTCGCCCGGCTGGCGGGTCAGCTTGCCGAGCGCGGCTACCGGCGCGACCTTTTGGTGATGAACGGCAATGGTGGCATGGTCGCGGCGAAGGACGTCGCGAAGGAGGCGGTGAAGACGGTGATGTCGGGCCCCGCTTCCGGCGTGATGGCGGCGGTTGCGACGGGGCGCCGGGCCGGGATGGCGAACCTTCTGACTTACGATATGGGCGGCACCAGCACGGACGTGGCGATGATCCGGGGCGGGGTGGCCCCGGTCTCGAACGAGATCGAGGTGGAATATGCCATGCCGATCCATGTGCCGATGGTCGATGTGCGGACCGTGGGCGCGGGGGGCGGCAGTATCGCCCGGATCGACGCGGGCGGGATGCTGCGGGTCGGCCCGGAGAGCGCGGGCTCCGATCCCGGCCCGGTCTGCTATGGTCGCGGGGGGACAAGGGTCACGATCTCGGATGCGAACCTGATCCTGGGCCGCCTGCCTGCCAGCCGGTTCGGGCAGGCGACGGAGGCCGCGCATGAGGCGATGCGGGAGCAGATTGCCGCGCCTCTGGGCCTGTCGGTGGAACAGGCGGCGGAGGCGGTGATCCGCATCGCCAACACCCATATGGCCGGGGCGATCCGCATGGTCAGCATTTCGATGGGGGCCGATCCGCGCGACTTTGCGCTGTTCGCCTTCGGTGGGGCGGGGCCGCTCCATGCGGTCGCGCTGGCGAAAGAGCTGAACGTTCCCAAGGTGTTGATCCCAGCCCGCCCCGGGATCACCAATGCGCTCGGCTGCGCGGTGGCCGACCTGCGGCATGATTTCGTACGCACCTTGAACCGCCCGCTGGACGGGGTGGAGATGGCCGATGTCCATGGCGTGCTGGCCGCGCAGGAGGCGGAGGGCCGCCGTCTGATCGGGGCCGAGAAGATCGCGTTGACCACGGTTCGGGCGGAGTATTCGGCGGACATGCAGTTCGTCGGCCAGACCCATCTTCTGCGGGTTGGCCTGCCTTCGGCGATCCCGAGCCGCGAGGAACTGCAGCGGCTGTTCGAGGCGGCCTACCATGCCCGTTTCCGGGTGGACCTGCCGACGATCCGGGCCAATCTGGTGAACCTGAATGTCTCGGTCATCGGCGAACGGCCCGCGCTGGACCTGTCGCGGCTGATCGACCCCGCGGCGCGGCGCCCTGTGGCGAAGGCGGCCTCCATGCGCAAGGTCTGGTTCGACGGCTGGCGTGAGGCTCCGGTCTACTGGCGCGACCATCTTCCCTTGAGGATCAACCTGCAAGGCCCTGCGATCATTGAGCAAATGGACACGACCATCGTCATTGACCCCGGCGCGAACGTGAGTTCGGACGCGGATGGAAACCTGGTGATCGAGGTTAACAAATGATTGATCCCGTCACCCTCGCGGTCATCCAGGCGGGCCTGCAACAGGTCTGCGACGAGATGGACCTGACCTTCTCCCGCGCGGCCTTTTCCCCCGTCATCGCCGAGGCCGACGACCGGTCGGACGGCGTCTACTCCGCGACCGATGGCAGCCTGATCGCGCAGGGGTCGAAGGGTCTGCCGGTCTTTGTCGGCGTCATGCAGTTTTCCACGCGGACCATCCTGGAGCGGATCGCGGCGGGCTTGACCGCGCCGCCCGATGAGGGTGACATATATATCGTCAACGATCCGTATCTGGGCGGCACGCATCTGATGGATGTGCGCTTTGCCATGCCGGTCTGGCGGGACGGCGAAATCTTCTGCTGGCTGTCGAACACCGGGCATTGGCCGGACACCGGGGGCGCGGTGCCGGGAGGGTTCTCGGCCAGCGCGATCAGCGCCGAGCAGGAGGGGCTGCGGCTGCCGCCTGTGAAGCTGTTCAAGAAGGGCGTGCTGGACCAGGAAATCTACCAGATCATCTGTTCCAACATTCGCGTTTCGGAACAACGGATTGGCGACGTGAAGGCACAGGCCTCGGCGCTGTTGGTCGGGGCGGAGCGGCTGGGCGCGCTGCTGGACCGCTATGGCGACGCGACCGTGACCGAAGCGATTGCCGAGATGCGGCGGCTGGCGGCGCGGCAGATGCGGGCGATGATCGGGCTGATCCCGGACAGCGTCTACCGCGCGACGGCCATCGTGGACAGCGACGGGGTGGTGAATGCGCCCCTGACCATTGCGCTGGCGGTGACGAAGGCGGGCGAGGGGCTGGTCTTCGATTTCTCCGGATCGTCACCACCCTGCATGGGGCCGATGAACTCGGTTCGCGCCACGACCCTGTCGGCGGTCTATCTGGCGATGCGGCATATCTTTCCGGAAGTGCCGATCTCGGCGGGGGCGTTCGAGCCGCTGCAAGTCACTGGCATCGAAGGAACTTTTCTTGATGCCCACTATCCCCGCCCCGTGTCGGGCTGCGCGGCGGAGGTGAGCCAGCGGATCGCCGAGGCGGTCTTCGCGGCGCTGGTGCAGGCGGTGCCGGGGCATGTGACGGCGGCCCCGGCAGGGACCTCTGGCAACTTTGGGCTGGGAGGGCACGATCCGGAGAAGGGGCGGGATTATGTGATGTATCAGATCTCGGGTGGTGGCTATGGCGGCTTTGCCGGTGGGGACGGGATTGCGAATGGCTGTTCGACCATCGGCATTTCCAAGGCGCCGCCGGTCGAGATCATGGAGCAGAATTTCCCTGTGATCTACAGGCGTTACGCGCTGCACGAAGGATCGGGCGGGGCCGGGCAGCATCGCGGCGGGCTGGGGCTGGATTATGAGATCGAGCTGCTGCGCGGGGAGGCGCGGGCGTCGTTCGTGATGGACCATGGCCGGGTCGGACCGCAGGGCGCGCTGGGGGGCGGTGACGGGGCGGTGAACCGGGTGGAGGTGATCCGGGGTGGCGAAGTGCTGGTTCCGGACCATCTTTCCAAGGCACAGGACATTCAGTTGAAGCCGGGGGATCGGGTGCGGGTCAGGACCCCCGGCGGCGGGGGCTACGGGCCACCGGAAGAGCGCGACCCGGCGCTGGTGGCCGAGGATGTGCGGCTGGGGCGGTATACGGCGGAGGAAGCTGAGCGCCTTTGGCCGGGACGGACGGGTTAAGGGAAGATTGACGGGAATCTTTTGGCGGGGGCGCAACGGGGTGCCGGTCGGATAGCAAGTGGTTGGGAACGCTGGCTTAACGCCTCCGGTTCCGCCGGGTTTGACCATCTGGAAAGCGTCTGGGATCGGTATGGAGTCCATACAGACGCGCGGTCCGGCGGGACGGCGGTAACCCTGCGGGGCGAATCGTGGAAACGCGGTGCGCTGTAGCGCACCCTACGTTTATTCCGCGGCGTGGGGCTTCGGGCTGCGGCGGGCGAGCGCTTCCTCCAGCACCGAAATCCGGCCCTGCAACAGCGCCACGTCGACCTGGTTCCGTGCAACGTTTCCGGCCAGGACCAGAGGGTCGGGCGCCTCGGGCTCGACTTCCTTCCGGCCGATGAAGCGGCCCAGCACCCAGGAGAAGAGGCGCGAGAGGTCGTCCATCACCAGATACATCGAGGGTACGACGACGAGGCTGAGCACGGTCGAGACCATGATCCCGCCCATCACCGCGATGGCCATCGGCGCGCGGAAGGCCCCGCCCTCGCCGACGCCGAGCGCCGAGGGCAGCATCCCGGCAGACATGGCAATCGAAGTCATCACGATGGGCTGGGCGCGTTTGTGCCCGGCCTCGACCACCGCGGCGATGCGGTTCATGCCGCGCGCCCGCATCTCGATGGCGAAGTCGATGAGCAGGATCGCGTTCTTCGCCACGATCCCCATCAGCATCAGGATGCCGATCAGCACCGGCATGGAGAGCGGGTTCTGGGTGACAATGAGGGCGGTGGCCACCCCGCCGACCGACAGGAGCAGCGAGAAGATGATGGTGATCGGCTGCAGGACCGAATGGAAGAGCAGGATCAGCACGAACATCATCAGAAGGACGCCCAGGATCATCGCGTTCTGGAAGCTGCCCAGCAGTTCGGCCTGCACCT
>NZ_DAIQAT010000090.1:0-14102 GCF_036781545.1 Tabrizicola sp.
GTTGCGCGCGAGAGCCCGAACGGGATTAGGGGATTGTCAGTCGAAGGGATGGCCCAGGAGACAGAGATGCGCGGGGAGCCCAAGCCAGACCCTGTCACCTTGCCCATCGGGACAGCCTGCCCCCCAGTTCAGCACCTCTTTGGCGACGAAAACTGCGATCACCAGCATCTGCCACCCCTGCCCTTGCCTTCCGGGAGTTGCGACACCCTGCCACGACGGGCTATCGATACCGGGACATTCAGGACACGGACCGCATCAATGGCTGATTTCGATCTCGAGGCACTGTCGCTCGGCGAGCTGAAGAAAATGCAGAAGGACGTCGCCAAAGCGATTTCCACGTTCGAGGATCGGCAGAAGGCGGAAGCCCGCGCTAGGGTGGAAGCATTCGCCCGGGACCTGGGCTATTCTCTGGCAGAACTTGTCGGACCCGAGACGAAAATCACCCGTGCACCGGCAGCGGCGAAGTACCGGCACCCTGAGAACCCGGCACTAACCTGGTCGGGTCGGGGGCGCAAACCGCAGTGGTTCGTGGAGGCATTGGAGGCGGGGAAGACCGCGACCGATTTGGCTATCAACTGATCAAGCCCAAATGCGTTGGCCACTCGGTCGATACGCAACCAGCCGAGTACTGCGCGCGAGAAAGGCCTTCGAATCAAGGCGTAAAGCCTGATCCATTCTCGCTAGGAATTCAGAACGCGTGTTCCGGTCGGTGATAGTCGTGCCTCGAACCCTGAAGCCCGGCCTTCGCGAGGCGATCTGAGTTCGAATTGACTGCCAGACCTCTCGGCAATCGTCGCGACAATTGCCAGCCCAAGACCGCTGCCCTCGCGATCGGACCGGGCGCGCTCGAACCGGTGCGTCAGGCGTGCGAGATCTTCGGCGGGCACGACCGGGCCGTCGTTGGCGACGATCAGCGTTCCATCAGTTGCAAGCGAGACCTCCACCGGAGCTTCGGCTTGGCCATGGCGCAGGGCATTCTCGATCAGGTTGCGCAAGACGATCGCGAAGGCGTCAGGGTCCAGATCCGACATGACGGGGCTTGCCGGAAGCGTGAGGAGGATGCGCCCAGGCTCGACCCCTCGCGCGAGGTCGTCGACGATCAGTCGGGCCACGGGGCGAAGATCGGCAGCGACGTCGCGGCGAAGGCGACCACCTTCAGCGCGCGCCAGTTGCAACAGGCGTTCAGAGAGGCGAGTCAGGCGTTTCAAGGTGGCCTCGATTTCGGCCGCACGGGTCTTGGCGTCTGTGTCGCGCGTTTCGGCCTGCAGCCTTTGAGCCTGTGCGATGGCACCGGCCAAAGGCGTGCGCAGTTCATGCGCGGCATTGGCCGCAAAGCTGCGTTCCGCCGCAAAAGCCGCGTCCAGCCGCCCCAGAAGGCCGTTCATCGTGTCGGCGAGGGGTGCGATTTCGGTGGGCAGATCGGCGCTGGCGACGGGGCTCAGGTCGCGCGCGCCCCGCGCCGACAACCGGTCGCGGAACTGGCGCAGGGGGGCAAGGCTGGCGCGGACGGCCAGCACGATGGCCAGAAGCGCCACCGGCAGCACGATCAGGAGCGGCACGCCAAGTCCCATCTGGATCTCGCGCGCCACGCTGGCGCGATGGTCCAGCGGCTCGGCGACGGTGATGCGGATCGTGCCTTGCACGGCCTCGTCGCTGTAAAGCCGATGCGTTGCGGTCTGGTGGAACCCGATCCCATCCCAGGC
This sequence comes from Tabrizicola sp., assembly GCF_036781545.1. Taxonomy (GTDB): domain Bacteria; phylum Pseudomonadota; class Alphaproteobacteria; order Rhodobacterales; family Rhodobacteraceae; genus Tabrizicola. The sequence goes on from NZ_DAIQAT010000090.1 coordinate 1,704, forward strand.
AGGAAAGGCGCCCGGGTCGGCGGCATGGGATTGCAGCAGGATGCGCCCCTGATCGTCGCGTATGATGTAAGTGAAGAACTCGTCATGCTCGCGGATCGCTGCAAGGCGCTGGCTGATGCCCGCCTCCTCGCGATTGAGGATGTCGACGACGGCCAGGGGCAAGATGCGCTGAGCGGTCTCCTGCAGGGCGGAATCGAACACCTCTTCGATCTCGCTCCGCGCGATCAGCGCCGTCACACTGGCCGCGAGCACCCAAAGCGCCGTCAGCGCCACGCCCAGCCACAGCCCGAGCCGCCCCTGAAGACTGCGCGGCGCCCTCATGCGCGGCCCAGCCGGTAGCCGAGGCCGCGTTCCGTCTCGATCACCTCCGCCCCCAGCTTCTTGCGCAGGCGGCTGACATGTACCTCGATCGTGTTGCTTTCGATCTCGGCCCCGAAGGCATAGAGCTTGTCCTCGAGCTGCGCCTTGGACAGAAGCTGCCCGGGCCGGGACAGAAAGGCCTCGAACAGCGCCCATTCCCGCGCGGTGAGGGTAACCGGGCGGCCGTCGCGATGGATGCTGCGGGCGGCAAGGTCGATCTCCAGCGGCCCGTGGGTGACGATGGGGTTGGGGTTACCCGAATAGCGCCGCGCCACCGATCCGATGCGGGCAGACAGTTCGGCAAGGTCGAAGGGCTTCACCAGATAATCGTCGGCGCCTGCGTTCAGCCCCTCGATCCGGTCGCTGATCTGGTCGAGCGCGGTCAGGATGATGACGGGCGTCACATCTCCCCTGGCCCGCAGGCGGCGCAGGAACGGGATGCCGCGGCCATCGGGCAGCATCAGGTCCAGAAGCACTAAATCGAAGCTCGCCCCGGCCATGGCGTCGGCGGCGGCGTCCAGCCGCTGGACCCAGTCGACCGAATGGCCATCAGCGGCGATCTGGTCGCGCACGGCGGCCCCCAGAACCATGTCATCCTCGATCAGCACTATGCGCATGGTCTTCTGCCGTCCCTTCGGCCCCGGGTTGGTTTGCTTCTGACCCTCTCTCCTGACAGCAGGCTGAAGCCCTGGCTCAGCCGTCTTCAGGCTGCCGTCAGCTTCGGCGCGCATCACATCATCCAGACTGGCCGTAATCCGGAGTGTGGCCCATGCGAAAGACCCTGACAATTCTTGCTTTTCTGGCGGCCCTGCCTGCCGGTGCCGCACTGGCTGACGATGATTGCTTCGTGCCGATGGCCGATTGGCAACCCCGCGAGGCGGTGGCCGAGTTCGCAATCGCGCAAGGCTGGGAGGTCCGCCGCATCAAGATCGACGACGGCTGCTACGAGATCGATGGCCGCGACGCGACGGGCCGCGCGATTGAGGTCAAGCTGCATCCCGGCACGCTGCAGATCGTCGAGTTCGAGTTCGAGGATGACGACGGCGATGAACGCGAGGGGCAAGAACATGACTGAAACCAAGAGCGCCGCGACCATGCGCGTCTGGGACCCTCTGGTCCGCGTCTTTCACTGGGGCCTCGTGGCCGCTTTTGCTACGGCCTGGCTGACCGCTGATGAGGTGCAGCCTGTCCATGAAGTTGCGGGCTACACGGTCGCTGGCCTTGTCGCCTTCCGGCTGATCTGGGGATTTGCCGGCAGCCGCTATGCCCGCTTTGCGAAGTTTGTGAAAGGCCCAACGGCGACGCTCGCCTATCTGGGTTGGATGCTACGCGGGCAAGAACGCCGCTACCTCGGCCACAATCCGGCGGGGGCGGCGATGATCGTGGCGCTGATGCTGACGCTGTCGGGCACGGCCTTCACAGGCTGGCTGATGGCGGAACCGGAGCGAGTGGCGATGCTGCCCGCCTTGCCGCAAATCGTGGCCCCAGCTTGGGCCGACGATGATGGCGCCGAGTATGGCGAGGGACGCGAGGTCGAAGGCCCGCTGAAAGAGGTGCACGAGACGCTGGCCAACCTGATGCTTCTCCTGGTCGCGGCGCATGTCGGTGGCGTTGTCCTCGCCTCGATCCGCCACCGCGAGAACCTCGCACGCGCCATGATCACCGGCGACAAGCGCGCCCCGGAGCCCGGCGACATCGCCTGACCCTGTTCCCCGACCACGTCTGTCCCGAGTGGTCCGACTCGCCCCGCCCTTTCCCGGCGGGGCCTTTTTCTTCCTGACGCCAAGCTGAAGCAGAAAGCGGGGCGGCGTCAGGAACCGCTCAGGTCCGGGGGACAGGTTGGCAGCATCAGATCCAAGGAGACAACGCCATGACATCCCGACTTTCCCTTCTTTTCGCGTCGACGGCGCTCGCAGTGGCACTCGGCCTGCCTGCCCTTGCGGCGATGCAGGTCCAGGGAAATGCCCAAGGCGCGTGCAGCGGCGTTTGCGCCGCTGTGTTCAGTGCCGACGACCAGACCGTGCCCCTCATCCGTGTGAGCGGAGACGATGACAATGATGACGACGGCGGATGGATCCGTCGCGGGCACGACGACGAGGACTGCGACGACGACGACGACGACGACGACGACGACGACGACGACGATGATGACGCTTGCATCGGCGCTCTCGGCAACCCTGCTCCTGCAGGCACCGTCGCACCTCCGGCAAACGGGCTCTTCGGCAACGGCGCGCCGCCCGTGGCTGTGACCAACTGATCCCGGCCATCGCGCGCCCTGCCCCGTGCGGGGCGCAGACCATCACCGAAAGGACATCCGATGAAATCCCTTCTCGCCACCCTTGCCCTGACCACCGCACTGACCCTGCCGGGGCTGGCGATGGCCCGGCCCGTGACGCTGACGACCACGATGAACAACTATGGCGGCGATGGCGCCTACCTGGCGCTCTACGTTACCGATGCCTCGGGCGCCTATGTCGGCAGCCTGTGGATGGCGGGCGGCAAGTCGAAATACTACGAACACCTGAGCGACTGGTATGCCGCCACCGGGGGTGACCCTGCCCAGATCAACGGCATCACGGGTGCCAGTGTCGGGGCGGGCCGGACGCTGGAGATCACGCTCGATCTGGCCGATGCCCTGTTCGATGCGGGCTACACCCTGCATATCGACGCGGCGGTCGAGGATATGCGCGACAGCCCGAACGAGATCGCGGTGCCCCTGACCAGTGCTGGCGCGGGCACGGCCGTTCAGGGCCGCCGCTACATTTCCAGCTTCGTCTATCAGTAAGGGGACGGCCCGATGATCCGCGTGCTGCATCGCTGGCCGGGGCTTCTGGCCCTTGTCCTTGTGACCGTCCTCGCGCTCAGCGGTGCGGCGCTGTCGGTCTTTCCTGCGGCCGAACGTCTGGCCGCACCGCAGCCGGTGGCGGGGCAGAGCGTGGCCGATCTGGCCGCCCGCGTGGCCGCGACCCATCCGGGGCTGGAGGAAATCCGCCGGTCCCCCTCGGGCACGATCACCGCCTGGTGGTTCGAGGGCGGCACGCCGGGGTCGGCGATGATTGACCCCGCGACCGGCGCCGATGTCGGCTCGGCCGATCCGAACGGGGTGGAACGCTGGCTAACCAACCTGCACCGGTCGCTGTTTCTGGATGATGCCGGGCGGCTGGTCATGGCTGCGGGAGCGGCGGCGATGCTGGTGCTGGCCCTGTCGGGGGCGGCGCTGGTGGCGCGGCGCACGGGCGGCTGGCGACGCTGGTTCGCGCGGCTGCGCGGGCCGCTGGCGGGGCGGCTGCATGTGGAACTGGCGCGTGTCGCGGTTCTGGGCCTTGCCCTGTCGGCGGCGACGGCGCTGTGGATGACGGCTTCGACCTTTGACCTTTTGCCCGATGGCGCGGCGCGCCCGGCCGACCCTGCAGCGGTCAGTGGCCAGATTGCCTTCCCGCTGGAACAGATGGCAGCGCTGCAGGATGTGCCGGTCAGCGCCTTGCGCAAGCTGGCCTTTCCCTATGCAGGCGATGCGCAGGATGTGTTCACGCTGGCGACCGACACGGGCACCGGCCTGATCGATCAGGGGACAGGCGAACTTTTGTCCTGGGCAGACCTGACGCTGTGGCAGCAGGTTTCGGAAACCATCTACATGCTGCACACCGGTCAGGGGGCGGCGGTCCTGGGGCTGATCCTCGGCCTGATCGCACTCATTGTCCCGGTCATGGGCGCGACCGGTGCGCTGATCTGGATTGCCGGGCGGCGGGGCCGGCCCCGGTTGCGCGACAATGCCCCTGCTGGCCGGGCGCAGACGGTGATCCTTGTCGGCTCCGAAGGGGGCAGCACCTGGGGCTTTGCCGCGACGCTGGCGCGCGCCCTGCGGGATGCGGGTCAGGCGGTGCATGTGTCACCCATGTCCGCCTTCGACACGACCCGCCACCCCAAGGCGGACCGCTTCCTGATCCTCGCCGCCACCTACGGCGAAGGCGACGCGCCTGCTTCGGCCCGTGGGTTCCTTGACCGGCTGGCGCGGATCACGACGCCGCCGACCGCCCCGCTGGCCGTGCTGGGCTTTGGTGACCGGAGTTTCCCGGCCTTCTGCGCCTTTGCGGCGGAGGTGGAGGCCGCCGCCCGTGCCAAAGGCTGGGCAACCCTCTTGCGCCTCGACACGGTGGACCGCCAATCGCCGCAGGATTTCGCCCGCTGGGGCCGGGCACTGGGGCAGGCCATCGGGCTGACGCTCGACCTTGATCACCAGCCCGCCCGCCCCGAGGCGCAAGGCCTGACCCTCATCTCGCGCCGCGACTATGGCGAGGCGGTGCAGGCCCCGACCGCGGTCCTGCGCTTTGCCCTGCCCAAGGCGACCCTTTGGGCGCGGCTGACAGGCCGGGGTCTCGCACAGTTCCAGGCGGGCGACCTTCTCGGCATCCTGCCCGAAGGCTCCACCGTCCCGCGCTTCTATTCGCTCGCCTCGGGCCGCCGGGACGGGTTCGTCGAGATCGTGGTGAAGAAGCACCCAGGCGGCCTGTGTTCCGGCCAGCTGCTGGCGCTGGAACCAGGTGACGCCGTGCAGGCCTTCCTGCGTCGCAACCCGGCCTTTCATGCGGGCCGTGGCCGGACACCACTGATCCTGATCGGGGCGGGCACCGGGATCGGACCATTGGCCGGGATCATTCGCGCCAACGCCCGTCGTCGTCCGGTGCACCTGTTCTTCGGGATGCGCCATGCAAACAGCGACTTCCTTTATGGCGACGATCTGACGGAATGGCAGGCCGAAGGGCGGCTGACGCAGCTTTCCACCGCGGTCTCGCGTGGGGCGCGGCCGCATTATGTGCAGGACGCCCTGCGCGCCGAAGCCATGCAGGTGACCGAAGCGATCCGCAACGGCGCACGGGTCATGGTCTGCGGCGGGCGTGAGATGGCGCAAGGCGTGGCCCGCGCGCTCGAGGATATCCTGGCACCCATGGGCCTGACGCCCGCGATGCTCAAGGCTGGGGGGCGTTATGTCGAAGATGTCTACTGAACCTGTCCGCCACGCCCTGAACGGCCCGACCATGGGCACACGGTGGAGCGCGCTGTTCTTTGCGCCGCCAGGATTCGACCCCGACCTGGTGCAGGCCGCGCTTCAGGCGGCGGTCGATACGGTCGATGCGCAAATGTCCACATGGAGGCCCGACAGCGACCTGATGCGCCTGAACGCCGCGCCGGTGGGGGCATGGCAGGACATCCCGTCGGATCTGGCGCGGGTGCTGACCATCGGGCTGGCAATCGGCCGCGCCTCGGGCGGGGCCTTTGACATCGGTCAGGGTGACGCAGTGCGGGCGTGGGGCTTCGGACCCGCCGCCGCCGATCCGCAGGCCATTCTTGGCGCGATGCAGGCCCCCCACCGCGCCGCGCATGTCGTGCTGGAGCTTGACGGTAACCGGGTGCGCAAGATGGCCCCCATCGCTCTGGATCTGAACGGCATCGCCAAAGGCTACGGGGTGGATCGTCTGGCCGAAGTCCTGTCAGCCTGCGGTATCCTTGACGCCCTCGTCGGCATCGACGGCGAGATGCGCGCCCTGGGCCTGCGCCCGGACGGCACCCCCTGGACCATCGCGGTGGAGGCGCCCGAGCGCGACCGCCGCGCGCCCCATTCCATCCTGACTCTTCAGGATGCTTCTGTCGCCACCTCGGGCGATTATCGCCATTGGGTGACGGTGCAGGGGCGCGATCTGTCCCACACCATGGACCCGGCGCGCGGTGCGCCGCTTCTCGCGCCCCCTGCATCCGTCACCGTGATCGCCCCCACCTGCGCCGAGGCGGATGCCTGGGCGACGGCGCTGATGGTGGCGGGCGTCGATGAAGGCCCAGGCCTTGCGCGAAAGGCGGGGCTCGACGCGCTGTTCCTGACGCGCGATGATACGGGTGTCGTTCAAGGCATTGGCGTTGGCAAACTATTTTCGAGCAAGTCCGCGGCGACGGCCCCGGCCGTTGGAGATTGACACCTTTGGATCATGCTCAAACAGATCGGCTCAAGACCCTGCTCCTGGTCATCGCCCTTGCAGGTCTGGTGACAGGGCTCGGGCTGCACTTCAGCGGGCGCACGGAACTTGCACAAACGGCGTGGTTTGCGGGGGTTGTCCCCGTGCTGGCGGCGCTTGTGATCGAGATCATCCGCAGCCTTGCCCGCGGCGAGGTGGGGCTCGACATCGTGGCCGCCCTGTCCATGTCGGCGGCTCTGACCTTTGGCGAGACGCTTGCGGCCGCCGTGGTCGCCGTCATGTATTCGGGCGGCACATTCCTCGAAAACTTTGCCGAGGGACGCGCTCGGCGCGAGATGCGCGATCTTCTGTCGCGCGTTCCCCGCACCGCCACGCGCCACCGCAATGGCGGGCTGGAGGAGGTGGCACTAGAAGACATCGCGCCTGGCGACCGGTTGCTGATCCGGCAAGGCGATGTCGTGCCGGTGGACGGGCGCATCGCATCCGCCGCGGCTTTCGTCGACACATCGGCGCTGACGGGCGAAGCCTTGCCGGTGCGGCTCGACCGCGGGTCTGAGGCGATGAGCGGATCGACCAATGCCGGTGATGCCTTTGATCTGATGGCCACGCGCGAGGCGAAGGACAGCACCTATGCCGGGATTGTCCGGCTGGTCGAAGAGGCGCAGGCGTCAAAGGCGCCCATGGCACGGCTGGCAGATCGCTGGTCGCTGGGGTTCTTGGTCGTCACCGTTGCCATCGCCTTTGCCGCATGGTGGTTTACCGGCGATCCGATCCGCGCGGTGGCGGTGCTGGTCGTGGCGACGCCCTGCCCCCTGATCCTGGCCGTGCCGGTGGCGCTGGTGGCCGGGCTGAGCCGGGCGGCGCATTTCGGGGTGCTGGTGAAAGGTGCAAAGCCGCTGGAGGCGATGGCCCGCATCCGCACGCTGATCCTGGACAAAACCGGCACGCTGACCGACGGGCGCCCCCAGATCGTCAGCATCGACAGCCATGACGGCATGGGGGCTGACGACATCCTGCGCTATGCGGCGGCGCTCGATCAGGCATCAAAACACCCCGTCGCGCAGGCCATCGTGGCTGCAGCAAGGGACCGGGGGCTCACCCTACCCATCCCCGAAGATGTGGCCGAAATCCCTGGCGAAGGCGTCATCGGTTTCATCGACGGACGGCAAGTCATCGTCGGGGGCGATGGTTTCGTCGCGGGGCGCGTGGGCCGTTTGGCGGGGGAGCACCCGGAACTGGCGGCAGGGTCGGTCATGGTGGCCGTGGCCGTCGATGGCCGCATGGCGGGGCATCTGGTCATGTCCGACCCGCTGCGCGAGGGGGCGGGCGAGATGCTGGCCAGCCTGCGGCGGCAGGGGGTTGCGCGCATCCTCTTGGCTACGGGCGACCGGGCCGAGGTCGCGGCGCGGGTCACGGAAGGGCTGGGTCTCGAAGGTATCCGCGCGGGGCTGACGCCAGACGAAAAGGTGCTGCTCGTCCTGACCGAACACAAGAACGGCCCTGTGATGATGGTGGGCGACGGCGTCAACGACGCGCCCGCGCTGGCTGCCGCCGATGTGGGCGTCGCCATGGGCGCGCGCGGGGCTGCGGCCAGCGCCGAGGCGGCCGATGTGGTCCTGCTGGTGGACCGGGTGGACCGCATCGCGCCGGGGATCGAGATCGCGCGCAGATCGCGCCTGATCGCGCTCGAAAGCGTGGTCGCAGGCATCGGCCTGTCGGTTCTGGGCATGATCGCTGCAGCCTTTGGCTACCTGACCCCCGTTCAGGGCGCGCTCTTGCAAGAGGCCATCGACGTCGCCGTCATCCTGAACGCGCTGCGCGCCCTGCGCATTTCTCCCGCGGGCCTTACAGCACCGCAAACCCGTATTGAAGGAATTCCCGCATGAGCCGCCTTTCCCATTCCGAAATCCATATGGTGCACCGCATCGGCTGGCTGCGCGCAGCCGTGCTGGGGGCGAATGACGGGATCGTCTCGACTTCAAGCCTTGTCGTGGGCGTCGCCGCAGCCGGTACGGGCCGGACCGAGGTGCTGATCGCAGGACTCGCCGGGCTGGTCGCCGGGGCCATGTCGATGGCGGCGGGCGAGTACGTCTCGGTCAGCTCGCAGACCGATGCCGAACAGGCCGATCTGGCCCGGGAGAAGAAGGAACTCGCCGAAACGCCCGAGGCGGAACTGGAAGAACTGACGCGGATCTACGAGGGGCGCGGGCTGACCCGCGATCTGGCCGAACAGGTCGCGGTCCAACTGACCGCGCGCGACGCCCTTGGTAGCCACGCCCGCGACGAATTGGGCATATCCGAGACGGTGACCGCCCATCCCATCCAGGCGGCCCTCGTGTCAGCCATGACCTTTGCCGTGGGGGCGGTGGTCCCGCTTCTGGTGGCCATGCTTGCGCCACCTTCGCAGATCGTCCCCTTCGTGGCTATCGCGACGCTACTGTCGCTCGCTATCCTAGGCGGTCTTGGCGCAACAGCTGGCGGCGCCGGTGTCTTGCGAGGCGCTGTCCGGGTGACGTTCTGGGGCGCCCTTGCCATGGCCGCGACCGCGCTGGTCGGATCGATCTTCGGGGTCACCGTCGGGTAAGAAAAACCGCCTGGAGTGATGAGACTACAGGCAAAGGCAGCTTGCAGCGCTGCGTTCCTAGGATCGGCTTCGCCGATCACGCGGCCAAAGGTAGGCCCGGAGGCGCGACTGCGCCGCGCCCGGGCCCTCTGGAAGTGAGGCCGAAGCCTCACCCGAAGGGATCGTATTCCGAGACGATCACGACCTCGTCGCCGTCGATTTCATCGGCGGGGACGGCGCCGAAGGTTCCATCCCCTGCCTGGAAGACGACGATTGAGACCATGAGCGTGGCGGCAAGGGAGGCGGCGAAGGCGTGTGCATCTTTGCGGGACATCTGTTTGGCTCCTGTCTGGGAGGCGGGGGACCATCCCCCGCGCGACAGGACCCCGCAGGCCCGAAGACTGGCTGACATCACCGGGTGCGTTCGGCTCGTCCGAATCCACCCGGCGGCACGGGCTCGCCCGTAGTCCGACCCCTCGCGGGTTGATCTCGAAGACGGGATTCGGGGCAAGGAAGGGAATGGCGAGCGGGGGATGGTGCCCCAACGTCAGGAGCTGGTTGTCCCGCTGATGCTTGGAACGCCGCCAGCCTCCCGGGCAGGCTCTTGGTTGAAGACCTCCGTCTTTTGGGGATGGATCCTCTGGCGCCCCGCGTCATCGCGGGACGAGGGTGTGGTCGGTGAGAGGCACGCCCCTTCGGCATGCCCCTCACGCATTGTCAGGGCTCAGGCGGCCAGATCCGCGCCCCCTGCCCTATCGCCGTCCTCGGCACCGACGATTTCGAGCCGCGCATTGCGATAGCCCTCCCGCGCAATCCAGAGTTCGGCCGCGGTAACGGACTCCGCCAGATGCAGAAGCTCGGTGTTTCCACCGAAATCGAGCAGCACGCGCACCTGCCCCGGCTTCGGTTCCTCGGCCACCTCGAATACCAGACGACTGTCCGCCGAATGACTGCGCATGATGGTGACGAGGATCACCCCATCCGAAGAGAAGTTGCCCTCGTGCAGCGTGAATGAAGCAGGGGCAGTCCAAGTCGGATAGACCTTCGGCGGCTCCTTCTTCACGAGACGGCCGACTCCGTTCGATCGCTCCCAGGCGGCAAGCTTCTTGGTGAACCGTGCCGGCGGCTTGGGACTGCCGTCGGTGTAGCGGATCAGCGCCCCCAAAGGGGCTGTGTCGATGATGTTTGTTGCAGACATGATTCCTCATCTCGAATGCGAGTATCCGCATTCATCATATTGATATTGCTGTATTTTGTGAGATTTGGGCGGGTTTCCCCGCCCCCGGATGGCTAAGATCACTCCGCCGCCATCATCGACGCAGCGCTGTCCGGCAGATCGGCTGTCAGGAAGGCCGGGAGATCGACATCCTCGGGCTCGCCCGCGTCCTCCCCCTGCCCTTCCGCGATCGCCTCGCCGTCGAACGCCACCAGATCGGCCCGGCGCAGGACCTCGGGCAGCCACCCGCTGCCCTTGAGAAGCCGCTCGGCTTCTGTGGCCATCTCACCCTTCTTCAGATGGTCGAGCAGCTGCGCGGTGCCCTCCCCCTTTGCCTCGCGCACGGCCTCGAGGATTCGGGCCTTAGGCACGCGGTTGAGATAGCCATCGACCGTCGGCTCCCAACCCGCTTCGACCATGTCGAGATCGACCGCGCGGGCCACCAGATCGGCATGCGCCAGCCGGCGGGTCAGACCGCTGGCGGAGATGCCCGCCCCATAGGGGTTCACCTTCTCATGGAGTGCGTTGATCCCGAAGCTGAGGCAATGCGCCAGAAGGGCCAAACGACTGCCCTGGTCGAGGAGCGTCAGATAGTCCCAGAGGCCGGCATCATCGCCGAGAGGCAGATCGGCCTCCCAGGCCGCGTGACGCTCGTCGACCAACTTGGCCACGACGCTGTCCTTAAGATCGGACGCCTGCGCCGACATGTAGACGTGGCGAACCGAAGCCTCGAGACAGCTGCCCGAAGCCGAAGAGGTGCGGAAGGTGTCCGTCACCAGCTTCAGAAGCAGCAGCGTCAGCGCCACCTCCGGTGAGCGCCCGATGGCTTCGCGCAGTGCGAGGGTCCGGTGGGCGGTCAGCTCCATGACCAGCCGTTCGGGCAACGGCTTCAACGCGCCGTCGTCTTCCTCCTCAGAGAGGTCCGCGCCGATCGGCTGACCGCCCGAGGTGACGATGGTGCCGCCAGCGGAGGTGGCTGACGGTTTCCAGCTGGAAACACCGACATCACCCCCCTGCCCCATGGCATCCGCGCCATCACCATCCTGGACCGCGGTCTCCTCGCGCGGCTCGTCCTCGGGCCGGACATAGCCGCGATAGACCGCGAGACTGCCGTCCCGATCCAGCGTCACGAAGACGCCCGCGCGCGCGATCTCGGCCTCATCGTAGATCAGCGGCCGCTGCTCGAGCGCTTCCATCGCCATCTCGAGATGACCGAGCCGCGCGTCGATCTCCTCGGGGAATTCGTCCTGGCCGGAGTATTCTTCCTCCAGCGCCCGATACTCGGCGAGGTGCGTCGCGTGGGTCGCGCTTTCCTCGTCGGTCATCGGCGCCGGATCACCGGCGAGACGCCGCAGGCCGTGGCTGTAGCCATAGGGCAGGTCGGTCGCGACCTCGATCCACTTCCAGCCCTCAGAGGAAAGCGCTTCGGCTTCCGCCTGAAGCTTCTCAGCCACCAGCCGGTCGAGCAGGGCAGGGTCCTCGAGCCAACCACCGTCATCGCCCTGGAAGAGATCGCGCAGCACAGCGCCGCCCGCTGCCTCATAGGCATCGATACCGACGAAGACAGCGCGACGATCCGAGGCCCGAACCGAGGTCTCGGTCAGCATACGTCGGATGGTATAGGGTTCTTTGTTCCAGGAGTTCTTCACCGCATCCCAGACTTGGACCTGACGCGCATGATCCGGGTTCACCGTAAAAGCCATCAGCTGCTCGAGCGTCATGCCGTCCTCAGCATAGACCTCGAGCAGGGCAGGGGCCACGGAGGCAAGTTTCAGGCGCTGCTTGACGATCTGCGGCGTGACGAAGAAGGCCGCCGCAATCGCTTCCTCGCCCTGACCCTTTTCGCGCAGGGCCTGGAATGCGCGGAACTGATCGAGCGGGTGCAGGGTAACGCGTTGCATGTTCTCGGCCAGCGAGTCGTCCTCGGGCAGGATCGCCGAAGCAGCATCCCGCACGATGCAGGGGATCGGCGCGGTCTTCAGCAGCCGCTTCTGCTTCACCAGCAGCGACAGCGCCTGGAAGCGGCGACCACCGGCGGGGATCTCGAACGTACCGGTCTCGACTCCATCGGCATCGAGCACCGGCCGGACGTTCAGGCTCTGCAGGAGCCCGCGGCGAGCGATGTCCTCGGCCAGTTCTTCGACAGACACACCCGCCTTGACGCGCCGCACGTTGGACTGGCTCAGCACGAGCTTGTCGAAGGGGATGTCCCGCGAGGGGGACAGGGTGACTTTCTGGACAACTTTCGCCATCAGATCTTCTCCACGACGGGCGCCGGAAGCCACTCTCCCGAT
>NZ_DAIQAT010000091.1:0-14031 GCF_036781545.1 Tabrizicola sp.
TGTCGAAGGTGAACTTCAGGCTTTGCGTGTCGCTGATGTCCCAGACCAGCTTGACGAGCGTCCGGTCGCTGGTGCGGTCCAGCGGGTTGAATTCGCCGCAGGTGACGGAGCCGAAGGCCACCGGTCGGGCGCAAGGCCAGCGGCCGCCGGTCGGGTCGGCATTGGTCAGCTTCATCTCGTGGTCGATGCTGTGCGACCGCGCCACCAAGAGCGACCAGTCGCTGCCGAAGCGCTGCGCGAAAGCGACGGCGACATCGGTCGCGTCAGTCAACTCACCGAAGCCGAGCGTCACCGAGCCGCCACGCTCCCGACCCCGGAGTAGGTCCTCGGGGTCGATGGTCTCCAGCGCCAGCACACCCCCCAGCGCATCGGCACCCCAGAGCACCGAGGCCGGGCCGCGCACCACGTCGACCTGCTTGGTGAAGCCGAAGTCGAGATAATCGCGCGAGCCGTCTATGATCCGTTCCGGGATGCGCCCTCCGTCGACCACCATTTGCACCCGGTTGCCCTCGACCCCGCGAATGCGGATGCCGGTCTGCCCGCCAAACGGGTCGGCGCCAGAAACCTGGCGCACCGGCGTGATGCCGGGGATATAGCGCAGCAGATCTTCCAGAGACTGGACGTTGCGGTCCTTCAGCTCTTCCTCGCCCACGACCGAGATATGGCCCTGAACATCGGTCAGCGCGCGACCGATGCGGTCGGCGAAGAGCGTGATCGTGCCAAGAAGCACGGGCTTCTTCGCCTTGGTTTCATCCCCGCTGTCCTGCGCGAAGCCGGGCCCCGCAAGGCCGATGGCCAGCGCAAGCGCCGTCGAGGCCCAGAGGGCCGTTTTGAATCTGGATGTTCCGGACAATTGCTTCCCCATTGCAGCGTGTTTCGATGACGCTGGCGGCGGGGCTGGCGGCTCGTGACGTTCGGTCACGGCGGGGTGATTGCAAAGGCAAGTAATTTTGTCAACTTTTATTCCTCCGCCGAAGCGAAAGACTTCTGGGCTGTGTTTTTTCGCCCCGCGGAGAAGGGGTCCTCAGTCCAGCGTCCGGCGGAACCGCAGGAGGGCGACCAGCGTCAGCGTGACCGCGAAAAGCACCAGCGCGGCAAGGGGTTGCGCCACGGCGTCCGGGCCTGCGCCCTTCAGCATGACGGCCCGGATGAAGCGCAGGAAATGCGTGAGCGGAAAGATCTCGCCCAGCGTCTGCGCCCAGCCCGGCATGCCGCGGAAGGGAAACATGAAACCCGAAAGCAGGATCGAGGGCAGGAAGAAGAAGAAGGTCAGCTGCATCGCCTGCATCTGCGTGCGCGCGACGGTCGAGATGAGGTAGCCCAGGATCAGAAGCGCCAGCACGAAGATCAGGATGCCGCCCAGAAGCAGCGGCAGCGAGCCGGTGAAGGGCACCTGGAAGAGCGCCCGCGCGGCGGCGAGGACCACCAGGACCTGCACCGCGCCGACGCCGAGAAAGGGCAGCACCTTGCCGAGCATGATCTCAAGCGGTGTCGCGGGCATCGACAGGAGATTCTCCATCGTGCCGCGCTCGATCTCGCGGGTCAGCGCCATGGCGGTCATCATCACCATGGTCAGCTGCAGGATGACGCCCAGAAGGCCGGGCACGATGTTGTAGGCGGTTATGCCCTCGGGATTGTAGCGCCGGTGCACGAGAACCTGCAGCTGCGTGTCGCGGGCGGCACCGGCCTGCGCTTCGGTGCCCCACTCGCGCTGCAGGGCCTCGGACGCGACGGTGCCAAGGGTCGAGATGGCACCGGAGGCGACAGAAGGGTCGGTCGCATCGGCCTCGATCAGCATCACCGGATGGTCGCCGCGCAGCACGCGCCGCCCGAAGTCCGACGGCAGGGTGACGACGAAGGAGACCTCGCCCCGCGCCAGCAGCAGCTCGGCCTCGGCCGCCGAGACGCCGGGCGAGGTGAAGCGGTAGTAGTCGGTCAGCTCCAGCGCGGTGACGATGGCACGGCTGAAGCGGTCCTCGACCGGCGCGACCAGGGCGGCGGGAAGCTGCTTCGGATCGGTGTTGATGGCGAAACCGAAGAGCAGAAGCTGCATCAGCGGCACGCCCAGCATCATCGCGAAGGTGATCCGGTCGCGCCGCATCTGGATCACCTCTTTCCGCAGAAGCGCAAGAAGGCGGGTCAGCGAGAAGAACCGGTTCATCGCGCGGCGTCCCCGGAGGCGGTCATGAGCTGGATGAACACATCCTCCAGCATGGTCTCGGCGGGGTGCATGGTGGTGCCGGTCTCCTGCGCCACCGCCTCGACCGATTGGCGCAGCAGGGCCGCGTCCCGGCCGACGACATGCAGGGTATTGCCGAACGATGCGACCTGCTCGACCCCCGCCCTGCCCTTCAGGCGGCGCGCGGCCTCGGCGGTGTTCGGGCCTTCCAGCACCACGGTGGCCAGACCTGCCCCTGCCACGACGGCGGGAACCGTGCCCGAGGCGATCAGCCTGCCGTAGGCAATGTAGTTGATCCGGTGGCAGCGCTCGGCCTCGTCCATGTAATGGGTCGAGACCAGTACGGTCAGGCCTTCGGCGGCGCGGGCGTGGATTTCGTCCCAGAACTCGCGCCGGGCCATGGGATCGACCCCCGCGGTGGGCTCGTCCAGCATCAGGAGCTTCGGCCGATGCATGATGCAGGCGGCCAGCGCCAGCCGCTGCTTCCACCCGCCCGAGAGCGACCCGGCCAGTTGCTGGCGGCGGCCGGAGAGGCCCAGATCCTCCAGCGTGGCGCGCACGATCGCCCGCGCCGGGGTCAGGCCATAAAGACCCGCGACGAAGGTCAGGTTCTCCTCGATGGTGAGGTCCTCATAGAACGAGAAGCGCTGGGTCATGTAGCCGACCTCGCGCTTGATCTGCCGCCCCTGACGGCGGATGTCGAAGCCCAACACCCGGCCTTCGCCCGCGTCGGGGGTCAGAAGGCCGCACATCATGCGGATGGTCGTAGTCTTGCCCGAGCCATTGGGACCAAGGAAGCCCGCGATCTCGCCCCGCTCGACCCGAAGCGATACGCCGTCCACCACGCGACGGTCGCCGAAGATCTTCACCAGCCCCGTCACGTCGATGGCGGGTTCGCCAGTCATTCCGCCGCCCCAGGCAGCAGGACATCGACGATCTGGCCCGGCTTCAGGGTGCGGCTGTCGCCCAGGGGGCGGGCTTCGACGAGGTAGACGAACTTCTGCCGGTTCTCGAGGGAGTAGATCACCGGCGGGGTGAATTCCGGGGCGTCGGCGACATAGGTGACGGTCGCGGCCAGCCCGTCGGGGCAGCCGTCGCAGCGCACGGTCAGGGTCGAGCCGACCGCAATCGCCGCCGCATTCTCGGCCGGCATGTAGAGCCGCAGCTTCACCGCGCCATCCGGCAGGAAGGACAGCACCGGTTGCGCCGGGCCTGCGATCTCGCCCGCCGTGCGGATGATGTCGGAAACGGTTCCGGCGGCAGGCGCCGTCAGACTGCGCTTCGACAGCGCCCAGGCGGCCCGGTCGCGTTCCGCCTGGGCGGCCGCGCGCTGCGCCTCGGCGGCGGCGATGGCATGCGCACGGGCCGGAAGCCGCGCGACGGCGAGGTCGGCCTCGATCTCGGCCACCCGTGCCGCGGCGATTTCGGCGGCGGTGGCGGCATCCTCGCGCTGGGTCTCGGTCGCGCTGCCCCGGTCCGCGAGGCTGGCAAGCCGGTCGGCTGTCCGCCGGGCCTCTGCCGCCTGCGCACGGGCCGAGGCCAGCGCAGCCTCGATGACCGCAATCTCTTCGGGGCGCTTGCCGAGGTTCAGGTCGGCGAGCTGCGCCTCGGCGCGGGCCAGGTTCGCTCCGGCCTCCGCCAAGGCGATCTCTGCCATCGCCCGGTCCATCTCGGCCAAGGGCGCGCCTGCCGCCAGATGGTCGCCGCGCGCGGCCAGCAGCGCGGCGACCTCGACCGTCTCGACCGGGGCGACCAGCACATACTCGCCCTCGACATAGCCGGTGGCGAAGGGCAGTGGCGGCGCGCAGGCGGCGAAGAGCGCCGACAGCAGCGGGACCGAACAGATCAGGCTCATTCCCGTTCTCCTTCCGTGAGAAGACGCAGATTTTCTGCGATCAGATCGGCGATCCGGCCTGCCTCATCCGGGCCGATGCTGGTCCAGCCCATCTTGCGCGTGACGATTTCGCGCCCGAGACGGAAGTAGAGCACCTGGCCGATCATCGCGAAAACCGCAAGTTTCACCGCCTCGCTGTCCGCGTTCTTGCCGCTGGCGATGGCCCAGAGCTGCGACAACTCGGCGTGCTTCGGCCCGATGAACCCCTCGTAGATCAGGTCGGTCATCGGCCCGCCGCGGGCAAGCTCTGCCAAGGCGAAATTCACCAGCGGCCCGGCCTCGGGGGCAGTTCCGATGAAAACCGCGACCCCGCGCAGGATGGTCTGCAGGCGCTGGAGGGCAGCAGCAGGCGTCAGCCCCTCCGAGGGTTGCGGCGCCCCGGCCACCGCCAGCAAGCGGCGCGCCACTTCCCCGACGACGGCGCGGCGCAACCCGTCCTTGCCGCCGAAATGATAGGTGATCAGGGCCAGGTTCACCCCGGCCCTTTCGGCCAGTTCGCGGGTGGAGGTCGCGTCGAATCCCTTCTGGCCGAAGAGCGCCAGACCAGCCTCGATCAGGGCCTTCTGCGCCCCCTCGGGCGGTTTATCGGGAATCTCAAGCATGCGAGACTGTAATCAATCGTTTGATTAATTTCAATGACCTTGGTGGCGCTTGCCGCAGCTGCACCTGACCGAGTCTGCCTCACCGATAGCAGGGCGTCGAGCCGGGCCCGCCCTGCCCCACGCGGACATTCGGATGCTGGCCGTAAAGGGAAATGCGCCTCTGGATCGCGGAAGGCGTGAGGCTGGATCTGGCATCCCATCTGAACCCGATTGAATTCGGAGTTCCGTCCAGTCGGCCAAGCCATTGATTTTATGGCGCACCCAGCACGATTCGAACGTGCGACCTTTGCCTTCGGAGGGCAACGCTCTATCCAGCTGAGCTATGGGTGCCTGCGGTGGTGATTAGCGGAAGGTGCCCGGGGATTCAATGGCAATCGGCAGGGGATTTCGCGGGGCGCGCTGCGGGGCGGACCGTGCGAGAAAAAATACCCGGAAACAGGCGGCTGGCGGGCTTGACCGAATCTCGATTCCGGGGATGCACTATGTTCCATAACGATTTCGCGAGGTCTTGATCATGCGCCAATTCCTGCCGACCGCTTTTCGCCGCAAATCCGCATTGCTCGTGTCACTGTCCAGCCTGGCCCTGCTTGCGGCCTGCGGTGGGGGCGAGGATGATCTGGGCGGCACCTTCACCATCAGCGCGAGCCCCGGCGGATCGGGGACCCTGGGCAGCTACTTCATGGCCTCGATCACCCAGGATTGGCGCGATGCGGCGGCCAGCTTCCGCAACAACTCGGCGCGGTTCCGGTTGCAGAACGGGAACATCCCCGGACTGGGCAACGCCTTCTCGAACCCGCTGCAATCCTCGCGCGTAGATTATGCCCGTGCGGTGGGCCTGACCGGCGCGGGACAGGTGATCGCGGTCGTCGATTCGGGCTTCCGGCGCGCGCATGAGGTCTTTGCCGGGAAGACCATCACGACGACCGGCGCACCGGGCACTACCGACCACGGCACCATGGTCGCCTCGATCGCCACAGGGAATTCCGGCACGATGGTGGGGGTCGCGCCGGGCGCAGACCTTATTCTCAGCGATTGGGGAGAGGACAACATCTCCGACCTGACAGCCGCGGCGGTGGCGGCGCAGAACCGGCGAGCGGTGGCGCAGAACAACTCCTGGGGCTTCACCGGCGCAGCCGCGAACCAGACCGAGTTCAATGCCGTGTTCGGCTCGCCCGGCGGCACGGCCTGGCTTGCGGCGCTGCGCAACTACGCGCTTGGAAGCGGCTCCTGGCAAGGCGGGGTCGTGGTCTTCGCGGTCGACAATACCAATACCGGCGCGGCGGGGCTGATGGACGCGCTGCCGCTCCTGCAGCCCGATCTGGAAAAGGCCTGGCTCGCCGTCGGCAATGCCGTGCCGATCTTCGACGACAACGGGGTGAGCGGCGTTGCCGGGCTGATCTCGTCGCCGTGCTATCAAGCGGCCGCCTGGTGCCTGGTGGCCGATGGCTACTGGACAGCGGCGACGGCGGCCTCGAACACCTCCTACGGCAGCGGCACCGGATCGTCGTTCGCGGCGCCGCAGGTCTCGGGCGCGCTGGCGCTTTTGGCCGAGGCCTTCCCGAACCTGACACCCCACCAGCTCAGGGCGCGGCTCCTCGCCTCGGCGGACAATACCTTCACCGGCTTCGTCTCGGCGGGATCGGTCGACCTGCTGGAAGGCTCCGGGGTCTTCAACCACGATTACTCCATCGACTACGGCCACGGTTTCCTCGACATCCGGGCCGCGCTTCTGCCCATCGGGGCGACGACGATGGCGATGGGGGACGGGGAAAGCATCGAGACGAAGGACTACGCCTTCTCGACCGGCGGCGCCCTGGGCGATGCGGTGACGCGCAGCCTGGACGGCGTTGACCTGACGATGAACGACGCACTCGGCGGCGATTTCGCGGTGGCTGCGAAGGCTTTCGCGACCGAGGCGGCCTCGACCCCGCTGGTCGAGACGCTGGCGGCGCGGTCCTTCACCAAGGACTACGGGGCGGCACGCAAGGCGGTACTGAACCCGCTGGCCGACACTTTCGCGACCCATCCCGGCCAGACGCTGGACCTGAACGCGCCGGACGGCTTGACCCACGCTTCGGTGCTGGTCGGCGGCGAGGAGGACTATGGCCTCGCGGTTGCGCGGACGGTGGCGGACGGGGCGCTGAAGCTGGACCTGGGGGTCAAGCTTGCCCGCGACAGCGGCCGTCTGATGGGCTTCACCGGCAGCGGCGACACGGGCGGCGCCTCGATGGCGGCGCTGACGCTGTCCTTGTCGCATGACATGGGCACCGGGGGCTTCTTCGCATTGTCCGGAGAGATGGGGGTGGCCGATCTCGGCGCGCCCGCGGCGATCAGCCGGGTCAGCGCGGCGAAGTTCGACAGCCTGCGGCTGGATGTCGGCAGCCGCAGCGTCTTCGCCAGGGGCGACCGGCTGAGCGTCGGTATCGCGATGCCGATGGCGGTCAGTGCGGGCTCGGCCGAGATGACGGTTCCGGTCCGGCTTGCCGAGGGCGGAACCGAGGTGCGGGCGGTGGGGATCGACTTGGCCCCGCAGGAGCGGCAGATGGAGGTCTCGATCGGCTACCAGGTGCCGATGGGCGCGGCCTCGGAGCTGATGTTCGAGGTGGTCCATGCCCAGAACTACGGCAATATCGCCGGGATGACCGACAGCGCGGCGGTGCTGGGAATGAAGTGGTCGTTCTGAACTCGCGCAGGCGGTCGTGACGGGCCGCCTGCTCAGGCAAACAGCTCGTGCGCCAGGTTCAGCGCGCTGACCAGCGCGTCGACCTCCTCGACCGTGTTGTAAAGCCCGAAGGACGCCCGGCACGAGGCGGTGATGCCGTAATGCGCCATCAGCGGCATGGCGCAATGGGTGCCTGCCCGGACAGCGATGCCTCGCTTGTCTAGGATGGTGGAGATGTCATGCGCATGGGCCGCGCCCTCCATCGTGAAGGAGAAGATCGCCCCCTTCCCCGCCGAATTGCCCTGCACGTTCAGCCAGTTGAGGCCCTTCAGCCGGTCGCGGGCGTAATCGCGCAGGATGCGTTCGTGGGCAGCAACGTTCTGCATTCCCAGAGCCATCAGATAGTCCAGCGCCACGCCGAGGCCGATCTGCTGGACGATGCCGGGCGTCCCGGCCTCGAACTTCATCGGCGGGTCGGCCCAGGTGACGGTGTCGCGCGTGACCTCGCGGATCATGTCGCCGCCGCCGAGGAAGGGGCGCATTTCGGCCTGCCGGTCGCGGGCGATCCAGATGCCGCCGGACCCGGAAGGGCCGTAAAGCTTGTGGCCGGTGATGGCGTAGAAGTCGCAGCCGATGGCCTGCACGTCGACCGGCATATGCACGACGGCCTGCGAGCCGTCGACCAGCACCGGTACGCCCTTTTCCCGCGCGGCGCGGCAGATCGCGGCCACGTCGACCACGGTGCCCAGCACATTCGACATATGGGTGACGGCGATAAGCTTCGTCCGCGGCCCGATGGCATCCAGCACCGCCTGCGGGTCGAGGTCGCCGTTCGCGTCCACCTCCACCCATTTCAGCACCACCCCCTGCCGCTCGCGCAGGAAATGCCAGGGCACGATGTTGGCGTGATGCTCCATGACCGACAGCACGATCTCGTCGCCCGGCTGCAGGCGCGGCGCGGCCCAGGCGTAGGAGACGAGGTTGATCGCTTCCGTGGTCCCGGTGGTGAAGACGATCTCTTCTTCCGAGGCGGCGTTCAGGAAGCGGGCGATCACGCCGCGGGTAGATTCATAGTGCTCGGTCGCGAGGTTCGACAGGTAGTGCAGGCCCCGGTGCACATTGGCGTATTCGTGACTATAGGCCCGCGTCATTGCGTCGATCACCACCTGCGGCTTCTGTGCGCTGGCGCCATTGTCGAGGTAGACCAGGGGCTTGCCGTTCACCTCGCGCTTGAGGATCGGGAAATCCTCGCGGATTTTCTGGACGTCATACATTGGCAAAGGCCTCCGGCCCGAGGATCAGGACTGTCGCGACGCCGAGGATCAGCCCGACGCCAAGCGCAGTCAGTACCAGCCCCAGGAAAACCATCCCGCGCGAGCGGAAGCCGTGCAGTTCGGCGACGAAGCTGGTCATCAGCCACAGGAAAAGCGCAAAGCCGGCAAGGCCGATGATCCCGGCCAGCGGCGGCACAAGCAGCGTGGCCACCAGTTGCAGGATCTGCAGCGCCAGCATCGGCAGCTGCAGCCAGACAACGACCAGAAGAGCGTCCGGCAGGCTGCCACGCCCGTCGAAAGCCCGTCCGACCCGGTGCACCAGGACCACGGTCAGCGCCAGGAACAGCCACTGGAACACCGCCGCACGGAAGGGGCTGGCCAGCATGAAGCGGCTGAACGGGTCCAGTTCGGTCAGCTTTCCCCCGACCTGAAGGCTGGCCAGAAGCGCCGAAACGACGGCGACGAGCAAGAGCCCGGCGGTCCGCGCCGGTATCGGCACATCCTCGGCCAGAAGCGTCCGGGCGGCCTGCCGGGGCTCCCGCAGGGTCAGCTGCGCCAAGGCGCCAATGCGCTGCATGAGGGTCATCCGGTCTCGGCCTCGTGCAACAGGGTGGACCAGAGCCAGAGGAACGCCACGCCGACCAACAGCGTCACCAGGGTCAGTGCCGCACCGGTACCGATCATGCCCGAAACCAGGCCTTGCAGCAGCAGCAGCGGGCCGATGCAGGCAAGCGCCCAGAACAGCGCCACGCGCGCCCCGTACCACGTCCCCTGCCCGCCCATGGCCCGCGCGACGATGTGCCCCAGCGCGGCCAGGCCATACCAGAGCGGGATGGTGGCAAGGACGGCGAAAGCCCGCGCTATGATGCGAGGGCTGGCCGAAGACTCGCCCGCGAGGAAGGCCTCGCGCGCGGCACCGGGCCACTGGCCGATGAAGGCCAGCGCGAGGAAGATCAGAAGGAAGGACAGCACAAACGGCTCGGACGGCCCCCGCGCGAGATGCTGGCGCAGGATCACGCGCGGGTGGCGCCACGTGGCGACAAGGTCGGTGGTGACGGTCATCCCGCCGATCTCCATTCCCGGGGCCTCATCCTTTCGTCCCGTGCCGTGCCAGCCAGCGTTCCAGCCGCGCGCGGATATCTTCGGCGATATCCTCATCCGCGATCTCCTGGATCGCCTCGGCGAGGAAGGCGAGAACCAGCAGCGCCTGCGCCGTCCGCCGGGGCACGCCGCGCGATTGCAGGTAGAAGAGCGCGGTCTCGTCGATGGCGCCCGAGGTGGAGCCGTGCGAGCATTTCACGTCGTCCGCGTAGATCTCCAGCTCGGGCTTGGCGAGGAACTGGCTGTCCTCGTCCAGGAGCAGCGACTGGCTGATCTGGTAGCCGTCGGTCTTCTGCGCGCCGGGCTTCACCAGGATCTTGCCCTGGAACACCCCCGTTGCCCCGTTCATCAGCACTTTCTTGAACACCTGGCGGCTTTCGCAGGCCTCGGCGGCATGGGTGACGAAGACGGTGTCGTCGTGGTGGAACTCGCCGTCGCCGACCGCTGCACCCGCCACATGGGCGCGGCCTTCGTCCCCGGTCAACTCCACCACCGCCTCGTTGCGGGTGAGGCGGCCGTTGGCGGTAAGGGTGAAGGAGCGCATCTCGGACCGGGTGCCAAGCCGGGCGAAGATATGCGTCACGGCGCGGCGTTCATGGTCGCGGCCCTGGATGCGGATGTGGTGGAACTGCGCCCCGTCGGCGATGTCGACCTCCAGCACCTTGGACAAGCGCGCGGCGGCGGGGCCGTTTTCCAGAAGCGTCAGCTGCGCCCCCGGCTCCAGCTTCACGCAGTGATGGAGGATCGCATCGGAACTATCGGAGTCATGGGCATAAATCAGAGATACAGGCTTGGCGGCCTTCCCCGTGACATGGATCAGCACGCCATCCGTTGCATGGGCGCTGTTCAACGCCGCGAAGGGCCGCGCAACCGGGTTCTGGCCACGCGCTTCCAGCACCCCGTAAAGGCCCTGCGCCCAGTGGATGTCCTTCCCGCCCGCCTCGGCCAGCCGCTCGATGGTCACGCCCGAAAGCGCCAGGTCGTCCGAGGCTGCGGGGTCGAAGACCCCATCGGTGAACACGATCTTCAGCCGGTCCATCCCCTCGAAAGGCACGGTCTCGTCGCCGGCGTCGAAACGGTGCGCGACTGGTGCCTCTGGGGCATTCAGGCTGGCCGGATCGGTGTAGCGCCAGTATTCGTCCCGCCGCCCCGGCAGGCCCATTGCGGTCAGCCGGGCCAGCGCATCCGCGCGCGCGGATGCGAGCCAGCCTTTCCCCGCCAGCGCTGGGAGCGCCGCGAGCCGCGCCACCAGCGCGTCTTCCTTTGCCTTCGGCAGCGCCATCAGCCCACCTCGCTCAGGATGTCGGCATAGCCGTTGGTCTCGACCTCCAGCGCCAGTTCCGGCCCGCCGGTCTTCACGATCCGGCCCGCCGCCATGATATGCACCACGTCGGGGTGGATATGGTCCAGCAGCCGCTGGTAATGGGTGATCACCAGGAAGGACCGCCCGGCGCTGCGCAACGCGTTCACCCCGTCGGCGACCAGCTTCATCGCATCGACGTCGAGGCCTGAGTCGGTCTCGTCCAGGATGCACATCCGGGGTTCTAGCATCGCCATCTGCAGGATTTCGTTGCGCTTCTTCTCACCGCCGGAAAAGCCCACGTTGACCGGGCGCTTCAGCATCTCGGCGTCGATCTTCAGGGTCTTGGCCTTTGCGCGCACGACTTTCAGGAAGTCGCCCGCGCTCAGTTCCTCCTCGCCGCGCGCTTTCCGCTGCGCGTTCACGGCGGTGCGCAGGAAGGTCATGTTGCCGACGCCGGGGATCTCGACCGGATACTGGAAAGCCAGGAAGAGGCCCGCCGCGGCACGTTCTTCCGGCTCCATCTCCAGCAACTCCTGCCCGTCAAGCGTGGCCGAGCCTTCCGTCACCTCATAGCCGTCGCGACCCGCGAGCACATAGGACAGCGTCGACTTGCCCGAGCCGTTCGGCCCCATGATCGCATGGACCTCGCCCGCGCCGATCGTCAGATCGACGCCGTTCAGGATCACCTTGTCCTCTTCTTCAAGTTTGACGTGCAGGTTTTTGATTTCAAGCATGTTTCTTTCCTTTGCGGGCATCAGCGCGGATCAGTGAACCAGCCGATGGCCTGTGTGACCATCTCGGCCGGGATCGCGCCGGGGGTGACGGTGATGCGGGCCATGCGGCCCACCATTTCTTCCTTGCGGGCCAGGCGTTCGACGCCGTGGTAGTAGCCGCGTTTCAGGTAATCATCGAACAGGACGGTAACGGGCTTCGTCGCTCGCAGCATGACGGCGACCAGGCAGGCGGCGCGGAAACGGCCGTCGATCAGCACCAGATCGGGCTCGATGAAATCGGGGCGGTCCCAGACCGACAGGGCGTAGGCATGAAACTTACGATGCTCGCGCGGCCTAATCGGCACGCCCCAGGGACCGGTCGGGCCGATATCCGCGTAGTGGACATGGACCTTCGGCGAGATCAGGTCGACATGCGCCGCCAGCCGGTCGGCCCAGGCCTTGTCGCTCTCAACGCTGAACACCGTGCAACCAAGCTGGGCGCCCAGCACGGTTGATCCGCCGCTGCCGTATTCCAGGATGGTTTCGGCGGCTTCGTAGCGGCGGCGCAGGAAATCGCTTTCCCGGGAGCCGAAAGTCAGCTCGAAGCTGGGCGCCTCGGCCTCAGCGTCCCTTTCGGCCGCCTCATCCGGAATGACCTTGGTTGCCGCCACTGGATCGTCTCCGTCAGGCTGAAACCTCGTCGTCCTGTCCAATTCGTTCAGAGCCTCGGCAACGAGCGTATCGACCGAAGCCTTGGCGGCAGCGACAAGTGGAAGCGCCAGGAGTCGGTCGATCTCTGCCGTCACCGCCTGCTCCCAATGCAGGATCGAGCGATCCTCCGCCTCGTTTCGGTCAAAGCGGTCGAAATACTGGTTGTTGTAGCGCGGGTGGCCGGAGGTCTGGCCCGATTTCAGGTAGCCCCGCCCGCGCGCGCGCTTCAGCGCGAAGAACTCCGGCGTTCGGACGGCGTAGTGATTGATCTGCGCCAGTGCCGCTCCGCGCTCGGAACGCGCGGCAAGATTCGTCCGCTGCGGCGGCTTCCCGGCCAGCCAGGCAAGGGTCCGCGGCTCGTCCGCTTTCAGCGGCCTGCCATTGCCCCCCAGGAAGTCCCCGGCGCCCAGCCCATGCCCCTCGGCAAGCGCAGGGCGCTCCTGACCCAGGCGGGCAAAGCCGGGGACGACAGAGGAACGCCGGAAGAACGTCTTGGTCTCCAGATGGGCCACATGCTCCGCCTTGGCGGCGCGGGCAAAATCGGCACTGATTAGGCGTCCGGGAAAGCGGTCGTGTCCACTGGTGCCGAACAACCGCCAGTTCAGCATGATGCCGTGCGCCGGCCCGAGCGCCGAGACAAGCGCCCCGACGCTTCGGTCGCCAACGTGGATGTTCAGGAATTCGTCTGCATCCAGCCAAGCGTACCACGTCCCGTCCGCATAGCCGATCTCGGTCTCGAAGGCAGCTTTTGCCGCTTCGAGCGGGGATTCGTCAGGCCCTGGATCGGTGCGCAGGAAGGCGATCTCCCCTGCCGCCGCCAACGCCTCGCAAAGATCGTCCGAGCCGTCCGTCGAGCCGTTAGACACGACGACGATCCGGTCCACCCCGATCACCCGGTGGTAGGCCACCCATTCCAGAAGGAACGGCCCCTCGTTGCGCATGGCCGAGACCAGAACGACCTGGGGCCGCCCCGCTTCCGGTTCCGCTTGTGCACGCGCCTCAGCCATCGCAGGGTCAGCCGACCGAGCCTTCCAGGCTGATCGCGACCAGGCTTTGCGCCTCCATCGCGAATTCCATCGGCAGGGCCTGCAGGACCTCCTTGCAGAAACCGTTCACCACCAGCGCCACGGCTTCCTCCTCGTCCATCCCGCGCGAGCGGCAGTAGAAGAGCTGGTCATCATCCACTTTCGACGTGGTCGCCTCATGCTCCACGCGCGAGGAATTGTTGCGCACTTCGATGTAAGGCACGGTGTGCGCCCCGCATTTGTCGCCGATCAGGAGACTGTCGCACTGGGTATAGTTGCGGCTGTCCTTCGCCTTCGGGTGCATGGAGACCAGCCCGCGGTAGGTGTTCTGCGCCCGGCCCGCCGAGATCCCCTTGGACACGATCCGCGACTTCGTCCGCTTGCCGAGGTGGACCATCTTGGTTCCCGTATCGGCCTGCTGGGCGTTGTTGGCGATGGCGATGGAGTAGAACTCGCCCTGCGCATCGTCGCCGCGCAGGATGCAGGAGGGATATTTCCAGGTGATCGCCGAGCCGGTTTCCACCTGGGTCCACATCACCTTGGCCCGGTCGCCCCGGCAATCGGCGC
>NZ_DAIQAT010000092.1:0-13979 GCF_036781545.1 Tabrizicola sp.
GTCTCGTCGGTGAAATGGCGGATCGCGGTCCAGGGCACGCCCTCGGCGCCCATATGGGTGAAGGTCTCGGTCCGGCGGTCCATCCATTGCGCCATGAAGTGACAGCCGATCCCCGCCATCGCGGTCGAGCCTTCGGGCACGCGGGTCGAGGTGTTGTGCGGGCAGCCGGGGCAATAATGCGGCAGGCGCAGCACCGGCGGCACATGCGACGCGGCGCGGGCTTCGGCGGCGTGCAGATGCTCGGCGCGGGTGCGCAGGCGGTCGGCGAGGCCTTCGGGCAGGTCCAGGTGCATCAGCCGCTCGGCGATGGCCCCAGCGACGGTCGCCACGGTCAGCCCGGCGGAGAGGCTTAGGAAGGGGCGGTCCTCGGCATCGAACTTGCCGACGATCCGTGGCCGCACATCGGCGCGCCAGTTGAAAAGCTGCTCCTTGATCTGGTTCTCGATGATCTCGCGGCGTTCCTCGACGATCAGCACCTCCTCCAGCCCTTCGGAGAAATGCCGGATCCCCTCGGGCTCCAGCGGCCAGGGCATCCGCACCTTGTAGAGCCTGATCCCGATGGCTGCCTGTTCCTGTGGGCCAAGGCCCAGCTCGGCCAAAGCCTGCCGCACATCCTCATAGGCCTTGCCCGACGCCACGATGCCGAAACGGTCGTGCGGGTGGCTGGCGACCAGCCGGTCCACCCCGTTGGCGCGGGCGAAGGCGATGGCGGCATAGCCCTTGTGCTCCTGCAACCGGGCATCCTGCACCAGCGGCGGATCGGGCCAGCGCAAGGACAGCCCGCCAGGGGGCAGCTGGAAATCGGGGGGCGGGATGAACTGCCGCGCCTCCTGCCCAAGATCGACGACCGAGGAAATCTCCACCGTCTCGGAGATCACCTTGAAGCCCACCCAGCAGCCGGAGAAGCGCGACATGGCGATGCCCAGAAGCCCCATCTCCAGGAATTCATGCACCGAGGAGGGGTAGAGCATCGGCATCAGCGCCGAGATGAAGGCGTGGTCCGACTGATGCGGAATGGAACTGGACTTGCAGGTGTGGTCGTCGCCCGCAATCGCCAGCACGCCCCCCAGAGCCGCCGACCCCGCCGCGTTCGCGTGCTTGAACACGTCGCCGCAGCGATCCACCCCCGGCCCCTTGCCGTACCACAGGCCGACGACCCCGTCCTTCCGCGCGCCGGGGGAAAGCTGCACCTGCTGGCTGCCCCAGACGGCAGTGGCGGCAAGGTCCTCGTTCAGGCCGGGCTGGAACACCACACCGTGCCGGTCGAGATGCTTGCGGGCCTTCACCAACTGCTGGTCGTAGCCCCCAAGCGGCGAGCCGCGGTAGCCCGAGATGAAGCAGCCGGTGTTCAGCCCCGCCGCGCGGTCGCAACGCATCTGGGTCATCGGCAGGCGGACCAGCGCCTGCGTGCCGGTCAGATACACCGACCCGCTTTCCGCCGTGTATTTGTCGTCCAGCGTGATGGCCATGCCTGCTGCGCCTGTGATCCCCACAACGTTGCATCGTCAGCCTAGGACAGGTCGGCGGAAACAGGGTCGCCAATGCCCGCCGGATTGCCCGCCTGTCAGGAACAGTGTATCACAAATCGCAAGAATCTCGGTAACATGTTGCTGTGGAAGATGCTGCACCGCAAAATCATCGCGGAGGAGTCACATGGAGCTTGACGAACCCGACCGGCGCATCCTGCGCGCTCTTCAGGACCGGCCCGACCTGACCCTGCGCGAATTGGGCGAGGTGGCGGGCCTCAGCCATTCGCCCTGCTGGCGGCGGTTGCAGCGCTTGCAAGAGACGGGTGCGATCAGCCCGAAGCGCTTCGTCGTCGACCCCGAGGCTGTGGGGTTCGAGATCCTCGTCCTCTGCTTCGTCAAGATTTCGCACCACCAGCGCGACCGGCTGCGCGCCTTCGAGGAGGCGGTGGCGAAAGTGCCGGAGGTGATGCAGTGCTATTCCCTCAGCGGGGAATACGACTACGTTCTGCAGGTCATCGCCACCAGCGTCCGCCACTACGAGGCGACGGTGAAGAACGCCATCGTGGAACTGCCGAATGTCCAGTCGATCAACACCAGCTTCACGCTGAAACGGGTCAAGCACAGCCTGAACGTGCCGGTCTGAACGGTTCCGGCCTGATCAGTCGGGGTCCAGCCCGCCCAGGAGACGCTTCAGCAGGCGGAATTCGTCGGCGCGGGCCAGTTCCAGCGCGACCCCCTCGCTTGGAACGGCACCGGGGTCTTCCTGCCCGTCGCGATAGATCGAGCGGTCCTCCAGCCAGTCCATCAGCTCGGCCTGGTGGCTCTCGCGCAGCGACCGCATCAGCTCCACCAGCAGGCGCCGGTGGGCGAGAAGCCGCCCTTCCAGCGACAGGGCGAAAGTGGGAACGGGCGGAAGTGGCGTCTGTTGAGGCATCGTGCTTTCCATGATCTTTGCAGGGCAACGCCGGACGGAGGCAGCTGTTCCATGATACCGGACTTCGACCAGGAGATCACCGCACTTGCGCGCGACCTGATCGGGTCGCGGCTTCTGGTGCGCGGCGTGGGCGGCACGGTGCTGGAGACCGAGGCCTATGGCCGCGACGACCCCGCCTCGCACAGCTTCCGCGGGCCGACGGCGCGGAATGCGGCGATGTTCGGGCCGCCGGGCACGGCCTATGTCTACCTGTCCTACGGCTGCCACCTGTGCCTGAACGTGGTCGGCAGGCCGGGAGAGGCGGTTCTGATCCGGGCGATACGGCCCGAGATCGGCATCGAGGCGATGCGGGACAGGCGTGGAGCCGGTGCTGCCCTGGCGGCGGGGCCGGGACGGCTGGGTCAGGCGCTGGGGGTTTCGCTTGCCGACAGCGGCAGGCGGTTCGGCGCGGAAGGGCTGGTGCTGGAGCGTGGTGGGCCGGTCTCGGGCCTGCTGGTCGGCCCGCGGATCGGAATCACCCGGGCCGCCGACCGGCCCTGGCGCTTCGGCATGGCGGGGGTGCCGGGATTGAGCCGGGCCTTTCCGATCGGGACCGGGGACTGATCTTCGGAACAATCCGGCGCGCTGGCGGGTTGCCTGTTCCCAAGCCGACCGGAGACAGCAATGCCGAACGCCCCCGAACCCGCCGCGCGGAAACGCACGCCGCCCCTCGACCGCCGGAATGCCCAGGATGACCACGAAGGATCGCCGCATCGGCCGGAGGAGTTTGACCAGGTGAACCCGGCGAAGCAGGTCCCGGTACGCAAACGGTCGGACGATCCGAAGAAGGAGGACTGACGATGCCGGCGAAATCAAAAGCGCAGCAGAAGGCGGCGGGCGCGGCCCTGTCCGCAAAGCGCGGCGAGACCAGCGAGAAGAAGCTCTACGGCGCCTCGAAGGACATGGCGAAGTCGATGTCCGAGAAGGAGCTGGAAGAGCTGGCCAGCACCAAGCGCAAGAAGCTGCCCGAGCGGAAGGATTAGCGGTCGGACAGCGCCAGCACGGCCACGTTGAAGGCGCCGATCAGGCGCGGCAGCAGATGTCCCTTTTGCGCGCAACGACGGACGGTGGGTCCGGTCGTTCCCGGGAACATCTGCGCGATCCGGTGGTTGACGCTGTGATCAGCCGGAACGGTCCGGCTGCAACGCGATACGGAAGGACATGCCATGGACCACAGCACGCACACGCGGCTCAGCGCCGCCGAACAGACGGAATCGAACCTGGTCGGCGCGCCGATCTATGGGGCGGATGACGAGAAGGTCGGCACCATCTCGCACCTGCATGCCGATGGCGGCACCCCGCAGGCGGTGATCGATGTCGGCGGATTCCTGGGAATCGGGTCGAAGCCGGTGCTGGTCGCGCTGGGCGAGTTGAACATGATGCGCGACGAGAACGGCAACATCCACGGCGTGACCTCCTGGACCAAGGACCAGCTGAAATCGCTGCCCGAACACCACCACTGACGCCCTTGGGCCGCGCCCAAGGCGCGGCCTGCACCTGCGCCGCAAGAAGGCGGCGCCTGCCAGCGGGAGGACCACAGATGGAAATGCTTCTCACGGGGCGCCCCGGCGAAGGCCCGGACATGCCCTCGCCCGAACCCGAACTGCCGGTGCCCGGCGATCCGGTCGAACCGGACGTCTAT
The DNA here is from genome assembly GCF_036781545.1 of Tabrizicola sp. GTDB lineage: Bacteria > Pseudomonadota > Alphaproteobacteria > Rhodobacterales > Rhodobacteraceae > Tabrizicola. The sequence continues at coordinate 4,085 of NZ_DAIQAT010000092.1, forward strand.
CCCGATCCTATGCCCGACCCGCAGCCGGTTCCGCCACAGGACCCGCAGCAACCGCCGCCGGGCAAGATCACCCCGCCGGTCCACGGCCGGGCCTGATTTTCAGGAGCGATCCTTCGGCGCCTTGCGCTTAGCCGCAAGCGCCGCTTCCAGTTTTCCCGCAAGCTCGACGATCTTTGCCGGCACGGGCTCGGCCTTCACCTCGTCCAGGAGACGCCCGGTGAAGGTCGCGTCCTCTCTGGTCTTTGGCCCGGGTTCCGAATCCTGCGACATGGTTTCCTCGAAGCGGCGCTGCGCATGGCTCAAGTCTGTATTACCTAGACCGGGTCCCGCAAAGTAAAGTCGTTTTGCAGCCCCCATCGGCGGAAAGCGGCGTGCCCGGTTGCAACAGTTGCGGTTCGGCCCCACATCGCAAAAGGTCTACAGCGCCTGATGGGAACCGACCAGAGACAATCCGCGTTGCGTATCGTCATTTCCCATAATGTTTGCGACAATAATGTTCCGGTTCCATGCCGAGTTCCGCTTGTCCTGCGGATGTGGGTGCGAAATCGACTTGCCGAAGACTCTTCCAAAAGTTGCGCTTTTGACCTCTCTCACCAAGGATTGATGATGCACAGTCTCCACGGAAAGCGGGTTCTGGTGGTCGAGGACAACTTCCTCGCCGCGCTCGGGATCGTCGATGCGCTTGAGGCGGCAAATGCCGTGGTCGTCGGGCCATTCAGTACGCTGGGCGAGGCCGGGATGCAGCTTGCGCACAGCGATCTGGCGGTGCTGGACGTCGATATCCGCGGCCGGGACACCTTCGAACTGGCCGACCGGCTGACAGTGCTGGACGTCCCCTACGTCTTCTTCACCGGCTACGACCGCGCGCTGCTGCCCGTGCGCTTTGCCCATATCGAGGTGATCACCAAACTGCTCTCGCCCGAGGTCGCGGTGCGGTATCTGGAGATCGCCGCGCGTGAGATCCGCCCTTCCAGCGTCCTGGATCTGGTCCCGATGCTGCGCCTGCGGGCGCGGACCGTCCTGGCCGACCCGCTTGCTGCCGACCGGCTGGTCGAACGCACGCTGCACCTGGCGCTGGAGGAAGCAGGCCAGCTTCCCGCCGGGGGGGAGCTTCGGCCCTGGCTCCTGCGGCTGATGGATCGCGCCCTGCAGGCTGGGGCCGCACAGTTCCTGAACTGATCCTTCAGGGAACAAAGCCCCGCTCTTCCGGTTCGGTGGTCTGGCGACTTCACCACGGAAAGGACGAATCATGAAACACGTCATGCTTGCCGTGCCGGCCACCCTCCTGCTCGCGGCGGCGGCGTTCGCCCAGACGGATACGACGACCGGCACCGACACGACAACCGGCGCGACGACGGGTGCTGGCACCAGCGGCGAGAAGTTCGGGACCAACTGGCCCTTGTCGGTGGGGACCACCTTCTTCACCGATGCCGACTCGACGGCATTGCGCCCGACGGAGGAGGTCACGAAAGGCTGGCAATCGCTGAGCCCGGAAGACCAGACCATGATCAAGACCGATTGCGAGGCATTCATGGCTGTGCACGGCAGCGCGGGGGGCACCGCCACGACGGGCACGGCAACCGACCCTGCCACCGGCGGAACGGCGGCCACGGACATGTCCGCCACCGGAACCGTATCCAGCGACGCGGGCACGGCTGGCACCGACGCGGCGACCAGCGCTCCGGCGGGCTATGACATGGCCGAGATGAAGGCGATCTGCGGGGCGGTCGGCGCCCTCTGACCCTGAGCCCGCGACGGCTTTTGCCTTGTTGCGGGACCAGCGGCAGGTCGACGTCCCTTCGCCTGCCGGGCCGGTGGCTGCACGCATCCTGCGGCGCAGCCACCGGCTTTTTCATGCCCGGGCGGCGCCCCCCAATCCGGCGCGACACCACGAAACGGGCTGGAACAAACCTCCGGTGCACCGGTTTGACAGGAAGCCTCGATGGAAAGGCCGGATCACGCCGGTGCAGTCCGAGAGGCAAGCAACTGGAGAGAACCATGGCACAGAGATACGAAGACGACGACCAGCGCTGGGGCGCGTCGCGTGGCGATGACCGGTCAATGCAGGGCGGCTCGCGGGGCCGCAGCGCATCGTCCGGCCGCGGCTGGTCCGAGGATGATCGCGGCGGCCGGTCCGGCTCGTTCCGCCGGTCGGAAGATGATGACTACGGCTCGTCGCGCGGCGACTGGTCGGAAGGGGGCGGACGTGGCAGCTATGGCGGGCGCGGCCAGTCCGGGTTTGGCGAAAGCGGCCGCGGCTATGGCGATGCCGGCGGCGGGATGTATTCCGGCCAGGGCTATTACGGCGACCAGCAGGGCTATGGCCGGCAGGGTTATGGCCAAGGCGGCTACGAAGACTACCACTCCGGCTACGGGCAGGGTGGCCAAGGCCAGTCGGGCTATGGGCAGGGCGGCTTCGGCCAGCGCGGCCAGGGGCAGTTCGGCTATGGCCAGTCCGGTTACGGGCAGTCCGGTTACGGGCAATCGGGCCAGGGCTATGGGCAATCAGGCTACGGCCAGTCGGGCCAGGGCTTCGGCCAGCAGCAGGGTCGCGGGCAGGACCACCACTACCACGATTGGCGCGACCGGCAGATGCAGTCCTACGACGAAGACTTCAAGGCCTTCAACGACGAGCGCCAGAAGAAGTTCGACAGCGAGTTCGAGGACTGGCGCAAGACCCGCAGCTCGGGACAGAGCGGATCCGGTATCGGTGGCAGCACCAGCGGCATGAGCAGCCGGGAAACCGGATCGCGCGACGAAAGCTCGGCGTCCAAGAAGAGCTGAGCTCACGACCCATGGCACCGGTCGGCCACTCCCCCGACCGGTGTCCCTTTCCTGAAACCCGGACCGGCGGGGCGGACGTTCCGTCCCCGGTCCAGCAACGCGGCGGCTTCGCCGCGGCATCAGCAATGGAGATCAGACATGGACAGGAACTCGAATTACCGCGAGCGCGACGAATATGGTCGCTTCACCAGCGATGACGACCGGGGTGGCCGGTCATCGGGCGGCCGCTCGTATGGGCGCCATGACGACGACCACCGCGGCTTTGGCGGCCGCAGCGAACCCGAACGCGACAGCCGGGGCCGTTTCATGAGCGATGATGACGACCGCGGCGGCCGGTCGCGGTCTTCCTCGCGCTATGGCGATGACGACCGGTACAGCGGCGGAAGTCGCGGCGGCAGCAACGAACGCGAGCGTGACCAGTACGGCCGGTTCATGAGCGACGATGATCGCGGCGGGGACCGCGGCGGGCGCTTCTCGGGGGGCCGCTCCTCCTCGCGCTATGACGACGATGACCGCCGCTCGGGCGAAGGGCGCGGCTGGTACGGCGATTCGCAAGGCCACGCCGAGGCTGCGCGCCGGGGCTGGGAACACCGCGACGACGACCGGGGTCATTCGTCGGGCCGCTCCTCCTCACGCTATGACGACGACGACCGGCGCAGCACCTCGTATTCCTCCGGTTACGGGAATGATCGCGACCGCGACCAGTATGGCCGGTTCACCAGCGACGATGATCGCGGCGGTCGGTCTTCCGCGCGCTACGACGACGACCGGGGCGGCTATCGCTCCTCCTCGCGCGGCGGCGACGACCGGGGCCATGGCGGCTGGTTCGGCGATCCCGAAGGCCATTCCGAGGCCGCGCGCCGCGGCTGGCGCAACCGCTAGGCCCTAATGCCCGCGGCCCCGGCAGTTCGCGCTGCCGGGGCCGAATTCATGCGCAGTCCCAGCCAGGAGGAGCCCGGAATGAAGATCGACACCCAGCTGCAGAACGGAACCGATGGCGGTCCCGCCGAAGTGCACCAGACGGTCGCGACCGGCGCCGAGGCCCTGACGACCTCGCAAGGCGTGGTGATCTCGGATAACCAGAACAGCCTGACGGCGGGCGAACGCGGCCCGACGCTGCTGGAAGACTTCGTCCTGCGCGACAAGATTTTCCACTTCGACCACGAGCGCATCCCCGAGCGCGTGGTCCATGCCCGGGGCTACGGGGCGCATGGCACCTTCGAATGCACCCGCGACCTGTCGGCCATCACCCGCGCCGCGCCGTTCCAGAAGGTCGGCAGGCTGACCGAGACCTTCGTGCGCTTTTCCACCGTTGCGGGCAACAAGGGGTCGGCAGACCTCGCGCGCGATGTCCGGGGCTTCGCGGTCAAATTCTACACCGACGAGGGCAACTGGGACCTCGTCGGCAACAACATCCCGGTCTTCTTCATCCAGGACGCGATGAAGTTTCCCGACCTGGTCCATGCGGTGAAGGATGAACCCGACCGGGGTTTCCCGCAGGCCGCTTCGGCGCATGACACCTTCTGGGACTTCATCTCGCTGACGCCGGAAGCCATGCACATGGTCATGTGGCAGATGTCCGACCGGACGATCCCCCGCTCCTTCCGCACGATGGAAGGCTTCGGGGTGCATACCTTCCGGCTGGTCGATGCCGAAGGCGAGGCACGTTTCGTCAAGTTCCACTGGAAGCCGCGGCAGGGGCTGCAGTCGGTGCTGTGGGACGAGGCGGTAAAGCTCAACGGCGCCGATCCCGACCACCACCGCCGCGACCTCTGGGACGCGCTGACGACGGGCGACCATCCGCAATGGGACCTCTGCCTGCAGGTCTTCGACCAGGCCTTTGCCGACGACTTCGACTTCGACGTGCTGGACCCGACCAAGATCATCCCCGAAGAGCTGCTGCCTGCCGAGCCGGTGGGCGTGCTGACGCTGGACCGCGCGGTGGACAATTTCTTCGAGTTCACCGAACAGGTCGCCTTCTGCACCCAGAACGTGATCCCCGGCATCGACTTCACCGAGGATCCGCTCTTGCAGGGGCGGAACTTCTCCTACCTCGACACCCAGCTGAAGCGGCTGGGCAGCACCAATTTCACCCAGCTGGAGGTGAACAGGCCCCGGGGCTGCCCGGTGCACAACTTCCAGCAGGATGGCCATATGCGGAAGGGCAACCGCCGGGGCCGGGTGATGTATGAACCCAACGGGTTCGAGGAAGGCCCGCGCGAGGACCCGCTGAAGGGCTATGTCAGCTTCCGCGCGCCGGTCGAGGGGGTGCGGCCCCGGCTCCGGCCCGAAAGCTTTGCCGACCACTACAGCCAGGCGCGGCAGTTCTACATCAGCCAGACCCCGGTGGAGCAGGCGCATATCCGCGATGCGCTGGTCTTCGAGCTGGGCAAATGCGAGCTGGCCCGCATCCGCCGGGCCATGGTGGGGCATCTGCGGAACATCGACGAAGAGCTGGCCTCGGGCGTCGCCAGCGGACTGGGCCTGGCCGAGCTTCCTCCACCCGCCACTGCGGCCCGGCCCACCCGCCAGGACCTGCCGCCTTCGCCCGCGCTCAGCATCCTGAAGAACGGGCCCGACAGCTTTGCCGGCCGGGTGATGGGGGTGCTGATCAGCAACGGCCATGACGGAACGTTGCTCGACCGGCTGACCGGCGCGGTCGAGGAGGCGGGCGGCAAGGTGAAGCTGATCGCCCCCCGTGTCGGCGGCGCGCTGGACGACCGCGGCGGCCTGCGCGAGGCGCAGTTCAGCGTCGCCGGCGGACCCTCGGTGCTGTTCGACGCCGTGGCGATCCTTCTGGGGCCGGACGACGAGGCGATGGTCACGGCAATGCCGCAGGCGCAAGCCTTCCTGCGCGACGCCTTCGCCCATGGCAAGGTCATCGGCCATGCGCTGGCGGGCAAGCTGTTCGAGACGGCGGGGCTGGCGGGCAAAGAGGACGAGGGCTGCTTCGATCTGGGACTGGTCGACGACGGCGACACCATGGCGGGGTTCCTTGGCGCCTGCGCCGGTCTGCGGCACTGGGCGCGCGAGGGGCTGTCCTGACCCTCAGTCGCGCGGCTGGGCCAGAAGCCAGTCCCGCACCTGCAATGCCGCCTTCGACAGGGTGGCGTCGCGGGGCCAGATCACATGGAACTGCAAACCGGTGGTCAGCGCATGGTCGGACAGCCGCACCAGCACGCCCTGTCTTACCAGCCCTTCCACCAGATGCTGCCACCCCAGCGCGATTCCCTGCCCCGCGATCACCGACTGCACCACCAGCACATAGTCGTTGATCTGCAAGCCCTTCGGCACCTGCCGCCCGCCCACCCCGGCCGAGGCGAACCAGTCGCGCCATGTCGCGGCCGAGCGGTGCGGCTCCTCCAGATGGATCAGCGGATGGTCCAGAAGGTCCGCCGCCAGCCGCGGACGCTCGCGCCCCGCCAGATAGGCCGCCCCGCAGACCGGGTAGATCTCTTCCGCCGCCAGGGGCGCCGCCTGATACTGCGGCCAGTCCGCAGGATCGCCGCCCCGGATCCCCAGCGGAATCCCTTCGCCCAGAAGGTCGAGGTCGCGGTCGGCGGTCTGGATGCGCAGGTCGATCTGCGGCAGGTCGGCCCGAAGCTGCGCCATGCGCGGCACCATCCAGAACGCCGCGAAAGCGGTGGAGCAGGACAGTGTCACATGCCCGCCCGCGGCCACCGCCCGCAGGTCCTGCGCCGATCGCTGGATATGCTGAAGCCCGATCGCCACATCGGCATGAAACCGCGCGCCCGCCTCGCTGAGCCGCACCCGGCGGTGTTCGCGCAGGAAAAGCGCCGCGCCCAGGTGCTCCTCCAGCCGCTGCACCGCATAGGACACCGCCGCCTGCGTCATCCGCAACTCGCGCGCGGCGCCGGTGAAACTGCCAAGCCGCCCCGCCGCCTCGAACACGACAAGGCTGTTGATCGACGGAAGCAGGCTGCGCAGGGTTTCCATAAAGAAAGCTTATCAAGTCCATGAAACTTTTCCAGCGTCACAACTACGGGCAACAGGCTTACCCTGACGACGGCTTATCGAAAGGCGGAACCATGGCGGACGGCGATCTTCCCGAACCGAAACGGATGCGTGGCGGGCGGCAGAAGCTGCGCGATGCCCGCGTCGGCGTCGAGGCAGGCATCCACCGCCCCTATATCACCCGCGGCATCCCGACCTATGACATCCTGTCCGAGGAAAGCCTGCTCGCCATCGAGAAAACCGCCGACCGCCTGCTTGCCGAGATCGGCATCGAGCTGCGCGACGACCATCCGACGATGCTGCTCTACAAGGGGGCCGGGGCCGAGGTGACGCCGCAGACCGAAGGCGTCTGGCGGGTGAAATTCCCGCCCGGAATGCTGCGCGAGATTCTGAAGACCGCTCCGCCCGTCTTTACCCAGCACGCCCGTAACCCCGCGAACAACGTGCAGATCGGCGGCAACAACGTCGTCTTTGCGCCCTCCTACGGCAGCCCTTTCGTGATGGACCTCGACAAGGGTCGCCGCTACGGCACCATCGAGGATTTCGGCAATTTCGTGAAGCTGGCGCAATCCTCGCCCTGGCTGCACCATTCCGGCGGCACGGTCTGCGAACCCACCGACGTGCCGGTGAACAAGCGCCACCTGGACATGGTCTACAGCCATATCCGCTATTCCGACCGCGCCTTCCTCGGCTCGATCACCGCGGCCGATCGGGCGGCGGACAGCGTGGAAATGGCGCGCATCCTGTTCGGTGCCGAGTTCACCGACCGGAACTGCGTGGTGATGGGCAACTTCAACACCACCTCGCCCATGGTGATCGACGGGGTCACGGCGGCGGGCATCCGCACCTATGCCGCCGCCAACCAGGGATCTATCCATCTGCCCTTCCTTCTGGGCGGCGCCGTCGCGCCCCTGACCATCGCCGGGATGGTGGCGCAGGGCCTCGCGGAAAGCATGGCCTCCTGCGCCATCGCGCAGCTGACCCGGCCCGGGGCGCCGACGATCCTGGCCTCGTTCTTCTCCTCCATGTCGCTCAGGACCGGCTCGCCCACCTTCGGCACGCCGGAACCGGCCATCGGCTCGCTGGCAATGGGGCAGCTGGCCCGCCGCCTGAAGATGCCGCTGCGCTGCGCGGGGAACTTCTCCACCTCCAAGCTGCCGGACGGGCAGGCCATGCAGCAAAGCATGATGTCGATGATGTCCGCGGTGCAGGGCGGGGCGAACTATGTGCTGCACTCCGCCGGGTTCCTGGACGGGCTTCTGTCGATGTCCTACGAAAAGCTGGTCATGGACACCGACATGTGCGGCGCGCTGCATGCCTATCTCGACGGGATGGCGGTGAACGAGGACACGCTGGCTTTCGAGGCGCTGAACGAACTTGGGCCGGGCCAGCACCTGTTTTCCACCCAGCACACCCTGCGGCATTACGAGACCGCCTATTGGGATTCGGCGCTGGACGACAACCAGCCGTGGGAGACTTGGGATGAACAGGGCGGCATCGACTATGCCCAACGCGCCAACACCCGCTGGAAGAAGATCCTGCGCGACTACGAGGCCCCGGCGCTGGACCAGGCCACCGACGAGGCGCTGCTGGACTTCATGGCCCGGCGCAAGGAGTCGATGACCGATATGTGGTATTGACCGGCGGTTTGCTCTGACCTGACCGATTTGCCCGCAGGTCTGGAAACCTGTGCTTGGAATCGTCCCGGCTTGGTCTAAGCTGGCGGCACGCAGGCCCGTGCGGGACGATTTTCAGATGAATTGCAATACGCCTTTGCTCAACCGCCGGATTTTGCGGCTGCACGCAGAGAATGCGGGTTTTGTCGCCTCGCAACTGCGCCTGGGCCGTGACGGGCCGAACTTCCGCCTGGTCGAGATATTCGATCTGGAATCGCGGCTGGCCGGGCATCTCGACGCGCTGGTCATGGGGCGCGAGGCGGGGGTGGAACTGGCGCTGGAAAACCTCGCCATCGCGGCGGAATACGGCGAGGTCTTCACCGCCTTCCACCTGGCCCTGCACGCCCGCCCCGATCTGGCCCTGACCGCCATCGCCCCGCCCGAGGTGCTGCTCTGGGATCAGGTCGCCGCCCTCGGGGCTGCCGCCGCCTGGTGCGCGCCCGAACTGATGGCCCCGCGGATGCGCGACTGGATCGGGGGGCTCGACCCGATGGCCGCCTGGATCGCGCTGGAGGTCTGCGGGTCGCGGCGCGTGGACCCCAAGGGCCATCTGAAGCCGCTCCTCAGCCATCGCGACCCGCGTGTTGCCGCGCGCGCTATGCAGCTGGCCGCCGAACTCGGCCGCGCCGACCTTGTGCCCGACCTCGCCCGCCTCGCCGATGGCGGCGACCCCGCCCTGCGCTTCCGCGCCGCCTGGGCCGCCGCGCTGCTGGGCGACCGTCGCAGCGCGCCGACCATTTTGTCGACCCACATCACCCCCGTGACGCCCGCGCCCGAGGCCCGCATGGCGGCCGAGCTGCTGCCGCTGGTGCTGGACGACCGCGCCGCCCGGGCCACCATCGCGCGCCTCATGTCCGACCGGCTGACCGAGCGTTGGGGCATCTTGGCAACCGGGGCGCTGGGGGCGGCGGACACGCTGGACTGGCTCCTACGCCAGATGGCCGAGCCGGTCCTGTCGCGCATCGCCGGGGCCGCCTTCTGCCGCATCACCGGCGCCCGCCTCAGCGCCGAGTCGCTGGAGCTGGCCGAGTTTCCCGACGATCCCGACGACCCGGTGGTCGCCGCCTGCCCGCAGGAAAGCTTCATCGAGGCCAAGCTCTACTGGCCCGACCCCCAGAAGCTGGCGCACTGGCTGGCCCCGAACCGCTCCCGCTTCGTGGCCCAAACCCGCTACCTGCTGGGCGTCGCCGCCTGGACGATCCAGCCCCCCATCGAGGCTGTCGCGACCTACCAGCTCGACCAGCGCGCCGTGGCGCTGGAACTTGCCACCCGCGCGCCCGACACGCCCCTGCCCAACTGGCGCGGCGCGGTGGTGCCCCAGCCACGGGGCTTTACCCGCCGATGGTAGGGCTGGCGCGACAACGGGGGCGGGCATGAGGCTGGAGAACACCACGCCTTTCGCTTCCAATTTCACCCTCGCGCTGGACAAGCAGGGGCACGAGCAGATCGTGCTGGTGGTC
>NZ_DAIQAT010000093.1:0-13737 GCF_036781545.1 Tabrizicola sp.
GCATCCCCTTCTTGCCCTCAAGGCTTTCCAGAAGCGCGGTTTCCTCGCCGCAGATATAGGCCCCGGCGCCGTGGTGCAGGTACAGGTCGAAGTCCCAGCCCGACTTGGCCGCATTCTTGCCCAGAAGCCCCGCGTCATAGCATTCGTCGATGGCGGCCTGCAGCGCCTCGCGCTCGCGGATGTATTCGCCGCGGATGTAGATGTAGCAGGTGTTCGCCCCCATCGCGAAACTGGCGATCAGCGCGCCCTCGATCAGCGTATGCGGATCGTGCCGCATGATCTCGCGGTCCTTGCAGGTGCCCGGCTCCGACTCGTCGGCGTTGATCACCAGATAGCTGGGCCGGCCGTCCGACTGCTTCGGCATGAACGACCATTTGAGGCCGGTCGGGAAGCCCGCGCCGCCCCGCCCGCGCAGGCCGGAGGCCTTCACCTGCTCGATGATCGTGTCGCGGCCGCGCTTGATGATGTCCGCCGTGCCGTTCCATTGCCCGCGCTTCATCGCGCCCTTCAGGCTGCGGTCGTGCATCCCGTAGAGGTTGGTGAAAATGCGATCCTGATCCTTGAGCATCTTGTCTTCCTAACCCCGGCGTCCCCGCCAGATCTGATACGTCACCACCAGGACCCAGACGAAGGCCGCGATGGCAGCAAGGTCGAAGAGGAACACGAAGCGCGTCTCCAACCCCAGTTTTCCGCCCAGCCACTGGGCACCCATCCACAATACCATCGTCGCCGCCAGCACGATCGCCACCAATCGCGCCTGCCGGGCGCGCTGAAGGTCGGAGGGGTCGGGACGGCTCTGCACCATGGGCCTCAATAATCGTTGGTCTTGGCGCGTTCCCGGAACGCCTCAAGCCCGTCGTTGACGATGATTTTGGCCTGCTCCACCCATCTGTCGCGGGTGATGCGGCCCTTGAACGTCTTCATCTCGGCGTCGACCAGCGCGATGTCGGCCTCGGTCCAGGCGGCGATCTGGTCGAAATGGAAAAAGCCCAGCCCGTTGACCGTCTTCTCCAGCGCCGGGCCGATGCCCTCGATCTCCTTCAGGTCGTCCGCCCGGCCCTTGCGCGGCGCCTTCAGCCGCACGAGGCCGACCGGCTTCGCCTTCTCCGCCTTCGGCTTCGCGGCCTTCGGTTCCGCCTTGGCTTTCGTCGCAGCCTTCTGGGCCTTTGGCTCTGCCTTGGGCTTCGGCTCGGCCTTGGGCTTCGCCGCTGCCTTCGGCTTGGTGTCCGCCACCGGCTCCGTCATCACCGCCGCGACCGGGGCCGCTTCCGCCATCACCGGGGCCGCAGGCGGTGCGGCGGGTTTCGGGGTCGCGATGATCGGCGCAGGCTCGACCTCGGCCAGGGGGGTCACCACCGAGGATGCGGCGCGCGATTTCAGCGTCTCGGGCCGCACCGGCACCGCCTTGACCGCCGCCCCCTCGGTCCCGACGACCCGCCCCTCGCCCGAGGCGGGGACGATCCGGCGCACCCGCTGTGCCGCACCCTCGTCCGCGCGCGAGACCTTGCCCGCCAGCCAGTACAGAAGAAGCAGCACGATCAGCGCGATGGCGATCCCGAAGGCGACCGACGGGAACAGCAGGAACTCCATAACCCAGCGCAGCACGGCAAAGGTGACGACCCCGGAGAGCACCACCAGGGCCCAGCCACCCGTGCCGATCGTCACCTCGTACTCGTCATCGCCCATCACACGCCGTTCCCCCTGGTCCGCGCCCCGTTTCGGGGTCGTCCTTAGCCCTTGGCCGCCGCTTCCGCCTCGGCCACCGTGCCACCCGCTGCGAGCACCTTCGCCTGCGCCACCCAGCGGTCACGTGTCACGCGGCCCTTGAAGCCTTCCAGGTTCTCGTCGACCCAGGCGATCTCGCCCTCGGTCCAGTTCGCGATCTGATCGAAGTGGTAGAAGCCCAGCCGGTGGCACAAGGCCTCCAGCTTCGGCCCGATCCCCAGGATCAGCTTCAGGTCATCCGCGCGGCCCCCCTTCGGCGCCGACAGGCCCGCAGGCTTCACGCCCGCCGCCTGCCCCGGGGCCTTGGCCTCGGGCGTTGCCAGCGGAGTGGCGTTCGCCGCATTGCCATCGGTCTTCGGCTTGCCCCTGGACGAGGCCTTCGCCTCCTGCACCGTCGCGCCGGTCGCATCCGCCGGCACATCCGCGGAAGGCTTCGGCTCCACCGGCCTGACCCGCGCGGGCTTCACCGGCGCCGCCACCCCCAGCCAGGGCGTCGAGAGCGGCACTTCCGTCCCGTCGATCCGCTTGACCGTGTCCCGGATGTCCACCGCCAGCTGCGCGCTGGCATTGAACTGCTTCCTGCCCGATTCAAATTCCTTCAGGCTGGTCAGCCCGCCGATGGGCTCCGCCGCATAGCGCCCGTTCTGCGGACCCGGCACCGGCACCTCGCCTTTCGAGAACCGCCCGATCAGCTCGCGCAGCTTCTCGCCCGTCAGGTCCTCGTAGTAATCCTTGCCGATCTGGGCCATCGGCGCATTCGCGCAGGCGCCCATGCACTCGACCTCTTCCCAGCTGAACTTCCCGTCCGCCGACAGCGTATGCGGCGTCGGCGCGATCAGCTCCTTCGCCACCGCCACCAGGTCCTCGGCCCCGCAGATCATGCAGCTGGTCGTCCCGCAAATCTGCACATGCGCCACCGACCCCACCGGGGAAAGCTGGAACATGAAGTAGAAGGTCGCCACCTCCAGCGCCCGGATATAGGCCATCCCCAGCATATCCGCGACATGCTCGATGGCGGGGCGGGTGAGCCACCCCTCCTGCTCCTGCGCGCGCCACAGAAGCGGGATGATCGCGCTCGCCTGCCGACCGGCCGGATATTTGGTGATCTGTCCCTTGGCCCATTCCAGATTCGCCGGGGTGAAGGCGAAGGAGGCGGGTTGGTCTTTGTACAGACGACGCAGCATCAGAACATTCCAGCGATAAGAGCCGGGACCGCGATCATGCCAACCGGCAGGACCAGAACCCCGAGCAGAAGAAACGGAGCAACCCCGACGGCGATCACGAGGCGCATCCTTCGGTCTTGAGGATCAGTGTGGTCCCGTCCTCGCTGATCGAGGCCAGACCTTCGCTGATCAGGGCACCGGTGATCAGGCCCGAGGTGTCACGGTCGATCCCGGCTGCCGGCAGCTTGGTCTCCGCTTCAGCCTCGGTCATCTTGCAGCCGTTGGCGGTGATGGCCGTGACAAAGGCGTCACGCTGCGCGTCCGTCGGGCCGCCTTCGGCCAGGGCAGGCGTCGCCAGCAGAACCAGTGCAAGGGCGCGCAGGGCTATCACCGGTCCACCTCCCCGAACACGATATCCATCGTGCCGATGATGGCAGAAACATCCGCCAGCTGGTGCCCCTTGCAGATATAGTCCATCGACTGCAGATGCAGATACCCCGGCGCCCGGATCTTGGCGCGGTAGGGCTTGTTGGTTCCGTCCGCCACCAGATAGACCCCGAACTCGCCCTTCGGCGCCTCGACCGCGGCATAGACCTCGCCCGCCGGGACGTGGAAGCCTTCGGTGTAAAGCTTGAAGTGGTGGATCAGGGCCTCCATCGAGGTCTTCATCTCGCCCCGCTTCGGCGGCGCGATCTTGCCCCGCGTCAGGACGTCGCCCTGCCCTTCCGGCGCGCGCAGCTTGGCGCAGGCCTGTCGGATGATGCTGGTCGATTCCCGCATCTCGGCCATCCGGCACAGGTAACGGTCATAGCAGTCGCCATTTTTGCCGACCGGGATCTTGAACTCGAACTCGTCGTAACACTCATAGGGCTGCGCGCGCCGCAGGTCCCACGCGAGGCCCGAGCCACGCACCATGACCCCGGAATAGCCCCAGTCCTGGATGTCCTTCTCGCTGACGATGCCGATATCGGCATTGCGCTGCTTGAAGATCCGGTTCTCGGTGAGCAACCCGTCGATATCGTCCAGCACCTTCGGGAAAGCCGCGGCCCAGGCGTCGATATCGTCGATCAGCGAAGGCGTCAGGTCCTGATGCACCCCGCCGGGGCGGAAATAGGCCGCGTGGAGCCGCGCCCCGCAGGCGCGCTCGTAGAAGACCATCAGCTTCTCGCGCTCCTCGAAACCCCAGAGCGGCGGGGTCAGCGCGCCGACGTCCATCGCCTGCGTGGTCACGTTCAGCAGGTGGTTCAGCACCCGCCCGATTTCCGAGAACAGCACCCGGATCAGGCTGGCCCGGCGCGGCACCGCCGTCCCGGTCAGCCGCTCGATCGCCAGACACCAGGCGTGCTCCTGGTTCATCGGCGCGACATAATCCAGCCGGTCAAAATAGGGCAGGTTCTGCAGGTAGGTCCGGCTTTCCATCAGCTTTTCGGTGCCGCGATGCAGAAGCCCGATATGCGGGTCGCAGCGTTCGACGATCTCGCCGTCCAGCTCCAGCACCAGCCGCAACACGCCGTGGGCCGCCGGGTGCTGCGGGCCGAAGTTGATGTTGAAATTGCGGATGCGCTGTTCGCCGGTCTCGAAATCGGTAGAGCCGTCGTCGTAGGTGTTCCGCCGGATGTCGCCGTCCATCAGTTTGCGCCCCCCTCGGGGTTGGATGCGTATTGGGCCATGAATTCGGCCTCGGTCATCGTGGTGGTCTCGCCCGCCAGCCCATAGCTGCCGGGCTTGCAGTCGATGAACAGCTCATGCTTCACCGGGAAGCGGGCCGGATCGGGAAAGGCCTGGACCGAGGCGAAGGCCATCTTGCCGTCGCGCGACAGCCAGGCCAGCGACGACCCGCAGCGCGAACAGAAGGCCCGCTCGCCCCATTCGCTGGACTGGAAGCGTGTGACCGGGGCATCGGCGGCAAAGGCGAAATCGCCCGAGCAGTCGGTGACGATGAACATCCCGCCGCTGAACTTGCGGCACATGCTGCAATGGCAGACGCCCGCCTCGTCCGAGACCGGCGTGGCGGTGAAGCTCGAGGCGCCGCAAAGGCAGGTTCCGGTCAGCGCCGCCATCACTTGCCCTCCGCTTTCTGGTCGCCGGGAAGGATATAGTCCGCGCCCTCCCAGGGGCTCATGAAATCGAACTGCCGGTATTCCTGCACAAGGCGGACGGGCTCGTAGACCACCCGCTTCAGCGCCTCGTCATAGCGGACCTCGGTATAGCCCGTGGTCGGAAAGTCCTTGCGCAGCGGATAGCCCCGGAAGCCATAGTCAGTCAGGATGCGCCGCAGGTCCGGGTGGCCGCTGAAGAGGATGCCGAACATGTCGAACACCTCGCGCTCGAACCAGTTGGCGCTGGGGTGAAGGACGACCAGCGAGGGCACCATCTCCTCCTCGCGCACCGCGACCTTCACCCGGATGCGCTGGTTCCGGTACATCGACAGAAAGTGATAGACCACATCGAACCGCTGGGCGCGCTCCGGGTGGTCGACAGCCGTGATGTCGACCAGCGTCGAGAACCGGCACGACGCGTCGTCACGCAGGAATTCCACCAGCGCTTCCAGATGGGCAAGGTTCGCGACCAGCGTCAGCTCGCCATAGGCCACGGTCGAGGAAACCACGGCATCCGCCTGCTTCAGCTCGATGATCCCGGCCAGTTCCTGCAGGGCTTCGCTCATGATCACCTCACCAGAGTGCCGGTGCGGCGGATCTTCCGCTGCAACTGCAGGATACCGTAAAGCAGCGCCTCCGCCGTGGGCGGGCAGCCGGGGACATAGATGTCGACGGGAACGATCCGGTCGCAGCCCCGCACCACCGAATAGCTGTAATGGTAATAGCCGCCGCCATTGGCGCAGGAGCCCATGGAGATCACATAGCGCGGCTCGGGCATCTGGTCATAGACCTTACGCAAAGCCGGGGCCATCTTGTTGGTCAGCGTGCCCGCGACGATCATCAGGTCCGACTGCCGGGGCGAGGCGCGCGGCGCGGTCCCGAAGCGTTCCAGGTCATAGCGCGGCATCGAGGTATGCATCATCTCGACCGCGCAGCAGGCCAGGCCGAAGGTCATCCAGTGCAAGGACCCGATCCGCGCCCAGTTGATGATGTCCTCGGTGGACGTCAGGATGAACCCCTTGTCCGACAGCTCGCGGTTCAGCGCCCGGACGGCAACCTCATGGTCGGCGCCAGCGGCATTGCCGGTCATCACTCCCATTCCAGCGCCCCCTTCTTCCATTCATAGGCGAAGCCCACCGTCAGCACCGCCAGGAACAGCATCATCGACCAGAAGGCCGCCATCGAGATGTCGCCGAAGGCCACCGCCCAGGGGAACAGGAACGCCACCTCCAGGTCGAAGATGATGAACAGGATCGACACCAGGTAGAAGCGCACGTCGAACTTCATCCGCGCATCGTCGAAGGCGTTGAAGCCGCATTCGTAGGCCGAGACCTTCTCCGGATCCGGGTTCCGCACCGCCAGGACGGCGGCGGCAAGGATCAGGACCAGGCCCAGGCCGACGGCGATGGCCAGAAGGATGAGGATCGGCAGATATTCTCTCGGAAGCAGGTCCACGAGGGGCTCCTTGGGTGCTGGCTGCGCGCGTGCACGCGGACGCATGGCGCGCCCGCTGGTCTTTCGCCCGTTTACTCTGCGCCCTTGCCGGGGTCAACCGAAGGCGGGTGAGATTCCATCCCGCCGGCGAGCAGAAATCCATAAATACCAAGTGTTTCGCTCAGGAAATCCCAGGGCCGGTTCCCCCTACCTTGACCACGCCCGGGAAGCCGCCTTTCCTGCCGCAAGCCACGAAAGGACCCCCCATGCGCCTCGCCCTCCTCCTCGCCCTCACCGCAGGCACCGCCAGCGCCCAGACCTGTGAAATCGACCTTGCCGCCGTCGAGGCCCGCATCGCCGACCTGGAACCCACCTACGGCACAGTCCTCTCGGACATCAGCTGCGACGCGCCCACCAACCCGGCCCATATCCTGATGTGCAACGACGCGGGCGCCCCGGACGTGACGCTTTGGCGCATGGGGCGGCTCGACGACCTCGCCTGGATCTACGCCGTGGAAAATGCCACCGGCCAGGAGGTCGACCAGACCAACCCGCCCCGGGATGAAGATTTCATCGCCCGCCGCGACGCCTGCGCCGATGAGGCCTGCCTCTGCGACAGCCTCATCGACCATACCAACGGCAGCCTCGGCGGCACCTCGCCCTATCCGCAGTGACCGCCCCGCAGGCCGGTCACGCGGCACACCATGTCCCGCGCAGACCCCCGCCATAGGCCCGCGCATGGCCGTCGCGGATCATCAGCCGGGCCACGTCCACCCCGTCGATCTCCAGCGCGACCAGCGCCCGGCCATATTTGTCGGTCCCCTGATGCGTCAGCACCATCCGGTCCCCCCGCTGGATCAATGCCCGCAGGTGCCACGATGCCTTCTCCGCCGCCAGAAACTCGCCCAGGCAATGGGGCGCATATTTCTCCGGCGTGTCGAAACCCAAAAGCCTTGCGCTGATCATCCCGTCCTCGGGGCAGATCAGCGACAGCGTATCCCCGTCGATCACCCGGATCACCCGGCACGGGCCCTGGTCGCTGGCGATCGGCTTCATCGCCGCATTCACCAGATCGGCAATCGTGGGCACCAGCACCAGCCCGCCGACCGCCAGCCCGATCACCGCCTTGAGATAGAAGCGTGGGTCCGCCAGCCGCCGCAATCCCCGCACCACGGCCCCGGCGGGCCGCGCCGGGCGGAAGAGCCAGCCCATCAATCCGCCGAGACGGCCGCAACCGGCCCCAGCGCACTGGCCGCCGCCGCCACCGCGACCTCCTCGCCGATGATCCGGGTGATCTGCGCCACATCCTGCGGCCTGAAGGTCAAGGGCAGCCGCATGTCGATCAGCCCCGCCAGCACCCGGTCGGTCTGCGGCAACACCTCGGGCGCGGCATACTGCCAATGCGCATAGCGGCTGGTGAAACCCTGCGGATCCGCCGCGCCGAACCATTTCAGCTCCACCCCCCGCGCCGCCGCCGCCGCGACGAACCCGGCCACCCGCGCGGGCTCCCAGCCCGGCAGCAGGAACTGGAAGGAGGAGCCGACATAATCCTCATGCTGCGGCCGCGGAATCAGCTGAACGCCCTCCACGCCCTCCAGCCCCCGCTCCATCCCCTGATAAAGGCTCCGCCAGCGCGCCCGCCGGTCGTCCAGCATCCCGATCTGCGGCCGCAGGATCGCTGCCCGCAGGTTGTCCATCCGGGACGAGACGTTCGGCACCTCCAGCCGCAGCCGCTCGAACACCTCCGGCCCCGGCGCCGCACGATGCCGCGCGTAAAGCATGTAGGATCCCGACAGCAGAACCGCCCGCGCCGCCAATTCCGGGTCGTCGGTGACCAGCAGGCCGCCCTCGCCCGAATTCATGTGCTTGTAGGTCTGCGTCGAATAGCAGCCCATCGCCCCGTGCCGCCCCGAGGCGACGCCGCGCCACTTCGCGCCCATCGTATGCGCGCAATCCTCGACCACCCGCAGCCCCAGCCGGTTGCAAAGCGCCATCAGCGCGTCCATGTCGCCAACATGCCCGCGCATATGTGACAAGAGCAGCACTTTCGCCCCCGTGGCAATCGCCTGCGCCTCCACAGCGTCAAGGTCGATGGTCAGCTCCTCCGTCACCTCGACGAAGACCGGCTGCGCCCCGAGCGAGGCAATCGCCCCTGGCACCGGGGCCAGGGTAAAGGCGTTCGACAGGACCGGATCGCCCGGCCTCACCTGCAACGCCCGCAGGGCACAGGCCATCGCCGCCCCGCCGGAGGCAAGCGCCAGGCAATATTTCGCCCCGACATAGGCCGCGAATTCCTCTTCCAGCAGCGCCGTCTCCGCCACCTCTCCCGGCACCGTGTTGTAGCGGTGCAGCCGCCCGTGCCGCATCACCGCCAGCGCCGCCGCGATGCCCTCCTCCGGGATCGGCTCCTGCTGGGTGAAGCTGCCCCCGAATCTCTCGCCCAACCGCTCGCTCATGCCTTCTCGGACCTCTTCAACAGCAGGAACAGCACCGCCGTCAGCGCCAGGAAGCCGCCCGCGACCCAATAGGCCACGTCGGTCGACCGCCAGACCCGGTCCTCGGCCCAGAAATGGCCGAAGGTGAAGGCGAAGAACACCGTGCCGAACAGCATCGCCACATTCATCACCGCCGAAAGCCCGCCCTGCAACTCGCCCTGCGCATCCTCGGGCACGCGCTTGGTCAGGATCGCCGTCATCAGCGGATGCACAAAGCCTTCTGGCCCGTGCAGGATCATCAGCGCGAAGACCCCGACAACCGTCCAGACAAAGCCATAGCCCAGCACCACCAGCATCGCGCAGACGATGCCGAACAGCGCCAGCCGCCATTCGCCGAACCGCGCGGACAGGGGGCCGGTCAGGAACCCCTGGAAGGCCCCGGCGATCAGGCCGAAGATCGCCAGCGTCAGCCCGACCATCGCTTCCGACCAGCCGAACTTGGCCATGCCCCAGAAGGTCCAGATCGCCGGATAGACCGAGGTCGAGAAGAAGAACAGCCCCAGCACCAGCACCATCGGCAACACGCCGCGATAGGTGGCAAACACCCGGAAGGCCCCGAACGGATTGGCCCGCCACAGATCGAATCTGCGGCGGTTCTCCGGCGTCAGCGATTCCGGCAGGACAAAGAAGCCATAGATGAAATTCAGCAGCGAAATGCCCGCCGCCACCCAGAACGGCACGCGCGGGCCCAGTTCTCCCAGCAGGCCGCCGATCGCCGGGCCGATCACGAAGCCCACGCCGAAGGCCGCGCCCATCATGCCGAAGGCCTTCGCCCGGTCGTCCGGCGCGGTCACATCGGCGATATAGGCGCTGGCGATGATCCAGCTCGATCCGCAGATGCCGGCGATGATCCGCCCGGCAAACAGCCATTCCAGCGTCGGGGCCAGCGCCATCAGGATGAAGTCCATCCCCAGCCCGAAGATCGCCAGCAGCAGAAGCGGCCGCCTCCCGTAGCGGTCGGACAGGTTCCCCATCAAGGGCGCGAAGACGAACTGCGCCAGGCTGAAGGCCGCGAACATCCAGCCGCCGATCACCGCCGCGCGGTCAAGCCCGACATGGCCCACATCCTCGATCAGCTTCGGCAGGACGGGCATGATCAGCCCGAAGCCCACCATGTCCAGGAACACGGTGATCAGAACGAACGTGACCGCGTGGCGGCCGACCGGCAGCGGGACGCCGATGCGTGTTTCAGGGACCTGGCTCATGACGCGCGACCCTATGGTCCGGGGCAGAGACTGTCAAACCGGCGCACGGCGCGCGCTTCGCCTGCGTTCGTTGCCTTCCGCCTCCCCCACGCAACCGGGAAAGGGGCGCCACGCCTCCTTAGTCACCTCTCTCAAATGCCTTTCATCTTTGCCCAAATATCCCCGCCGGAGGCTCCGGCGCCACCAACCAGGGCGCGGTGGAAAGCAGGCACTCGCCCGAGGAGGAGGCGAAGCCCAACGACCAGACAAGGAGTCTTCGCGCGTCGGCGCTCAATCTGACAAGCGTTTCAACCCGCCCCGCAGATACCCGTATCTTCCCCGCCGCCAAGGGCGCCTCCCCTCCCTGGGGGGCAATCGCCAAACTCTTAACAAATCCTGAACGCCCACAGGCAACCCACTGAAATCCTTGACACGGAAACCCTGCCCGCGCGTGGGCAGCTACCCCAGCAGCCGTCCCGCCAGCGCCGGCAGATCCTCGAACCGGTCCAGCAGCGCAGCCGGGTTGAACCGCCCCACCTCCGCCCCCTCCGGCCCGAAGGTGACAAGCGCGACCGGCACCCCCGCCGCCGCCCCTGTCTTCGCGTCGGTCTCGGTGTCCCCCACCAGCATCGACCGGGCCACGACCCCACCGGCCCGCTCCACCGCCGCCCGGTAGGGCAGCGGGTCCGGCTTCCTCACCGGAAAGGTATCCGCCCCGACCAGCGCCCCGAAGGCGTCCCTCACCCCCAGCGCCGTCAGCAAAAGCTCAGCCAGCCCCTCCGGCTTGTTGGTGCAGATCGAGACGGCGAACCCCGCCGACTTCAACCCTTCCACCGCCTCCATCGCTCCCGGATAAAGCCGGGTATGGGTGGCGATCCCGCCCCGGTAGGCCTCCAGCAGCCGCGGATAGGCCGCATCCACATCCGCCTCCGACCCGTTCATCCCCAGCCGCTGGAACCCCAGCCGCAGCATCGCCCGCCCGCCATGGAAGGCCGTCAGCGTATCCTCCGGCCCCAGGCAGGCCCGCGGCAGACAGGCGTTCGCCGCCGCCAGCAGGTCCGCCGAGGTATCCGCCAAAGTTCCGTCCAGATCAAAGACTACACAGCGCATTCGGGCAATCCTGTAACGTGGCGTGAGGACCGCCCCCTTGCCACCCGGTTCCCGGGGGGTAAAACGGGCGCAACGATAAAGGAAGGGGCAGAATGCAGGTTTCCGTCATCATCTTGGCCGCTGGACAGGGCACGCGGATGAACTCCGACCTGCCCAAGGTCCTGCACCAGGTCGCCGCCGCCCCCCTCCTCCACCACGCGCTCGCCACCGCGCAAGCCCTTGACCCCGCCCGCATCGTCACCGTGACCGGCCATGGCGGCGAAGCCGTCGCGGCCTCCGCCACCGCGTTCAACGAGGCGGTGGAGACCGTCGTCCAGGACCCGCAACTCGGCACCGGCCATGCCGTCGCCCAGGCTGCCCCCCTCCTTGCCGACGTACCCGGCGAGGCCATCGTCCTTTACGCCGACACCCCCCTCATCCGCGAGGACACCCTTCGCGCGATGCTGGACGCCCGCGCCAAGCACGCCGTCGTCATCCTCGGCTTTCACGCCCGCGACCCCGGCCGCTACGGCCGCCTCCTCACGCAAGGCGACGAGCTTCTGGCGATCCGCGAATTCAAGGACGCCACCCCCGAGGAACGCGCGATCACCCTCTGCAACTCCGGCGTCGTCTGCGCCGAGGCAAAGACGCTCTTCTCCCTCATCGCCGAAGTGAAGAACGACAACGCCGCAGGCGAATACTACCTGACCGACATCGTCGAGCTTGCCCGCCAGCGCGGCCTTTCCGCCGGGGTCGTCCTGTGCGACGAGGCCGAGACCCTGGGGGTCAACACCCGCGCCCAGCTGGCCGAGGCCGAAGCCGCCTTCCAGTCCCGCGCCCGCGCTGAGGCGCTGGAGAACGGCGTCACCCTCACCGCCCCGGAAACCGTGTTCTTCGCGCTCGACACCCATGTCGGCCGCGATGCGATCATCGGGCCGAACACTCTCTTCGGCCCAGGTGTCACCGTGGAATCCGGGGCCGAGATCAAGGGCTTCTGCCATCTGGAAGGCTGCCACGTCAGCCGCGGCGCCACCGTCGGCCCCTTCGCCCGTCTTCGCCCCGGCGCCGAACTGGCCGAGGATGTGCATGTCGGCAACTTCGTCGAGATCAAGAACGCCATCCTGGACGAAGGCGTGAAGGTCGGCCACCTGACCTATCTCGGCGACGCGCAGGTGGGCGAGCATACCAACATCGGCGCGGGCACGGTGACCTGCAACTACGACGGGGTGATGAAGCACCGCACGGTGATCGGCAAGCGCGCCTTCATCGGGTCAGACACCATGCTGGTGGCCCCCGTGACCGTGGGCGATGGCGCACTGACCGCCTCCGGCTCGGTGATCACCGAGGACGTCCCTGCCGAAGCGGTGGCGATTGGCCGCGCAAGGCAGGTCACCAAGCCGGGTCTGGCAACCAGGATGTTCGAAAAGTTAAAAGCGATTAAGGCTGCGAAGGCGAAAGGACTTTAGAAATGTGCGGTATTGTAGGGGTTCTGGGAAACCACGAGGCGGCTCCGCTTCTGGTCGAGGCACTGAAACGGCTGGAATATCGCGGCTATGACAGCGCCGGGATCGCCACGGTCAATGCTGGCAGGCTGGACCGGCGCCGGGCGGTGGGCAAGCTGGTGAACCTCTCGGACCTCTTGGTGCATAACCCCTTAGCCGGAAAGGCCGGAATCGGCCATACCCGCTGGGCCACCCATGGCGCGGCCACGGTCAGCAACGCCCATCCGCACCGCGCGGGCGGGGTCGCGGTGGTGCACAATGGCATCATCGAGAACTTCCGCGAGCTGCGTGCCGACCTGGCGGCCGATGGCTACAAGCAGGAATCCGAGACCGACACCGAGACCGTCGTGCTTCTGGTCCACCGCGCGATGGACCGGGGCGCGACCCCCGTCGAGGCTGCGCGGGAGACCCTCGCCCGCCTGCACGGCGCCTTCGCGCTCTGCTTCCTGTTCGACGGTCAGGACGACTTGATGATCGCCGCCCGCAAGGGCTCGCCGCTGGCCATCGGCTGGGGCGAGGGCGAGATGTTCGTGGGCAGTGACGCCATCGCGCTGGCCCCGATGACCGACCGGATCACCTATCTGGAAGAGGGCGACTGGGCCGTCGTCACCCGCGCCGGGGCCGAGATCTTCGATGCCCAGAACCGCCGCGCCAACCGGGCCGAGACGCGCATCCAGCTGGACGCGACGCGGATCGAGAAGGCGGGCTACAAGCATTTCATGGCCAAGGAAATCGCCGAGCAGCCGGTGGTCATCGCCGATGCGCTGAAACACTACACCTCGGCCAATGGCGCGCTGCAGCTGCCGAAAGGCATTGATTTCAAGGGCATTGCCCGGGTCACGCTGGTCGCCTGCGGCACGGCCTCCTATGCCTGCCATGTCGCGAAATACTGGTTCGAGCAGATCGCGGGCCTGCCCGCCGACATCGACATCGCGTCCGAGTTCCGTTACCGCGACCCGGTGCTTTCGCCCGCCTCAATGGCGATCTTCGTCAGCCAGTCGGGCGAGACGGCGGACACGCTGGCAGCCCTGCGCCATGCCTCGGGC
>NZ_DAIQAT010000094.1:0-13538 GCF_036781545.1 Tabrizicola sp.
AATCGGCGCAATTCCCCTTCCACTTCTGGCTGCCGCAGGCGATGGCCGCGCCCACGCCCGTCTCGGCCTATCTGCATTCCGCCACCATGGTGAAGGCCGGGGTCTTCCTCATGGCCCGGCTCTGGCCCGTCCTTTCCGGCAGCGGGGAGTGGTTCGTGATCGTCAGCCTGACCGGGCTTCTCACCCTGCTCCTGGCCGCCAAGATCGCGCTCTTCCAGGACGACATGAAGGCCGTTCTCGCCTGGTCGACCGTCAGCCATCTCGGCCTGATCACCATGCTCCTCGGCTTCGGCACGCCAGAGGCGGCGGCGGTCGCGATCTTCCACATCGTCAACCACGCCATATTCAAGGCCGCGCTCTTCATGACTGCCGGGATCGTCGACCACGCCACCCATACCCGCGACCTCCGTCGCCTCGGGGGGCTGCGCCGGCTGATGCCGATCACCTTCGCCATCACCACCATCGCCGCGCTGTCCATGGCCGGGATTCCCCCCCTGAACGGGTTCCTGTCGAAGGAAATGATGCTGGGGGAAGCCGCCCAGATCGCATGGCCGACCCCCTGGGCGATGGGCCTCGCCGCCACGCTGGGCGCGCTCCTCTCGGTCGCCTATTCCCTCCGCTTTCTCGCCCAGGGCTTCCTCGGGCCGCAGCGGACCGACTACCCTAGGACGCCCCACGACCCCGGCCCCGGCCTCTGGGCCGCCCCCGCCCTGCTGGCCGCGCTGGTGGTCCTGATCGGCCTTTTCCCGAACCTCATGACAGCCTGGATCGTCAACCCCGCCGCCGCGGCGACCACCGGCCGCGGGATCGCCATCAACGTCGCCCACTGGCACGGGCTGGCCCCCCCCGCGCTCTGGATGTCGCTCGCGGCCATCGGCGGCGGGCTGGTGCTGCTCGGCACCTGGCCCCGGCTCCGCGCGATCTGGGACGCCACCCCCCGCCCCGAGGCGAAGCGGATCTTCGACGGTGTCATCGAACCCCTCGCCGCCGATGCCCGCAGGCTGACCGCCGCACTCCACGACGGCGGGTTCAGCCGCAGCCTCGCCCTCGGCCTTGCCGCCATCCTCGCCGCCGGGGCCTATGCCTTCCTCTCGGCGCCGCACCAGCCCGGCGACCGCCCCATGCTTCCCCTCGACATCGAGACTCTGGCGATGGGATGCGTCCTGATGCTCGCCGCCCTCGCCACGCCGATCCTGCACCGCAACCGCGTGATCGCGCTGATCCTGACCGGAGCCGTCGGCCTGATGATCGCGCCGCTCTTCGCCCGTTTCTCCGCCCCCGACCTTGCCCTGACCCAGGTCGCGGTCGAGGTGGTGACGGTGCTCCTCATGCTCCTCTCCCTCGCCTTCCTCCCCGGCGAGACACCGCGCGAAAGCAGGCCCCTCCGCCGCCTGCGTGATGCGACGCTTGCCGGGCTCAGCGGGCTTGCCACCGGCGCGCTGGCCTTCGCCATGCTGACCCGCGCCCCCGCTTTCGAGCCGATCTCGGCCTACCACCTCGCGCA
Source organism: Tabrizicola sp. (assembly GCF_036781545.1). Taxonomy (GTDB): domain Bacteria; phylum Pseudomonadota; class Alphaproteobacteria; order Rhodobacterales; family Rhodobacteraceae; genus Tabrizicola. The sequence goes on from NZ_DAIQAT010000094.1 coordinate 1,505, forward strand.
GTCGAAACCCGGCGCGGGCGGCACCAATGCCGTCAACACGATCATCGTCGACTTCCGCGGCTACGACACCTTCGGCGAGATCATCGTCCTGTCCATCGCCGCCCTCGTCATCTTCGCCCTGTCCGAGACGCTGCTCGCCAGCCCCGCCGCCACCCGGCGCCTCGCCACCCTGCCACGGCGCGAGGAATCCGGCGACCGCCACCCGATGCTGCCGGTCGTCGTCACCCGCCTCCTTTTGCCAATGGCGATGATGGTCGGCACCTATATCTACCTGCGCGGCCACAATCTGCCCGGCGGCGGCTTCGTCGCGGGGCTGGTCTTCGCCATCGCCTGGCTCCTGCAATATTTCGCCTCGGGCTATGCCTGGTCCCACGCCCGAAGCCGCTTCGACCATCACACCCTGATCGGCGCAGGCGTCTCGGTCGCGCTATTGGCCGGGGTCGGCGCCTGGGTCTTCGGCCTGCCCTTCCTCACCTCCGGCTACACCTACCTCCACCTGCCGCCGCTGGACGAGATCGAACTGGCCACCGCGGCGATCTTCGACCTCGGCGTCTTCCTCTGCGTCCTCGGCGCGGTGCTTCTCGCGCTGGCCTCGCTCTCGCGGCTGGCGCTGAAGACCGGGGAACGCCCTAACACCACCACCTTCGACCTTGAGGCGCCGCGCTGATGGAAGCCCTCCTCGCCCTGGCCATCGGCCTGCTCACCACCGTCGGGCTTTACCTGATGCTGCGGCAGCGGACCTTCCCGGTGATCCTCGGCCTCACCTTCCTCAGCTATGCGGTCAACCTCTTCCTCTTCGCCTCCGGCCGCCTCGCCCTGAAGGCAGCGCCCATCATCGGCACCGCCGACCGCTACACCGACCCCCTGCCGCAGGCGCTGGTCCTGACCGCCATCGTGATCTCCTTCGGCATGACCGCCGTGATCACGATCCTCGCCATCGGCGGCTTCCTCACCGCCGGTCACGACCGCATCGACCTCGACAGGGACGACGACGAGGCCCCGACGTGACCCGCCTCCCGCCTTTCACATTTGCCCAAATATCCCCGCCGGAGGTCGCCCGAGGCCTTGTGCGTCCTTCACGCACAAGGCCGAGACAAAAGGCTTGCGCGCCAGCGCTCGATTCGATTGGCGCCCCCGACGCAACACGCGCCCCCGCCAGCCCTTCAACCCCGACACCCGCCTCAGGCTCCCCCCTCCCCCGCGTGGGGAGGGATGGGGTGGGGGGCTCCCCGGCAAACCGATATCCGATCCCAGAGGCCACCGCATGAGCCACTGGATCATCGCCCCCGTCGTCCTGCCCGCCCTCGCCGCCGCGCTGATGGTCCTGACGCTGCGCCGGAGCCTCACCTTGCAACGCGCCCTCAGCCTGGCAACGATCCTCGCGCTCAACGCCATCGCCCTCGCCCTCCTGCACGCCGCCACGACCACCGGCCCCCAGGCCTATTTCCTCGGCGACTGGCCCGCCCCCTTCGGCATCGTCCTGATCCTCGACCGGCTCTCGGCCCTGATGGTCACGCTCCTCGCCGCCCTCGCGCTTCCCGTCACCCTTTATGCCATCGGCTCTGGCTGGGACACGAAGGGCGCGCATTTCCATCCGCTCCTCATGTTCCTGCTGATGGGCCTCGGCGGGGCCTTCCTGACCGGCGATGCCTTCAACCTCTTCGTCTTCTTCGAGGTCCTGCTCATCGCCTCCTACGGCCTCATGATCCACGGCGGGGGCGAGGCGCGGACCCGCGCGGGCCTGCACTACGTCGCCTTCAACCTGATGGGCTCGGCGCTCTTCCTCTTCGCCCTCGGCCTCCTCTACGCCACCACCGGCACGCTCAACATGGCCGACCTTGCGCTGAAGCTACCCGCGCTCCCCGAGGGCGACGCCGCGCTCCCGCGCACCGCCGCGGTGATGCTGTTCCTGGTCTTCGCCATCAAGGGCGCGCTGGTGCCGCTGCACTTCTGGCTGCCCGCCACCTATGCCAACGCGCCGGGCATGACCGCCGCGCTTTTCGCGATCATGACCAAGGTCGGCGCCTATGCGACGCTGCGCTTCGCCACCCTCGTCTTCCCGCCCGACCTGCCCGCGACCGCCCTGATCCTGCCGACACTGCTTCTCCCCGCCGCGCTGGTCACGCTCGCCCTCGGCGCCATAGGCACGCTCGGCGCCGCCACCCTGCCCCGCCTCGCCGCCTTCGCCGGGATCGCCTCGATGGGCACCGTCTTCCTCGGCATCGCGCAGATGACCCCCGCCGCCAGCGCCGCCGCGCTTTACTACCTGATCCACTCCACCCTCGCGACTGCGCTGATCTTCCTCGTGGCCGACCTCCTGAGCCGCCGCCGCGCCCACCTGCGCCTCGACACCGCCGCCCCCGTCGCGCAATCCGGGCCCATCGGCGCCCTCTATTTCGCCGCCGCCATCGCCCTTGCCGGGCTGCCGCCGCTTTCGGGCTTCCCCGGCAAGCTGATGATCCTCGACGTCTGGCGCGACCAGGCCGCGGTGATCTGGCCCGCGATCCTCGTCTCCTCCTTCCTGATGCTCCTCGGCCTCTCCCGCGCGGGCTCCCTCCTCTTCTGGAAACCCGGCGCCGACCCGGCGCCCACCGCTCCGCATGAGCCGCTGGCCCTCGCCGCCGCCTTCGCCCTCCTCGCCGCCCTCGCGGCGCTGACCGTCTTCGCAGGCCCCGTCACCGACTGGCTGATGACCACCGCCACCGCGCTGTACGACCCCGAGGCCTATATCGCCGCCAACCGGCTGGGGGGCCGCCCATGAGACGCCTCCTCCCCCACCCCGTCCTTTCCGCGACGCTGACCCTCCTCTGGCTCCTCCTCGCAAACCGCTGGACACTCGGCAGCCTCGTGCTGGCCCTGATCCTCGCCACGCTGATCCCGCTCCTCTCCGCCCAATGGTGGCCCGACCGCCCGCGGGTCCGCCGTCCCCTCGCGCTGGTCGGCTATCTCCTCCTCGTCGTCCGGGACGTGATCGTCGCCAGTTTCCAGGTCGCCCGGATCATCCTGTTCCTGCCCGCCGAGCGCATCCGCTCGGCCTGGATCACCGTCCCCCTCGACCTTGCCCAGCCCGAGGCGATCAGCCTCCTCGCCGGGACCATCACCATGACCCCCGGCACGCTGACCGCCGATCTCTCCGCCGACGGCTGCGCGCTTCTCGTCCATGCGCTGCATGCCCCCGATCCCGACGCCATCCGGGACGAGATCAAGACGCGCTACGAAGCCCGCCTGAAAAGGATTTTCGCATGATCCTCTCCCCTGTCCTCGCTGTCGCCCTGACCTTCGCCCTCGGCTGCTTCGCGCTGGCGCTGGTCCTGAGTCTGATCCGCCTCTTCACCGCCCCCACGCTGACCGACCGCATCCTCGCCGTCGACACGATGACGGTGAACACCATTGCGCTGATCGTCCTCCTCGCGCTCCGCACCGACTCGGCGCTCGTGGTCGAGATCGCGCTCCTCTTCGCGCTCACCGGCTTCGTCTCCACCGTCGCCTTCTGCAAGCATCTCCTGCGCGGGAGCATCATCGAATGACCGCCCTCGCCGAATGGCTTGTCGCCGCACTGCTGGTCATGGGGGGAAGCTTCGGCCTGATCGGCAGCTATGGCCTGCTGAAACTGAAGCAGCCGATGCAGCGGCTGCACGCGCCGACCAAGGCCACGACGATGGGCGTCGGCGCGGCGCTTGTCGCCTCGGCGCTGGGGCTTGCGCTCTTGGGCCAGGGGACCGCCTGGCAGGAAATCCTGGTTTCGGTCTTCCTGTTCCTGACCGCGCCGGTCTCGGCGCTGTACCTCGCCAAGACCCATCTCCTGCGCACGCTCGACCGCCGGGAACTGCCGCCCAGCGGAACGGGCGCGCCCTGGGCCACGCTGTCCCGCGACCCCGGCGATAGTTGACCATATGGTCAATACTCCCGCCCCGCCCCCTTGCCCGACCGCCCCCCGCATGGCATCGTCCCCCTGATCCCGCCCCGTCAGGGAGAGGCCCCATGACCACGCTTTCCCCCACCCGGACCGGCCTTCTTCCCCAGGTCACGCATGCCCGGAACCCCGGCATGGCGCTCGACCTCGACTGGGTCGCGAGCGGGCAGGCCAACACCTCCGCCATCGAGCGCCGCGCCGCCACCCTGCCGGGCCGCCGCAGCGTGAAGAAGGACTATCAGGCCGCCTGGCTTTTGAAGGCCATCAGCCTCATCGACCTCACCACCCTGTCCGGCGACGACACCCCCGGCCGCGTCCAGCGCCTCTGTGCCAAGGCCCGCCAGCCCGTCGCGCAATGGATGCTCGAAAAGCTCGGGATGCCCAGTCTCACCACCGGCGCCGTCTGCGTCTATCACGAGATGGTCGAAACCGCCGTCCGCGCCCTGGAAGGCACCGCCATCCCCGTCGCCGCCGTCTCCACCGGCTTCCCCGCGGGCCTCTCGCCCTACAGGCTCCGCATCGCCGAGATCGGTGAAAGCGTGAAGGCCGGCGCGAAGGAAATCGATATCGTCATCTCCCGCCGCCATGTCCTGACCCAGAACTGGCAGGCTCTCTACGACGAGATGCGCGACATGCGCGAAGCCTGCGGCGAGGCACATGTGAAAGCCATCCTCGCCACGGGCGAGCTTGGCACGCTGCGCAACGTCGCCCGCGCCTCCCTCGTCTGCATGATGGGCGGCGCCGATTTCATCAAGACCTCCACCGGGAAGGAAACGGTCAACGCCACCCTCCCCGTCTCCCTCACCATGATCCGCGCCATCCGCGACTATGAGGCCACCACAGGCTTCAAGGTCGGCTACAAACCCGCAGGCGGCATCGCCAAGGCGAAGGATGCGCTGGTCTACCTGTCGCTGATGAAGGACGAACTCGGCCATCCCTGGCTGCAGCCCGACCTCTTCCGCTTCGGCGCGTCCAGCCTGCTGGGAGACATCGAACGCCAGCTGGAACACCACCTCACCGGCCATTACTCCGCCGCCAACCGCCACGCGATGGGGTGACCATGCCCGCCGCCCGGCCGTTCATCTTTGCCCAAATATCCCCGCCGGAGGCTCAGGCCCGCCACAAGGCGTGCCCTCTTGCAGTTGAGGACCTGACCCGATGACCATCAAGGAAATCTTCGACAGCATGGCCTACGGCCCCGCCCCCGAATCCGCCGCCGAAGCCCTCGCCTGGATCGCCAAACACAACGGCAGGTTCGGCCATTTCATCGACGGCGCCTTCACCGCTCCGGGTCAGACCTTCACGACCAGCAATCCCGCCACCGGCAAGCCCCTCACCGAAATCACCCAGGGCACCGAGGCCGACGTGGCCAAAGCCGTCGCCGCCGCCCGCCGCGCCCAGCCGAAATGGGCCAAACTCCCCGGCCACACGCGGGCGAAATATCTCTACGCCCTCGCCCGCCTCACCCAGAAACACTCCCGCCTCCTCGCCGTGCTGGAGACGCTCGACAACGGCAAGCCGATCCGCGAAAGCCGCGACATCGACATCCCCCTCGTCGCCCGCCACTTCTCCTACCACGCCGGTCTCGCCCAGCTTCTCCAATCCGAACATCCCGGCCTGCAACCGCTGGGCGTCTGCGGTGCCGTCATCCCCTGGAACTTCCCGCTCCTGATGCTGGCCTGGAAGGTCGCCCCCGCCCTTGCCGCCGGGAACACGATCGTCCTCAAACCGGCAGAATACACCCCCCTCACCGCCCTCCTCTTCGCCGAGATCAGCCGCGAGGCGGGCCTGCCCAAGGGCGTTCTCAACATCGTCACCGGCGACGGCACGACCGGCGCCGCGCTGGTCGATAGCCCCGTCGACAAGATCGCCTTCACCGGCTCCACCTCGGTCGGCAAGCGCATCCGCGAGGCCACCGCAGGCAGCGGCAAGGCCCTGACACTCGAGCTTGGCGGCAAATCCCCCTACATCGTCTTCGACGACGCCGACCTCGACTCCGCCGTCGAAGGCCTCGTCGATGCGATCTGGTTCAACCAAGGCCAGGTCTGCTGCGCCGGATCGCGCCTTCTGGTGCAGGAAGGCGTCGCCCCCCGCTTCTACGAGAAACTGAAACGCCGGATGGACGGCCTCCGCCTCGGCGACCCCTTGGACAAGGCCATCGACGTGGGCGCCGTGGTCGATCCCATCCAACTGCAAACCATCACCGACCTCGTCAAGAACAACCCCGAAGGCGAGCACTACGTCGCGCAAACCGCCCTGCCGCAGGGCTGCTTCTACCCGCCCACCCTCATCACCGGCCTCGGCACCGCCTCCACCCTGATGCAGGAGGAGATCTTCGGCCCCGTCCTCGTCTCGATGACCTTCCGCACGCCCGAAGAAGCCGTAAGCCTCGCCAACAACACCCGCTACGGCCTTGCCGCGACGCTCTGGACCGAGAACGTCAACCTCGCCCTCGACGTGGCCCCGAAACTGAAGGCCGGGGTGGTCTGGGTGAACGCCACCAACCTCTTCGACGCCGCCGCAGGCTTCGGCGGCGTCCGCGAATCCGGCTTCGGCCGGGAAGGCGGATGGGAGGGCCTGATGGCCTATCTCAAGCCCGCCGCCAAACCTGCGGCCCTCAAACCCTCCGCCCCCATCCCCGCCCCGGCAGAGCCCCAAGTCGACGCCCTCGACCGCACCGCCAAGATGTATATCGGCGGCAAGCAGGCCCGCCCCGACAGCGGCTATTCGCAACCGGTCTACGGCCCGAAGGGCAAGCTCCTCGGCCATGTCGGCATCGGCAACCGCAAGGACATCAGGAACGCCGTCGAGGCCGCCCATGCCGCCAAGGGCTGGGCGAAAACAACGGCCTACAACCGCGCCCAGGTCCTCTACTTCATCGCCGAAAACCTCTCCGCAAGGCAGCAGGAGTTCGCCCACAGACTGCAAGACCTCACCGGCAAGCCCGGCACGGCAGAGGTCGAAGCCGCCATCCAGCGCCTCTTCACCTATGCCGCCTGGGCCGACAAATACGACGGCGCCGCCAAATCCGTCCCGATCCGCGGCATCGCACTGGCGATGAACGAACCCGTCGGCGTGATCGGCGCCCTCCTCCCCGACGAAGCCCCCCTCCTCGGCCTCGTCTCCGTCATGGCCCCCGCCATCGCCATGGGCAACACCGTGGTCCTCGTCCCCGGCACCACCCCCCTCGCCACCACCGACTTCTACCAGGTCCTCGACACCTCCGACGTCCCCGGTGGAGTGGTCAACATCGTCACCGGCCCGGCGCAAGACCTCGCGAAGAGCCTCGCCGGCCACATGGACGTGGACGCCGTGTGGAGCTTCTCCTCCCAGAACCTCTCCGCCCTGATCGAACGGGAAGCGGCGGGCAACGTGAAGCGCACCTGGGTGAACAACGGCCGGGCGAGGGACTGGCTGGGGCAGGAGGGAGAGGGGCGGACCTTCCTCACCCAGGCCACCGAGATCAAGACCGTCTGGGTGCCCTATGGGGAGTGATGTAGGGTGGGTGCAACCCACCATCCCTCCCATCCTACCGCGGAACGGTGGGTTTTCACCCACCCTATGGCTCGCTCGATGAATCCTGAGAACCCACCCATTCATTTGGAGAATATCGGTGCGCGGCTTATCGGATTTAGATGAAGCAATACTCAGATGCTATAACAAGAACTCCGCAGAGTATTTGCGAGAGGCAATTGCCTGCTACCGCGCAGGCGCGTACCGATCCGCAATCGTTACAACTTGGAACTGTGTCTTCTTTGACATCATGGAAAAGCTTCGCGAGTTGAGCTTGTCTGGCGATCCGGTCTCAAGCAAGCAAGTTGCAGATTTTGAGGCGGCAACAGAGAGAGGCGATGTCGCTAAATTGCTGTCGATGGAGAAGCAGATTCTGGATGTCGCCAGAACTGACTTAGAGTTCTTTGGCGAAGTTGAACTTTTGGACCTTAAAAGAATTCAAGAAGATAGAAACCGATGCGCCCACCCTTCAGTAAATGTGTCCGGCGAAATATTTCACCCCTCCCCAGATCTCGCAAGAAGCCATATCGTCCACGCCATTGACCATTTACTGTCATTTCCTCCCAGCCACGGAAAGAATGCGCTCAATCGGCTTCTGGATGACGTGCGGTCAGACTTCTTTCCGACCACGGTTCAAAAAGCCTTGGAGGTTCTTCAGCATAGTCCTTTGGCTCGAGCAAGGAAGTCACTAGTTCGAAACTTTCTTATTGTTCTCCTCAAAGGTGTCGCTAATGATCCAGACTATAAATTTACAAGCCGAGCAACATGCGCAATAAAGGCATATGCGAAGATAAATCATCAGATATTCCACGAAACCATGCGGTCCGAAGTCACAAAAATAGTGCGCGGATTAACCGACAGTGAGATAGATGGTGCACTCAAAATACTTAGAATTGACGCACTCGCCTGGGATGGACTGGCGCCAGATCAGAGAAATAGATTGGTTGGCTTCTTCGAGAACCTTCGTGGTTACAATCTTGATTCGATAAATGATACTTGTCAGATCAAGGAACTGGAAGAAGCCGCAAACCGATGCTCCATGCGGCTTAGCGTTGAAGATATTAGGGAGAACCTTTGGTTTATCGTCCCCCCTGTGATTGTAGATCGCCTCATCCACCTTTACGCTGTGGCGCACAATTTTGACCAAGCAAACATAGTAGCAAAGACTCTGATCGAGAACGTCTCAGACTTAACAGAAGCCAATGCAGTTGATATTGTTCGGCGTGGCTCAGAAAATTCACAAGTTACAGGCAGCTTTGACTTTCCGCGCCTAAAGAATGCGCTTCTTTCTCGGTTTCCCGACAGTACCGACCTTCGTTCTGCCTTGTCCAACGACTTGGTGTGAGTTCACCACGATCGCCCCCAAGGTTAACGCCTCACCACCCCTCCGCGCGTCTGTACGAAAACCATACGCTTCCCATACGCCGTCCAGACGCCCTCCCGGTCCCAAATCCCGAGGATTACCCCAGCGTTCCCAACCCCTTGCCGGAGTCCCTTGCGGCCGCCCTAAGCCCGCCCCGCCGCCGCGCTCAAGGTCAGCGGGTCGATCCCCATCCCCTTGAGGGCCGCCGACCACTTCCCGCCGTCATCCGACCCGAACACCAGCGCCTCGGGAGCGTCACAGGTCAGCCAGTCGTTCCGCGCGATCTCGGCCTCCAGCTGGCCCGGCCCCCATCCGGAATATCCCAGCGCCAGCAAGGCCTTGCCCGGACCACCCCCGCGCGCAAGGGCCTCCAGGATGTTGATCGTCGCGGTCATCTCCAGCCCCCCCGGCACCTTCATCGTGCCCTCGGACACCGGCTGCCAGTCGGCAGAGTGCAGGACAAACCCCCGCCCCCGCTCCACCGGGCCGCCGAAATGCACGCGAATGTCGCGGCCCGGGGCCACGCGGGGAATGTTCAGGTGATCGAGAAGCCCGGAAAAGCTCAGCTCTTCCAATGGCTTGTTGATGATCAGCCCCATGGCCCCCTCGTCCGAATGGGCGCAGATCAACACCACGCTCCGCTCGAAGCGCAGGTCGGCCATCCCCGGCATGGCGATCAGGATCTGTCCGGCAAGGTCCATATCCCAAACATGGGTCGCAATCCCGCGCCCGGCAACCCCCGGCGCATGGCCAAAAGGCCACGCTCACGGCGCTTCGCCGAAAGGTGATTTCCCAAACCCCGCGCTTTTCCTATGTTCCCCCCATGCTGAAAGCCGCCACCACCCTTGCCCTTCTCGCCGCCCCGGCCCTTGCCACCACGCAGGATGACGTGCTGGCCGCCCAGCTAAGACCCGGCTGGCAAACGGAAAATGGCAGCCGCATGGCCGCGATCGAGCTTCGGCTCGCCCCCGGCTGGAAGACCTACTGGCGCAGTCCGGGCGATGCCGGCATTCCGCCCAGCTTCGACTGGTCGGGGTCCGAGAACGTGAAGTCGGTCCGCCTGCACTGGCCCGCGCCCGAGGTGTTCGAGGCCAACGGGATGCAGACCATCGGCTACCACGAACGCCTTGTCCTGCCGGTGGAAGTCACCCCGCGGGACCCCTCGCGCCCGGTCAGGCTGTCGGTGGTGATGGCGCTCGGGGTCTGCGACGAGATCTGCCTGCCCGCCACGCTGGAGCTGACTTCCGACCTCGCCGCGCCCGGTGCCCCCGACGCCAGCATCAAGGCGGCGCTGCAGGCCCGCGCCCATACCGCGGGCGAGGCCGGCGTGACCGGCGTCGCCTGCCAGGTCGATCCGATCACCGACGGCTTGCGCGTCACCGCCCGCGTCCGCCTGCCCGACCCCGGCCATCCCGAGGTCGTGGCCTTCGAGACCGCCGACCGCGCGGTCTGGGTCTCCGAAGCCGTCACCCAGCGCGAAGGCGGCGAGTTGGTCAGCATGACGGAACTCGTCCCCCCGAACGGCGCGCCCTTCGCGCTGGACCGCTCGGGGATCACCATGACCATCCTCACCGCCGGCGGGGCGGTCGAGGTGAAGGGCTGCCCCGCGGCGCCCTGACCGCCCGCCGCGCCCCTGACGGTTGTGGCACCCGCGCGCAAGGCCTAGTCTCGGCCCATGGGAATCGCGGACAAGATCGCCACCGACATCGCCGGGGACTGGCACGCCGCGCTGGCCGCCCTGGCCTGGGAGGTCGAGGCGGGCGCGGACGAGACGATTCTGGACGCCCCGGTCAACCGATACGAACTGGCGGCCGAGACACCGAAGCCCGTGGCCGCAAGGGTCCCCTCCCCGCCCGATCCGGTCGGGACCGACCCGGCAGCCATCGCCCGTGCCGCAGCCGCAAGCGCCCTTTCGCTCGACGCCCTGCGCGAGGCCATCGCCGCCTTCGACCTCTGCGAGCTGAAGAAAGGCGCGCGCAACACCGTCTTCGCCGACGGCAACCCCAGGGCCCGCGTCCTGATCCTGGGCGAGGCGCCGGGCGCCGAGGAGGACCGCGAGGGCCGCCCCTTCGTCGGCCGCGCCGGAAAACTCCTCGACCGGATGTTCGCCGCCATCGGCCTGGCCCGCACCAGCCCCGACGCGGAAAGCGCATTCTACATCACCAATGTCATGCCCTGGCGCCCCCCCGGCAACCGCGACCCGGAAGCCGCCGAGATCGCGATGATGATGCCTTTCGTCGAGCGTCACATCGCCTTGGTCGACCCGCAGGTGATCGTCGCGGTCGGCAACACCCCGCTTTTCGCCCTGACCGGGTCCCGGGGCATCCTGCGGGCGCGGGGCAACTGGAGCCAGGCCTTCGGCAAGCCGCTTCTGCCGATGACCCATCCGGCCTATCTTCTCCGCAATCCCGCGGCAAAGCGCGAGGCCTGGGCCGACCTGTTGTCCCTGCAACAAAGGCTGCGGGGATGAGGCGCCTTTTGCGGTCTTGGCGCTCGCCGCTCCTGTCCCGTGATCAACCCCTGCCTCTGAGGTCCTGATGCTCCCCGTCGAACCCCTGACCCTTCTCGCCTTCATCCCCGCCGGGCTGGCGCTGAACCTGACACCGGGGGCGGACATGATGTTCTGCCTGGGCCAAGGGCTGAAGTCCGGCCGGAAACCCGCGATGGCGGCGAATTTCGGCATCGCGACGGGAGGGATGGTCCATACGATCCTGGCCGCCCTGGGGCTTGGCGCGCTGGTCGCCGCGCATCCGGCGGCCTTCGAGGCGATCCGCTGGCTGGGGGTCGGCTACCTGCTGTGGCTGGCGGTTTCGGCGCTCCGCTCCTCGCCCTTCGCGGCCGAGGCGCAGGTGGTGCCGACCTCGGCCCGCAAGGCCTTCTGGCAGGGGCTGATGGTCAACCTGCTGAATCCGAAAGTGATTCTCTTCATCCTCGCCTTCCTGCCGCAGTTCGTCGACCCCGCCCGCGCGATCCTGCCGCAGTTCCTGACCCTGGGCGTGGTGTTCAGCCTGGGTGGATTGGCCGTCAACGGGGCGGTAGGGATGTTCGCGGGCACCATCGGCCAGCGCGTCGCCCGCTCGGCAGGGCTGGCGAAATGGCTGAGCCGGATCAGCGCCACGATCTTCGGCGCGCTGGCCCTGCGGCTGGCGCTGATGCCGAGGAGTTGAGGCCCATGTCCCGCATCGACGAAAGCCTGCCCTTCCACCCGGTCCGCATCGCGGTGCTGACGGTCAGCGACAGCCGCA